>CAZCQN010000066.1:6214-16246 GCA_964500825.1 uncultured Verrucomicrobiota bacterium | reverse complement strand
GAACAAGACATCGTCAACAACACACCTTGACGAGGGTGCCTCATAGCAGGCTATCAGTCTGTTTGTCTCGGCCCCGTCCCCCAGGGCGTTGCCCTGGGCTGTGCTATGAAGCCCCTTCGGGGCAACGAGCGGGAAACCGACATCGCACGCTTTCAACAGCCCATGACGCCCAAGGCTACAAAATGCCGCCCGTTGCGCGGGCGTGGAATGGTCGTCCCCGTTGCTCCTGGAAAGGCCGCCATGCCGCGTCGAGGGACTGCTATGCCTCGTCGGCCAGTTGGGGTGCGGGCAGGGAGTCGCGGAACTTGACCGACACCACCTTCGAGATGCCGGAGCGCTCCATTGTGATGCCGTACAGGACGTCGGCCATCGCGATCGTGCGCTTGCTGTGGGTGATGATGATGAACTGCGATCCGTCGACGAAGTGCTTGAGCGTGTCGTTGAACCGGATGATGTTCGGCTCGTCGAGCGCAGCGTCCATCTCGTCGAGGATACAGAACGGTGAGGGCTTGACGTGGAAGATCGAGAAGAGCAGGCAGATGGCCGTCATCGCCTTCTCGCCGCCGCTGAGCAAGGTGATGTTCTGCAGTTTCTTGCCCGGTGGGCTGGCGATGATCTCGATGCCGCACTCGAGCAGGTCGGCTTCGTCGTCGAGGATGAGGTCGGCCCTGCCGCCGCCGAACAGCGTCGCGAACATCTCGCGGAATGAGACGCGGATCCGCTCGAACGTCTCCTTGAAGAGCTGACGGCTCGTGCGGTTGATCTTCGAGATCGCCTTGAGCAGCGACTCCTTCGCCTTGATCAGATCGTCCTGCTCTGTGACGAGGAACGTGTGCCGCTCCTCGAGCCGCTCGTATTCCTCGATCGCGTAGACGTTGACGGGCCCGAGCGAGTCGATCTTGGCCCGAACCTGCTCGATGCGGGCCGCGATCTCGTCCCACCTCGAGTCCGGGGGGAACCGCTCGGCCACGGGCTCGTCGTGCGCGAGCTTGTACTCGCTGCGCAGCCGCTCGTCGATGCGCTCGACGGCGAGCCGCGCCTCGGTCAGCCCGGCGTTCAGGTCCGACTCCGACTCCTGCGTCTCGTGGAGCAGGCGGCGTTTGTCCTTGAGCTTCGCCTCGAGCGTGCCGAGCGCAGTGCCGATCTCGGCGCGCTGCTCGTCGAGGGCCTCGATCGAGCGCTCGGCCTCTGCCTTCTCGCCCGAGAGCGCCTCGATCTTGGCGCGCGCCTGGGTGATCTCGTCGCGCAAGCGCTCGGCATTCTGCCGGTCGGCCTCGACCTGGCCGCGCCGGGCGGCGATCTCAGCCTTGCGGCGCTCGGTGTCGCCGGCGATCCGCTCGTGCTGTGCGCGAGCGGCCGCAAGGCGCTCGTGAAGCGAGGAGACCTGAACCTTGAGCTCGGTGAGCTTCCGGTGCGCGTCGGCAGCAGCCGCTTGGCCCTTGGCCACCGCGGCCGTGCGGCGTTCGTTCTCCTGGTCGAGCACGCGCCGCTCCTCGTCGAGTACAGCCGAGGCGCCCCCCAGCTCCTCGCGGCGGGCGCTATCGCGGGCCGTCTCCTCGCTGAGCGCGGCCATTCGCCCGGCGAGCGTTTCGCGCTGCGCCTCGAGCGCCTCACGCGACGCGCTGACCATGGCGAGGTCGTGCGCGACCTGCGCCGCTTGCTCGTCGAGCGGCCGCATCCGAGCCGCGATCGTCTCGAGTTCGAGCTCGAGCGACCCGGCCTCGCGAGCGCATGCGCGTTCCTCGGCCTCGGCGCCATCGTGCTCGGCGGCGAGCCGCTTGGCTTTCCCATCGAGCTGCGCGATGCGCGCCTCACGCGACAGCAGCCCGTGCTCGCGCCGTCCGGTGCGCCCTCCGCTGATCACACCGCGTGCGGAAAAGACCTCGCCGGCGCGCGTGACAAACCGGAAGGGGTAGCGTTTCCGCTCAGCGATGCGGAGCGCGGCATCGAAGTCCTCGACGAGCACGGTGCCGCCCAGCAGCATGTCGACGAGGATCCGGTCGCGGTCGTCGCATGAGACGACCTCGCTCGCCGGAGCGACGAGGCCCATGCCGCTCTCGAACAACTCGGCCATGAGTGTGTCATCGACCGGCGAGGGTCGCAGCAGGTCGTAGGGCAGAAACGTCGCGCGCCCGCTGTTCGTTTCCTTGAGGTGAGCGATGGCGCGCTCCGCATCGCGTCCGGTCGCCACAGCCACGTACTGGAGCGCGCTGCCGAGCGCCGCCTCGAGCGCGGCCTCAAACTCCTCGGGCACGCGGAGCAGCTCGGCCACGGTGCCGTAGACGCCGGGCAGGAGACCCTCGTCGTCGGCGGCCGCGCGCAGCACGCTCTTGACGCCGTGGTGGTAGCCCTCGAAGTTGTCGCGCATCTCGCACAGAAGCTCGTGCTGCGAGCGGACCTCGGCAAGCTCGCGCGCCAGTTGCTGGCGGCGCGCCGCGTGCTGGCCAAGGCGGTCGGTCACGTCGTGGAGCGAGCCACGCAGCGTCGCCTCGTCGTCGCGCGCCTGCTTCGCGTCGGCCTCCAGCGCGCCGCGACGCTCGGCGAGGGCGGCCTGCTCGCCGGCGAGCTGCTCGAGGCGCTCGCGCAGTTGGTCCTGCTCGCTGCGCAGGCTCGAGGCGGCAGCACGGTGCTCGTCGAGGCGTCGCTCGAGCGCCTCGCGCTCATGCGTCAGCTTGATCTCGCGGTGGACAAGCTCGAGCGAGCGGCGCGCGGCATCGGCCGCGGCGGCCTCTTCCTCGTCGAGCGCGGCGGCCTCGGCACCGACCGTCTCTTCCTGGGCCGCCAGCGCGTGTTCGGCCTCGCGGAGGCCGTTTTCTTGGGCCTCGAACTCGACGCGTCCGCGGGCCAGCTCATCGCCGAGCGCCTTGATCTGCTGCTCGATCGCCTCGATCTGCTCGCGGGCGGCGACCTCGGCGGCTTCGGCATCGGCGATGCGCTGCTCGTTGAGCGAGATCGTGTTGCGCTCGTGGTCGAGGGCGCGCAGGATTTCGAGCTTGCGCGTCTGGAGCGCCTCGAACTGCCGTTCGTGCTCGGCGAGCCTGGCGCGACGCGTCTCGATCTCGTCGTCGCGTGTTTCGATCTCGGCGTAGAGCCCGCGCAGGTCATCCTTGGCCTTGTCGTGCGTGCCGGCCAGCCGCTCGAGCTCGGCACCGAGCACGTCGCGGCTGTGGAGCAGATGGCCGACCTCGTACCGGGTGAGCTCGTCGGTGAGCCGCTTGTGGCGGCGGGCTTTGGCCGCTTGGCGGTCGAGGGAGCGGATCTGGCGCTTGACCTCGCGAATGATGTCATTGATCCGGACGAGGTTCTCCTCGGTCGCCTCGAGCTTGCGCAGGGCGGCGCGCCGGTCGGCCTTGTACTTCATGATGCCGGCGGCTTCCTCGAAGACGGCGCGGCGCTCTTCGGGCCTGGCGCTCAGGACCTGCTCGATCTCACCCTGCTCGAAGTGCGAGTACGCCTCAAGCCCGATGCCGGTGCCCACGAGCAAGTCCTGGATGTCCTTGAGCCGGCACGGTTTCTTATTGATGAGGTACCGGCTCTCGCCCGAGCGGAACAGGCGCCTGGCGATCGTCAGCTCGTCGAAATCGATGTCCAGCAGGCGGTCGGCGTTCGACAGCGTCAGGCTCACCTCGGCCATGCCCATCGGCTTCTCGTCGGCGGTGCCGTTGAAGATCACGTCCTCCATGTGCTGGCCGCGCAGGTCGCGTGGGTTCTGCTCGCCGAGCACCCAGCGGATCGCGTCGCTGATGTTGCTCTTGCCGCAGCCGTTCGGGCCGACGATGGCGGTGACGCCTGGCTCGAAGTCGAAGACACTCCGGTTGGCGAACGACTTGAAGCCGATCAGTTCCAGGCGCTTGAAGTACACGGGTCTCCTTTCGAGACGCGGAGCCACGACGCACCCCCACGGAGGCCAAGACGTTCCCCCAAGGACGGAGTGCTCGGCGGCGAACGGGTCGCCGCAAGCCCCCTGATGGCGATAGCTTACCAGACTCCGTGCGGCTGACAAAGGGAAAAACGCACCAATATCTGGTGGTCCGGAGCCGAGAACACACATCATCTGGGGCTCGGCTGTCCGATGGCGCAAGGCGCGACCACAAGCCCGTCAACCGGCTGCTCCCGGTTCCGCCGCCGTTGCCACGCCGACGGACGCCGTGATAGGTTGAGGCCGCACCGGTTCCGGAGGCAAGCGCTTCAGCGGGAGCTCGCAGCGCATCAGGAGCCGAACCAGGGAGACGGGATGCCGCCACCGCTTCTGAGGCAGATTATCCGCCCGCCCGAGGACCTCACGAAGGGCAGCATCCTGCGCAACGTGGTGATCCTGTCGCTGCCGGTGGCGCTCACGCAGTCGTTCACGGTCGTGTTCCGGTTTGTCGACACGGTGTTCGTCGGCAGGCTGCCCTACAGCCGCGACGCGCTCGCGGCCGTCGGGGCCGCCGGGCAAGTGATGTTCCTGATCATCACGATGCTGGTCGGGCTCACGATCGGCACGACGGCGATGGTGGCGCGGTTCGTGGGCGAGCGCGAACCGGACAAGGCGGCCATCACGGTGTTCAACTCGTTCGTGATCTGCCTCGTGCTCTCGGTTGCGCTGGCCGTGATCGGCATTCTCTTCTCGCGGCCGATTCTCTTCTGGCTCGGCGCGCGGGATCACGTACTGCAGCTCGGGGTGGAGTACCTCGAGGTGCTCATGGTCGCGAGCGTGGCCATGGTCATGCTGTTTCTCATCGGCTCGATCCTTCAGGGCGCCGGCGACGCGATCACGCCCCTGTGGCTCTTCGGCGGCGCGAATCTGGTCAACCTGATTCTCGACCCGATCTTCATATTCGATTGGGGGCTTGGCCTTGGCGTGCGTGGTGCCGCGCTGGCGACGGTCATCGGGCGCGGCGTGTTTTGTCTTATCGGTGTGTTCGTTCTGCGCCGTGGCCTGTCGAGGGTCCACGTCGAGCCGAGGCACTTCCGGTTCAACCTCGCCACGATGCAGCAATTGCTATTCATCGGCGTGCCGAGCGCGCTGCAGATGATGATCCGAGCAGCGTCCGGCGTGCTGCTGTTCAAGATCGTGAGCGAGCAGTTTGGGGCGACCGCCATGGCCGCGCTGCGGACCGGGCAGACGACGATTATGCTCGCGCTGATGCCGGGCTTCGGAATCGGTCGAGCCTCGGGGACGCTGGTGGGACAGAACCTCGGCGCCAGGAAGCCCGATCGCGCCGTCCGGTCGGTGTGGACCTCGGTGATGATCTACAGCCTGTTCATGGCGATCTGCTCGGTGGTAGGCGTGTTGTTCCCCCGGTTCTTCATGCGCTTGTTCACGCGCGATGCCGCCGTGATTGCCACCGGCGCCGAGTACCTTCGCTTCGCTGCGTCAGTCTACCTGTTCGTCGGTCTCGCGATCGTGTTGAGCAAGTCGATGGAAGGTGCCGGCTACACGGTCGTGCCGATGCTGCTCACGGCGGGCGCCGTTGGGCTCATGCTGCTGCTGGCCTGGAAGCTCCCCTCGGTGCTGGGCATCGGCATTCGCGGCGTGTGGATCGCGATGGTCATCGCCTACACGCTGCACGCCGCTGGGGCATACGTGGTGTTCCGGCTCGGCCGATGGAAGGCCAAGAAGATCGAGATCGACTACCGCGAGATCGCCATCCCGCCGCAGGAATCGGTCGCCGTACCCGAGTAGTCGGCACCGAGAGCTAGCGATCACCGCGCGCCTGGCTCGCACGCCCCTCCACACGCCCGTCGCACTCGTCATTCACCTGACTGTTCGTCGAGCAGCCAGAGCCTTCTCCTGAGCAGGTCACGTGCGTTCTCGTCGCGCAAGACGGGGGAAGATTTTGCCGATTCGCGTCGCGCATCCTCGTCGAGAACGAGCCACGAAAAAGCGCAAAGACGCCTAAACCCCGCGGCCCATCTTCCGATGATGTCACAGCAGAGATCGTACGGCTTTGAATGGAGTAACGCACGCGCGCCAAAGGATTGGACGCATGGACTTCCGTCTCCCCTCGCATGACGACAACGCCGGGCCGTCTCCGGACGAGGTCATCTCGATGATCAATCAGACGGTCGCCGATCAGGACGACATGATTCCGACTGATCGCGAGGTGAGCGTCATCTCGAGCACGCCGAACCACTACCACTTCATCACGAAGCACGAGACGACGAGCCGGCTCATCTACACGAACATCTACTTCATGGACAAGAAGATCAGCAAACCGAACTTGAGCCGGTCGGGCATGGTGTTCCTCGAATCGACGCTGCTCAAGCTGCTCGACCTCTACAAGCGATCGAGCGACGTGTTCCGCTCCGAGATGGAGGAGAACCTCGAGCCGATCAGTTGCGACAAGCGGCTGACCGTCGACATCAGCATGGACAACATTCTTGGCGCGTTCAGCATACACTCGTTCTTCGATTTCAACGACGAGCAGCTCGACATCAAGAAGCTCAAGATCGACAAGGACGAGCCGGAAGACGACGAGCCCGAGCACGAGTCGGAGATGTTCATCCAGATCGATAGCGAAGAGAATTACGTCGTCGATCCGGAAGACAAGGCGCTCTGCTTCCGCAAGAAGATCTTCATCACCGCACGCAATTCGTAGGTCGCACCTTCTCCCATCCTGATCGCCTCGACCGGCCGCACGGCCGCGTCGATTGACAATCGCCCTGCCGACGTGCACGATTGGCTCATCACAACCTGGGCCACCTCTCGTCGAAGAATGAACACGCGAGTCGTCATCGGTATGAGCGGCGGCGTCGACTCGAGCGTCGCAGCCGCCCTGCTTCAGCAGCAGGGCTACGAGGTGATCGGGGCGACGCTCGTGTTTGTGCCGCAATCGCAGGCTGCCGCCGGTGCCGACGTGCCGGTGTCCGTCGACGCGGCGCGGTCGGCCCGGGCCGTCTGCGACCATTTGGGCATCGAATGGCACGAGGTTGAGCGCCGTGCGCTGTTTGCCGACCGTGTGATTGCACCGTTCTGTGATGAGTACCGGCACGGCCGAACGCCGAACCCGTGTGTCATCTGCAACCGCGCGGTAAAATTCCCCGTGTTGCTCGAGACGGCCCGCTCGCTCGGCGCCGACCGGATCGCCACCGGCCACTACGCACGCGTCGCGCGAGAAAATGATCGCGTCGTGCTGCGGCGCGGTCTCGACGACGCGAAGGACCAGTCATACGCGCTCTTCAGTCTCGACCCCGCCATCCTGCCGTCGCTCCTGATGCCGCTGGGCGAGCTCCGTAAGACCGAGGTGCAACGCCTCGCGGCATCGCTCGGGCTGCCCGCACACGACCGGCCGGCGAGCCAGGACGTGTGCTTCGTCCCGGACGGCGACTACGGCGAGCTCCTGGGCCGGTGCGCCGGCTCCGCGCCGGCCCGCGGACCGATCTACGACGTGCGTGGCAACCGTCTCGGCGAGCACAAGGGGATCGCGTTCTATACGGTCGGCCAGCGCCGCGGTCTCGGCATGCGCGCGAGCCGCTGTACGTCGTCGAAATCGACGCCGAGCGCAACGCGTTGATCGTCGGCCACGACGACGACCTGATGGCGGGCGCGCTCGTGGCACACGCGCCGTCGTGGCTCAGCATCGATCCACCGACCGCCCCCTTCGAGGCGCTCGTCAAGATCCGTTACAGCGACGCCGGCACGATGGGAACGGTGACGCCGCTCGACGAGCGAAGCGTCCGGGTGGACTTCGACGAGCCGGTGCGCGCCCTCACGCCCGGTCAGGCATGCGTGTTCTGCGGTGCGGCGGGAGCCGATCGCGATCTCGTCCTCGGCGGCGCGTGGATCGACAGGAAGGCGGCGAGCTAGACGGACACGAAGTCCGACGTTGCCTCGTTCCAGCGTTGGAAGGCGTGGCCGACGACCTTGCCGTTCTCGACGGCGACAATCATGTACTCGACGTTCGGGTGCAGCGGTGAGTCGTCGAAGCCGAGGACGCTCCGGCGGTCGATATCCGAAGGCTGCGTGCCGCTCTCGGGATGGCTGTGGTAGATGAGCTTCATCCGCCAGCCCTTCGCGCGCAGCTCCGCGTCGATCAGCAGCAGGCGATCCGGGTTGACGGCGAAGCCGCTCTCGGCGCCGCACGGGTAGCGCTCAGCGTCGCACTCGTGCAGCTCGTCGAGGTAGTTGACGCACGACACGATGCGGTCCTGATGACTCATGCCCTCCGGGCCGATAAGCATGCCCACGGCCTCCTTCGGGTAGGCGCGCTGGCAATCGTCGTAGATGGCCTGAAGCTGTTTCCCGGTCAGCATCATCGCCCGACCTCCGCATGGCCAAGAAGAGACGTGGCATCATACGACGCGATGCGGACCGGCTGCAAGTCCCCCGCGACCACGCCGTCCTTCTCGGTCAACGTCTTTAAGTAGTTGGGCGTGAAGCCGTGGACGAACCGGCCGTCCTTTGTCTCGCCCTCGACGAGAATCTCGACGCGCCGGCCGACGAGCCGCGCGCGACACCGCCGAGCCGCCGCCTCGGCAACCTCGCCGACGCGCGCCAGACGATCCTTGACGACGGCGTGCGCGACCACGTCGGTACGCTCGGCGGCGGCTGTGCCCGGCCTCGAACTGAACGGGAACACGTGCACTTTGCTGAAGCCAACGGTCTCGATCACGTCAAGCGAATCGGCGAATTCCTCGTCCGTCTCGCCGGGGAAACAGACGACGAGATCGGTGCTCACCGCGAGATCAGGTATCGTCGCCTGCGCACGCTCGACCATCTCGAGGTACGCCTCGCGCGTGTACCCGCGGTTCATGCGCTCGAGCACGCTCGTCGAGCCGCTCTGGAGCGAGACGTGCAGGTGCGGGCAGGCGGCGCGGCCCGACGCGATCGCGTCGAGAAGCTCGGCCGTCACATCGTTCGGATCGATCGAGCTGACGCGCAGCCGCAGCAGGCCGTCGATCCCGTCGAGCGCGCGGACAAGGTCGGCAAGCGTTCGCTCGCCGTCGGCGTAGTCGCCAAGATGGACGCCGGTCAGGACAATCTCCCGGTAGCTGTTCTCGACGAGGCGACGCGCCTCGGCGACAATCTCGCGCATCGGCCGGCTGCGCGACCGCCCGCGCACGTACGGCACGATGCAGTACGAGCAGAACCGGTTGCAGCCGTCCTGCACCTTGAGGAACGCGCGCGCGTGCCCGGCGAAGCGCGAGATGCCCGACGGCGTGCGCGTATCGCACTCCTCGACGAGACCGAGCGCTTCGGGCAGGCGCGCTTTCTGCGCGTTGTCGAGCGCGCGGTCAACCTCGGGCATCGCCTCGAGCGCCGCACGATCCCGCTCCGGATAGCACCCGGCCGCGACGACGAGCGCCCCGGGATGCTCACGCCGAAAGCGCCGCAGCGCCTGGCGCGACTTCGCGTCGGCCACCTCCGTCACCGTGCACGTGTTGACGATGCACAGGTCCGCCGTCCCGCCGTTGACGCACCGCCGCCAGCCGAGCGCCTCGAGCTGCTCGACGAGCCGCTGCGTCTCGTACTGATTCACCTTGCAGCCGATGGTCCTGACGGCGAAAGCGGGCATGTCAGTCCTCATCTTCCTGCGGCGCCTCTCGACGCGCGCGGCGGCCGCCCCAGTATTCGAGGAGGGCGACGAGCGTCAGCACGAGGGCGACGAGCAACAGGTCGAGCAGCGCGCCGGTCGTGTCGAGCTGCGGCAGCAGCAGCGCGGCGACGCCCGTGCAGGCCGTAACGAGGCAAATGAACCCAACGGCGCCGCGTACGCCGAGCCCAAGCCCGCGCATGCGGAACGAGAAGTGATGCTTCGACGCCTTGAACGGTGACAGCCCCTTCCGGAGCCGGATGCCGGTGACGGTCAGCATCTCGTAGAGCGGTACGGCCAGCACAACGAGCGGCACGACAATCGGGAACGTCGTCGCATGCCCGGGCCGGTAGTACGTGCCGAGGATCGTGAGCACGGCGAGCATGTAGCCGAGGAATAGCGACCCGGCGTCGCCCATGAAGATCGAGGCCGGATGCCGGTTGTAGAACAAGAACCCGACGACGGCGCCGACGAGGGCCGCGAGCATCGCGCTCACGAAGAACTGCTCGTACTG
>CAZCQN010000066.1:0-6114 GCA_964500825.1 uncultured Verrucomicrobiota bacterium | reverse complement strand
CGACGGCGCCGACGAGGGCCGCGAGCATCGCGCTCACGAAGAACTGCTCGTACTGAATGGCCGTGAGCAGGAAGAAGAACGCCGCGATCGCTGCGACGCCGCCCGCGAGCCCGTCCATGTTGTCCAAAAAATTCATCGCGTTGATGACGACCAGGATCCAGACGACGCTGATGATCCCGGCGAGCACGCCGCTCTGGACAAACAGCGAGAGCCGCACGCCGAACAGCACGAGGGCAACGGCAACCATGAGCTCGACGACGACCTTCGGCAGCGGGCCGAGCCCACGCGTGTCATCGACCAGGCCAAGCACAAAGACGCAGAGACCGCCGACGAGGATGACGGCCAGCCGCGCCGATTGGCTCACGACGCCGGCCGCGTACTGCCGCACCTGCTCGGGCACGATCGACGCGAGCGCGCCGCTGCGAACGAGAAGCATGAGAAGATACGCGCCAAGCACGGTGACGACGAACGCGGTAAAGATCGCCACGCCGCCCATGAGCGGCGTCGGCCGGATCTCCGCCTTGTCGGGATGCGGCGTCGCGAGCAGGCCGTACCGACGCGCCAGACGCCGACACACAGGCACCAGAGCCGATGAGATCGCCAGCGCCACCACGAGCAAGACACCATACGCAACAAGCCACATTGTTGGCGCCCTTTCTGTACCCGGAATCCGATCAGCGCCCAGCCGCGGAGCGGCGGCGCACCAGAGGTCCGACAGCGGTAGCCTGGGGCGTAAACCCCAGGATGACGCCCACAACAAGAATCCTTGAGCGCCGTAGGTGCGACAGAACGAGCCTCCCTCGACGAGCTTCTGCCGCCCCCACGGGGCTCAGGTTGTCTGTTGTGCTTGCCCCGATACCTGGGGCTCACGCCCCAGGCTACCACCTGCCGGGCCTTACGCGACTCCTGTCGCGCCTCCGGCCCTGAGAAAAAAACAAGTACGGTTCCCGACCTTCGTCGTTCGCAGGTGAGCCAACGGCTCACACGAGCAACTACTTCCCTTTGACTGCGAGCAGCTCGTCGTAGAGCTCGACGATGCGCTCGACCATCGTTTCCTTGCGGAACGTCGGGTCGACGAGCCGGCGGCCCTCGGCCCCCAGCCGCTGCCGGAGCGCCGCATCGGCAAGCAGGCGCTCGAGCGCGGCCGTCAGGCCGTCGACGTCCTTCGCCGGGACAAGGTAGCCGGTCTTGTCGTCGAAGACAACCTCGCGAGCGCCGTCCACGTCGAACGACACGACCGGCCGGCCGACCGCCAGCGCCTGCGGCAGCGTGCGCGCCAGCCCCTCGCGCAGCGACGCGTGCACGAGCACGTCCATCGCCGCGATCAGCTCCGGGATCTCGTCGGGCGGCACGATGCCGGTGAAGACGACGCGATCGCGAAGCCCCATCTTCTCAAGCTGCTGCTCGAAGTCTTGTCGGAGAATGCCGTCGTGGACGAGCATCAGCTTCAGCGTCGGGAACCGGCCGGCGAGCCGCCGGAACGACTCGAACACGTACTCGTGCCCCTTGAGCTCGAAGAGGCGGGCGATCTTGCCAACGACGAGATCGCCACGGCCAAAGCCGAGACGGCGGCGAACCTCGTCGCGCTTCGAGTCGGCCGCCAGGAACGCGTCGAGCTCCATGCCCGAGTAGATCGTCACAAACTTGTCCGGCGCGGCGACGCCGGCGGCGACGGCCTGCGCCGTCATCGCGTCGGCCACGCAGATGATCTTGTCCGAGCGCCGCGCGGCCATCCGCTCGAGCGTGACGTAGAGCCGGTGCGTCAGCCGCGGCTGATGCGGGTGGAACGGCAGGCCGTGGATCGTGTGCACGACGACGGGCACGCCGGCCTTCCCGGCAGCGAACCGGCCGAGGATGCCGGCCTTCGAGCTGTGCGTGTGCACGACGTCGTAGCGCTCGCGCCGGAAGAGCTGCTTGAGCGTCCGATACGTCGAGAGGTCGCGAGCCGCGTGGATGGCCCGCCGCATCTGGGGCACCACGATCGTGTGGAACGGCTGGCGCGTCGCGCGCTCGAGCAAGCTGCCCTCGGGCCCAAGCGCCGGGCCGGTGACCAGGGTCACGTCGAACCGCCCGCTCGCCTGCAGCAGCTCGACCGTATAGAGGGTATTCTCCTGCGCCCCGCCCAGGATCAGGCGGGTGATCACGTGGCAAACCTTTGGCCGACGCGTCTCCATGAGTGAACAGATTATAGGACGACCAGCCGGGTGTGACAATCCTCGCCATTGCGAGAGGAGTGAGACAGATTGACCCATAGCCAAGGCAGATCCTGACGAATCCTGGTCCGTTCTTCCCTTAGGTGGGAACCTGGCAGCTGGGCACGCGCATTGCTAACTGATATGGGGAAAGTGCTTCAGATTTTCGGGGTTCTGAGTTGACACGCGCCCGAAGGCTGCTAGGCTGCCTGGCAACTGTGCCGAGCGGCTGCTAACGATGAGACGCCTATGACCTTGAGCAAGCGACAGGCTGAGAAGCGGCGGCACGAGGTGCTAATGGCCCTCGTGCGGGCCTGCATCGGGACAGGTCAGCCGGTTTCCTCGAGCGCGATTGTCGAGGAGATGAGCACGGGCCTGTCGTCGGCGACGGTCCGCAACGTGCTGCTCGAGCTGGACCGCCTCGGTTTGACGGTGCAGCCGCATTCGTCGTCGGGCCGCGTCCCGACGACCGAGGCGTACCGCCTCTACGCTCACGACGTGCTCAAGCGTCGGCCCGCCACACAGCGGCTCGGCAAGCGGCTGGCGCGCGAGTTCAGCGATTTGCCGCCCGCGCCCGGCGAGGCGGCCACGTTCCTGCAGCGTGCGGCCGGCGTGCTTGCGCGCGAGAGCGGCTGCGCGGCGCTCGTGCTCTCGCCGCGGTTCGAGAACGACTTCATCCGCGAGATCAAGCTGGTCGGCATCGAGCCGACGCGCATGGTCGTCGTGCTCGTGAGCGATTTCGGGCTGATCCGCGCCGAGACGGTCCGCACCGAAAACCGGCCGAGCTACTTCACACTTCGGAAGCTCGAGGAATACCTCAACGCGAAGCTCCGCGGCCAGGACGAGGTGACCGTCGCGTACGAGCACGGCTTCACGGACGACGAGCGCCGGCTGGGCGACGAGCTGTACCGCGACATCGTGCTGCGCTATTTCATCAACTTCGCGCCGGGCCGCGCGACCGAGCTGTTCCTCGAGGGGTTCGCGAACCTCTTCGGGCATCCGCAGCTCCAGAGCCCGCGGTCAGTGTCGGCGGCGATCCGGTTGTTCGAGGACCGCGACCGCTTCCGCCGCGTGCTGCGCGAGGCGCAGCGCGGCGACAAGGTCTCCGTGCTGTTCGATCGCGAGATCGCCGGCGCCGTCGACCCCGACTTGCCGCTCGCGATCGTCGTCGGGCCGTACCGGGTCAACGCGCTGAGCCTCGGCGCCATCGCGATCGTCGGCCCGACGCGCATACCGTACGAGCGCGCCGTGCAGCTCGTGCGCGCGATGGGCGGCGTGCTCGAGGCGTGGCTGTCGGAGACGTGGAGCCGGCCGCGGCTCGGGTTCGACCGCGACGTGCCGTTCAAGCTCACCCTCGGCGGCGTCGGGCAAGCGGTCCAGCAAGGGTAAGGATGGTACAGCAGCACAAGCGTGCCCCAGAGGAATCGAGGAGGACGCAGTGATGACGGGCTCCGATCCGGCCGGCACGCCGGCGGATGGCCCGGCCGGAGCGCCGGGCGAGAACAACACGAACGAGATCGAGACCGCCGAGGGCACTGAGGCGGCGACGGAACCGGTCCGCGACGAGAAGAAGCGGAAGCGCGAGAAGAAGAAGCGCCCACGCCAGGTGCTCGTGAACGAGGATCGGCTCGAGGAGCTCGAGGAGAAATCGAAGAAGGCGGACGAGTACTACGGCCACTACCTCCGTGCGCGGGCCGACCTCGATAACGTCCGCAAGCGCATGCAGCGCGACAAGGAGGAGTTCGTCAAGTACGCCAACGAACGGCTGCTGAGCGAGGTGATCCCGATCCTGGAGAACTTCGAGCGCGCGTTCACGGCGGCCGAGAAGGTGCCGGCGACCCACAGCTTCGCCGTCGGCGTCGAGATGATCCTCAAGCAACTGCGCGAGGTGCTCGCGCGCTACGGCGTCGAGGAACTCCACCCGGAAGGCGAGCCGTTCGACCCGGCCCGGCATGAGGCGGCCGAATCGGTCGAGACAACCGAGCACCCGGACCACACGGTGCTCGACGTGCTCCAGCGCGGCTACATGCTCAGCGGCCGCGTCGTCCAGCCGGCCGTTGTCCGCGTCGCCGTCAACCCAACGGCAGGCGCGGACAAAGCGCCGGACGATACGACAGACTCTGAATCAGAAAACGAAGACAATACAGATATGAAGGAGGAAGACGATGGGCAAGATCATCGGTATTGACCTCGGCACGACCAACTCATGCGTCGCCGTCATGGAAGGCGGCGAGCCGGTCGTCATCACGAACGCCGAGGGGACCCGCACCACGCCGTCGGTCATTGCGTTCGGCAAGAACGGCGAGCGCCTGAGCGGCATCGTCGCCAAGAACCAGGCCGTGATCAACCCCGAGCGGACCGTCTTCTCGATCAAGCGGTTCATGGGGCGGCGCTACGACGAGGTGAGCGAGGAAATCAAGCTCGTGCCATACCAGGTCGCCGCGGGCAAGAGCGGCGAAGCAGTTGTCAAGATCGGCAACAAGACCTACACGCCGCCGGAGATCTCGGCCATGGTCCTGCAGAAGATGAAGCAGACGGCCGACGACTACCTGGGCGAGAAGGTCACCCAGGCGGTCATCACCGTGCCGGCGCACTTCAACGACAGCCAGCGCCAGGCAACCAAGGACGCGGGCAAGATCGCCGGGATCGAGGTGCTGCGCATCATCAACGAGCCGACGGCGGCGTCGCTCGCCTATGGGCTCGACAGGAAGAAGGACGAGAAGATCGCCGTGTTCGACCTCGGCGGCGGCACGTTCGACATCTCCATCCTCGAGATCGGCGAGGGCGTGTTCGAAGTCCGCTCGACGAACGGCGACACGCACCTCGGCGGAGATGACTTCGACCAGCGCGTCATCAATTGGATCGTCGCCGAGTTCAAGAAGGAGCAGGGCATCGACCTCTCCAAGGACCGCCGGACGCTCCAGCGCCTGCGCGAGGCGGCCGAGAAGGCGAAGAAGGAGCTCTCGTCGACGGCGCAGGCCGAGATCAACCTGCCGTTCGTCAGCATGACGGCCGACAAGGAGCCGCTGCATTTCATCAAGACGCTCACACGCTCCAAGCTCGAGCAGCTCGTCGACGACCTGATCGAGCGCGCGAAGGGTCCGTGCCTGCAGGCGCTTCAGGATGCCGGCGTCTCGGCCGACGACATCGACGAGGTGATCCTCGTCGGCGGGCAGACGCGCATGCCGGCCGTGCAGGAGATGGTCAGGAAGCTCTTCGGCAAGGAGCCGCACCGGGGCGTCAACCCCGACGAGGTTGTGGCCGTCGGCGCAGCGATCCAGGCGGGCGTGCTCGCCGGCGAGGTCAAGGACGTCCTGCTGCTCGACGTCACGCCGCTCAGCCTCGGGATCGAGACGCTCGGCGGCGTCTTCACCAGGCTCATCGAGCGCAACACGACGATCCCGACACGCAAGAGCCAGATCTTCTCGACCGCGGCCGACAACCAGCCGGCCGTCAGCGTCCACGTGCTCCAGGGCGAGCGCGAGATGGCCGCGTATAACCGCACGCTCGGCCGGTTCGACCTCGTCGGCATTCCGGCCGCGCCTCGGGGCTTGCCGCAGATCGAGGTGACGTTCGACATCGACGCGAACGGCATCGTGCACGTCTCTGCAAAAGACCTCGGCACCGGCAAGGAACAGAAGATCCGGATCGAGGCCTCGAGCGGCCTGAGCGACGAGGAAGTTGACCGCATGGTCAAGGACGCCCAGGAGCACGAGACCGAGGACAAGAAGCGGCGCGAGGAGATCGACACGAAGAACCAGGCCGACACGCTCGTCTACACGACCGAGAAAACGCTCAAGGAGCACGGCGACAAGATCCCGGGCGAAGAGCGCAGCAAGGTCGAGAGCGCCGTCGAGGAGCTCAAGAAGGTCATGGAGAGCGGCTCGGTCGACGAGATCAAGAAGGCGATGGAGGCCGTCAC
>CAZCQN010000065.1:0-16346 GCA_964500825.1 uncultured Verrucomicrobiota bacterium | reverse complement strand
GTCGCCACTCCCTTGCCGCCGTGGAACCCGAGCCAGACGGGCCAATTATGTCCAAGCACGGCCGCCGCGCCGCAGATGACCCGAAAAAGCTCGGCGCTCACCGGCATCCCGTCGCGATAGAACACGCCGCCGACGAGGCCCGCCGCACACACACCCTTGCCGATGTCGAGGGCGATGACGAGCGCGCCCCACGCCTTGCCGGCGACGCGCATCACGTTCGTGCCGCCCACGTTGCCGCTGCCGATCGTGCGGACGTCGACGTCCCGCAGCCACCGCCCCGCGACATACGCAAACGGCAGCGCCCCCACCAGATACGCCGCCACAACCCCGCCAACAAAATACCCGATCACGTCAGATCACGCCTCCTCAACCAGCTGGAGCATAGCAGAATGTGGCGCCAGAAGTGTCAGGATTCAGACGCGGCGAGTCACAACGGGAGGCCGCCGTACACAACCGCGACGCACAAGAAGGCGAAGCTGACCTTGACCCCTTGCCAAAGGAAGAAGAGACCCGCCACGCGAGCGTGATCGTGTCTGCGTGTGATCGCCCGGGCCACCCAGGCGACAAGCAGTACATCGACCACGACCTCGAAACACGATGCGCCCACCATGAAAGCTGGGGCACCGAGAAGCGGCGGAATGCGCCCGAACGTCTGCCACACGGCGCTCGCTATGCCGAACTGCAGGCCGACCACGGCGAGACCGACCAGGACCAGGGGCCACGCGAGCATTCTGTTCATCCACACCTTCATGGCAGCAAGTACCGCCGAGCCAGTTGGCAGTTCCAGACCATGTCCATGATTTCAAACGCGAAACAAACAAGACAGGTAATACCGACAACCACCGTCACCCAGTAGCGTTCCCAGCGCCCCGTCCCCGCTATCTGCTTGAGGGTGGCGAGCCCGATGCCGACGGCCACCAGCACGCCAGTGACCGCAAGAAACCACCAGTGGTAGAGGGGCCAGTAGTCGCCCTCGCGGGAAGCGCGCCAGAGTATCCACAAGGCATCCAACCCAATCCAGCCCGCGATCACGGCCAATCGCGCAAGGAGCCGCAATACAGATGTCCTAGTCGCCGACGACATCCTCTTCGTCTCCCCTCTCGTTAGGGTCATCTCGGGCATAGAGCGAGAAGAACAAGGGCCGTTTCTCGCCGAAGTTTTCCCCCGCGGCTACGCACCGCACGTATCGAATGAGCGACTCAAGGTGTTCTTGCCTCAGCCTCGCGTCCTCCTCCTCGTCATCAGCCCATGAGAACACACCGCCCTCGTAGCTTTCGAGCGCAGCAATGCAGGCGTCGTATTGGCCCGAGTGGAAGTAGGCCAGTGCAAGATCGGCCCACGTGTCGGAGTCGAAAGGACGCTCGTGCAGGTAGCGCTCGTAGTACGTGATCGCGGTTGCGTAGTCCCTGGAATTAATGGCCTTGAAGGCGGTCATGTACCATCGTCGCAGGCGCTCGCCGCTGGCAAACAGGAATGCAGACGCGATGAGCAGCCCGATGATGATCGCGATGAACGTGATCTGGAGGATTCTGTAAAGCTTCGGCTCGGACACGGGCGTGTCCTCCCAGCCGCGCCAACGCGCTAGTGTGCACCTTGTTATGTCGCCCGAAACCGCCCCGCCGTCAAGGGCCCATGGCGTCAGATCAAATGCGGAAATGGGAAGTGCGAAAACGTCAAGGCGACATAGAGAAGCGACAGGCACGCCTTCGCGCCTTGCCAGAGGAAGAAGAGGCTTGTCGGCCGTGAGTGGTCGCGGTTCCGGTCAATGGCCCGGGCGATGAGCACGGCCAGGAACACGTCAACGACAACCTCGACGCAAAGCACGGCAGTCAGAAACGTACGCGACCGGAGACACGGGGGGACGTGTCCAAACGTCTGCCACACCCAGTGTACCACGCCCGCCTGGAAGCAGATGACTGCCAGCGAGATGAGCAGCAGCGGCCATGCAAGAGTCCTGTTCAGCCACACCTTCATGAACTACCAACCTATCGGATAGGCGAGCTGGCAGTGGCTCACCATATCGCCGATCTCGTAGCAGAGCGACGTAAGACAGACCGATCCGACGGCCATGATCGTCCAGAAACGCTGCCAGGCCGTGGCACCGCTCGTTCTCTTCAGCGAAGCCAACACGATGCCGAAGCCGACCAAGACGGCCGTGACGAAGAAAAACCACAGGTGATACTCAGGCCAGGAATGCCAGCCTTCCGGGGTGCAGCTCCCTTCGCGCAGCCCGCGCCAAACCATCCAGCCCGCGTTCATCCCAGCCCAGAGAAGCACAATAAGCCACCTTACCGCAGGCCGAAGGCTCCGCCTCACTCGCATGTCGTTGGCGCTGTCTGTGTTCATCTGCTCTGTTCCGACGGCGCATAGTAAGAGAAGAACCGAGGCGGCTCCTCGCCGAAATCCTCCCCCGCGGCTACGCACCGCACATAGCGGATAAGCCGCTCGCGGCGTCGTTGGTTGAGCCTCGCGCGTTCCTCCTCGTCACGAGCCGATGACATCCCAGTGCTCTCGTAGCTTCCGATCGCCGTGATGCAGGCGTCGTACTTACCCGAGTGGAAGTACGCGAGCGCCAAGTCGCCCCACGTGTCGGAGTCGAAGGGACGCTCGTGCAGGTAGCGCTTGTAGTATGTGATCGCCGTCTCGTAGTCTCCGGCGTAGATGGCCGTCGAGGCTATGCTGTACCACCGCCGCACACGACAGCCGCTGGCAAACAGGAATGCGGACGCGACAAGCAGCCCGATGATGATCGCGATGAACGTGATCTGGAGGATTCTGTAGAGCTTCGGCTCGGACACGGGCGTGCCCTCCCAGCCGCGCCAACGCGCGAGTGTGCACATTGTTATGTCGCCCGAAACCGCCCCGCCGTCAAGGGCCCGTCATCCGGAAGGACGGCGGGCCCAGGGGGACCCGCCCTACATCTCCAGAGCGATGTCGGCGGCAGCGTTGTAGGGCGGGTCGCCCTCGGCCCGCCGAACGCCCGCAGCAGAAGGCCCTCGAAGTGGGGTACAGCGTCGCAACAGCGCCGCGCTTGACTCGCGGGGGCGTTCGGTGCTTTGCTTCGCGGACGGTCGGGCTCAACGGCGTCCGTCGAGGGGTGTTTCTTGCTGAGATGCGTGCTGAAGCAGACTACGACATCGTGATTGTCGGGGCTGGCCCTGCCGGCTCGACGGCCGCCTGCGTCCTGAGCCGGAGCGGCCTGCGGGTGTTGCTGTTGGACAAGAGCCGCTTCCCGAGAGAGAAGCTGTGCGGCGGGGCACTGACGGCGAAGACCGTCATGCTTCTCCAAAGAATCTTCGGGGAGACACGCGCGTCGCTCAAGGAACGCGACGTCCTCGATGCCGAGTCCTCCCTCTATGAGCTTGTGCAGCGCGGCACCTCCCTCGGCACGTTCGCAGCGCGGGATCCGTTCTTCTTCGTCAAACGATCGGTGTACGACGCGGTTCTACTGGAGAAGGCCAAGGCCGCCGGCGCGCATGTCGCCGAGTCGCGCGAGGTCGCGGCCTTCGACCCGGAGGCAAACGAGGTTCTCACGTCCGATGGGGGGCGCATCAGGGCGCGGTTTGTGATCGGCGCCGACGGCGCGCGCAGCGTCATCCGGCGCGCGTTCCCCGAGGACCGGTTTCGCCGACGCGCGTGGCGACACCGTCGTGGTGTCGCGCTCCAGGTCTCTGCGCCGCGCGACGCCATCGACCAAGATCTCCGTCATCCTGTCCTGTACCTCGGCTACGTGCGTTGGGGCTACTGCTGGGCGTTTCCCAACCGGGACCGCGTCGTGGTCGGCATGGGGTGCCTGCCGAAGCGCAACTCCAAGCCCCTAGGACAACTCTTCCGCGCCTTTCTGGCGAACGCAGGCTGGAGCAGTCTGATCGAGCGCCCCGTCCGCGCGTGTCATATCCCCTATGGCGACTTCCTTGGCCGGCCCACGTACAGGAACGCCCTCCTCGTCGGCGACGCCGCCGGCTTCGTCGGCCCGATATCGGGCGAGGGCATCTACTACGCCCAGCGCAGCGGTGAGTTGGCGGCTCGCGCGATCCTCGCCAGCCTTGACGGTCACCTCGACCACGAGTCCCGCTACGTGCGCCTGCTCAACGCGCACTTCCTTCCCGAGTTACGCCGGCACAGGAGAGCGCGCTGGGTGTTGTTCGAGTGTCTCTTGCGACAGCCGACCGCGGTCAGCACGCTCATGCTCCGGGCGCTTCACAGGACGGTCGAGTCCGTGATCCACGGCGTGAGAATGGAGAGCTAGGCGAGACAGGCGGGACCGGCTCCGGAAACGGGGCGACCCTATCGCCAGGTCCTGAATCTAGGCCTGGTCGCATTCGGACAGGCGCAACTTGGATGCATCGATGGCTGGCGGCATCTCAACACCGTCATCAGGCGACACTGGAAGCGGGTTGTGCGAAGAGTTATACTGAAAGGTTAGGGAACTTCAGATCGAGTCCCACGACAATGGAAACACATCCTACCCGCGTCCCTTGGTGGCAAGGGTCCTCCTTACGAGAAACAGTGGACGGGGAATCTCCCACCTCTTTTGCCGGATGAGGCCGAAAGGATAAGAGATGAGCACAGATCTTCTGCTTCAACCACTGACCATAGCGAGCCTGACACTGCCCAATCGCGTGTTCATGACGACAGTCAAACTGGGCTACGGCACCCCACAGGGTGAAGTCACGGAACGCCATATCGCTTTCTATGTTCGGCGGGCGGAGGGCGACGTGGGCCTTATCACGACCGAGCCTCTGTATGTCCACCCCAACGGACGGGAACTTCCCACCCAGTTGGGCGTCCATGACGAGCGCTTGGTGAGCGGCCTCAGTCAGCTCACCAATGCCGTTCACGCCGCAGGAGGGCGACTCATGGCCCACATCAACCACGCTGGCCGGGTCGCCAACCCTAAACTCGTACCGGCCGACGAGCGTGTCTCCGCCTCCAAGGTCCCCTGCCCAGCCAACCAGGTCACCCCCCGTGCACTGACTCTAGAGGAAATCCCCACCTATGTTTCCTACTTCGCACAAGCAGCCCGCCGCGTCCGCGAAGCGGGATTCGACGCCATTGAGATCCCCTTCAGCCACGGTTATTTGATCCACCAGTTTCTCTCGCCGCATACCAACCGCCGCGAGGATGAATATGGCGGGACGTTGACGAATCGGTTGCGCTTCGGACAGCAGGTTCTCGCCGCCGTGCGCAAGGCGATCGGCGGGGACTTCCCTCTCGTCGTACGCATGAACGCCAGAGACTATGTGGACGGCGGCCTGGAGATAGACGATGCCATGGCGCTCGCCCCTCTCCTCGATCAAATGGGCGTCAATGCCTTAAGCATCACCTCCGGCACGATGTGTGAATCGGTGCCGTATTGTCTCTATCCTCTCGGCACGCCCAAGGCCCATTTGCTGCCGATGTCCGCCCGCATCCGCCAGAGCGTTTCTATTCCCGTGGCGGTTGCCGGACGAATCCGCACCCCCGATGTGGCCCGCGAGGCGCTCGCCCTGGCGCAAGCCGACTGGATCGGACTGGGGCGGCCCTTCCTAGCCGACCCCGACTGGGTACGCAAAACGGCCGCCGGTGACGAGGTGGCCATCCTGCGCTGTGCCGCGTGTCATCAAGGCTGTCTGACCGAGCTGCGCAAGGGCCATGGCGCATCCTGCTTGTTCAATCCGCTGACCGGCCGTGAAGCTACGGTTCAAATCGCGCCGGCCAAACACCCGCGCCGGGTGATGGTAGCTGGCGGCGGACCGGGAGGCATGGAAGCGGCCATAATCGCGGCCCAGCGGGGCCACGCCGTCGCCCTATACGAAAAGGATGACCGGCTCGGCGGGCGCTTCCGCGAGGGAGCTCAGGTGCCGTACAAAGAGGATTTCGCCGACCTGATTCGCTATCAACGGGTGCAACTCCAGCGCACCGGCGTCGACGTGCACTTGAACACCACGGTGACTCCAGAGATGGTCGCCGCCGACAATCCAGACGCGGTTGTGGTGGCGACGGGCGCCCAGCCGATCGTGCCCCCTTTCCCCGGCCTGGAGAAGACACGCTGGATGACGGCTTACGACTTGCTGGACGGAAAGGACAAAGTGAACACCTCCAGCGCCTTCATCGTTGGTGCCGGCACAACGGGCATGGAGACGGCCGAGTACCTGGCTCAACGTGGCGTCCGCTGCATTGTCGTCAAACGCCGGCCCGAAATCGGCGGCAAGCTCGATCCGTTGGCCCGGACGCTCCTACTCAAAGAGCTGGAATCCAGCGGCGTGGACGTGCGCACCGGCGTGGAGGTGGTTGGCTTTGAAACAAACGGGGAAGGGCAGACCACTGTCGTCGCCCAGCCCTGGCCCCATCAGCAAGGCGCTCCCGACCTTCGCTTCCCAGCCGAGACAGTGGTCATCGGCATGGGGCTGCGCGCCGACCGCACCCTGGCCGAGGCCCTGGCGGGCCGGCCGAACGTGTACATCGTCGGCGACTGTGTGGAGCCGCGCGAGGCGTTGGAAGCAGTCTACGAGGGATTTGAGGCCGGGCGGGCAGCGTAGCTTTTCTCGGGACGCACTGACCATTCTTCCGGCCATGTTCGAGCAGCAACGACTCGTTTTTCGCCCGAAAAACGTTGCCTGCGCTTGAGCGCGTGCTATACTGCCGCCCTTAGCGATCTGGAAGTAAGTCTGTCAGGAGGAGGAGTCGGTGCCGGACCGCTCGGGCATCTCGAGAAGCGCTACGGCCACGCTCCAGCACTTCCCGGGTGTGGCCGACATGCGCACGCACCCGGTCGACATCTACGAGCCGTGGTGCAAGCAGTGTCAGCTTTGCGTCGAGCTGTGCCCGAAGAACGTGTTCGACGTCGAGCCGACCGGCCGGGTCTACGTCAAGGCCCCCGAGGCGTGCAGCCAGTGTAAGATCTGCGCCCTCCACTGCCCCGACTACGCGATCCTGCTCGAGCCGAAGGAGAGGAAGCAGGCCGACTCCTGACCGCACCAGCACACGGAAGGCCGCCGGGCCGCCCGGCGGAAGACGCGAGAGTGATCACTGCCCAACGCGAGGTCGTCTTCGTCCAGGGCAACGAGGCGTGTGCGCGCGGCGCGCTCGCGGCCGGCCTCCAGTTCTTCGCCGGCTATCCGATCACGCCCTCGACCGAGATCGCCGAGTACATCTCCCAAGAACTCCCCAAGCGCGGCGGCCGGTTCCTCCAGATGGAGGACGAGATCGCCTCGATGGCCGCGCTCGTCGGCGCCTCGATGGCCGGCGCCAAAGCCATGACGGCCACGAGCGGCCCGGGCTTCTCGCTCATGGTCGAGAACATCGGCCTCGCCGCCATGCTCGAGGCCCCGTGCGTCATCGTCAACGCCCAGCGCGGCGGCCCGTCGACCGGCCTGCCGACCCAGACGCACCAGGCCGACGTGATGCAAGCGCGTTGGGGCAGCCACGGCGACTACCGGATCATCGTGCTCACCGCCGCGTCGGTCCAGGAATCGTTCACGCTCACGATCAAGGCGTTCAACCTGGCCGAGCAGTTTCGCTCCCCCGTCGTGCTGCTGCTCGAGGAAGCGAGCGCCCACATGCGCGAGAAGATCGAGATCCCGCCGCGCGAGGAGATCAAGCTCGTCGAGCGCCTCGGGCCGACGGTCCCGCCCGAGGAGTACCTGCCCCATGACGACCGGTTCGGCGACGTGCCGCCGTTCGTCGCCTACGGCAAGGGGTATCGCTACCACACAACGGGGCTGACGCACGACACGGCCGGCTTCCCGACTACGCGCTACGACGAGATCGACGCGCTGCTCAGGCGCCACGCCCGCAAGATCAACGAGGAGATCCCGGCGCTGCGCGACGTCGAGCACTACAGGATGGACGACGCCGAGCTCGCCGTCGTCGCCTTCGGCTCATCGACGCGCGCGGCGCGAGGCGCCGTCGATATGGCGCGCGCCGAGGGGCTCAAGCTCGGCATGATCAAGCTGGTGATCGTCTGGCCGTTCCCGACCGCCGTGATCCGCGACGCCGCCGAGCAGGTCGAGCACCTCATCGTGCCCGAGCTCAACATGGGCCAGATCGTGCGCGAGGTCGAGCGCGCCGCCTGCGGCCGGGCCGGCGTCCATTCCATGACGAAGGTCACAAGCGAGATCTGGGCACCGCACGAAATCGTCGAGAAGGCGCACTCGCTTCTCGGCGGCGGGGACTAGCAGTAATGGGCGGACCCGTGATCGAGAGCGAAAAGCAGGACGTGCTGGCGCCGGTTCGCACCTACCTGCGGCCGCACAAGAAGCTGCCGACCGTCTGGTGCCCCGGCTGCGGCCTCGGCATCATCCAGGGGGCGGTCTTGCTCGCCATCCACGAGCTCGGTCTCGACAAGGACACGGTGGTCTTCATGTCGGGCATCGGCTGCACGGGCCGGATGCCCACCTACCTCGACTTCAACACGCTGCACGTCACCCATGGCCGCGCGATCCCCGCCGCGACCGGCATCAAGCTCACCAACCCCGAGCTCACCATCTTCGTCGTCATGGGCGACGGCGATGCCTCGGCCATCGGCGGCAACCACCTCATCCACGCCGCGCGCCGCAACATCGACATCAACGCCATCATCGTTAACAACTACATCTACGGCATGACGGGCGGCCAGTACTCGCCGACCACGCCGCTCGGCGCGAAGGCCTCGACCGCGCCGCACGGCCACGTCGAGCCGCCGTTCGACATCGCCGCACTCGTGGCCGGCGCGGGCGCCACGTACGTCGCGCGCACCACCGCCTACCACCCGACGCGTATCACTCAGTACGTCAAGCAAGCCGTGCAGAACCGGGGGTTCTCGGTCGTCGAGGTGATGTCGAACTGCCACACAACCTACGGCCGTCGCAACAAGCTGCGAACGCCGATCGCGCTGATGCAGTGGATGAAAGAGCACGCCGTCCCGCTCAGCAAGTGGGAGAAGCTCGACGAGGCCGAACGCCCTGCAGGCGCCTACCCCGTCGGCGTGTTCAAAGACGCCCCACGGCCCGAGTACACGGCCGTCTACCGGGAGCTCATGGACCGCGTGTCGGCGGCAGCCGAAAAGGAGACCGCCAAGCCGACGGCCGCGCCGCCCGAGGTGCCCGAGGTGCCGCCGCTTCGCCAGCCCGCGGCCATCCGCCTGAGCGGCAGCGGCGGTCAGGGTATGATCCTCGCCGGCGTCATCTTCGGCCGCGCCGCGTCGATCTACGACGGCCGCTACGCCGCGCAGACCCAGAGCTACGGGCCCGAGGCGCGCGGCGGCGCGAGCAAGGCCGACGTGATCATCTGCGACGAGCCGATCGTCTATCCCGAGGCCGACAAGTTCGACCTTATGCTCTGCATGACGCAGCAGGCGTGTACGCTCTACGCGCCGCAACTCAAGCCGGGCGGCGTGCTCCTGACCGACTCGCTCTTCGTGAAGCAGTGCCCCGTCGAGGGAGCCTATCCCCTTCCGCTTACCGAGATCGCTCGAAATATCGTGGGGCGCCAGGTGACCGCCAACGTGGTGGCGCTCGGCGCCCTGTCGGTGTTGTCGTCGCTTGTGACCGAGCCGGCGCTCCGCGCCGCCGTGCTCGATGCAGCGCCAAAGGGAACCGTCGAACTGAACACGCGTGCATTCGACGAGGGGATCAAAGCAGCCCGCGAGCTCTTGGGTCAGCGCGCGGGATAGGCTTTACCGTAGACGCACGCCGGGCGGAACAAGCTGTATGGGTCTGGTCTACCGGTCCCTGACTATGGTGCCGCTGTTAGCAGCCTGACCAGGGCCGTGGCTTGCCTCCATCCGGTCGAGCCGGTCTCGTCGACGGGCTTGTGCAAGAGCACGCCGGCTGAGCCGGTCGGGAAAGACCACCAATTCGGGGACACAACGAATTCACAAAGAGGAGGAGGCAATGGCAACACTCCAAGAAACGCTCGCGAAGCAGATTCCCGGCCTTCGCGACGAGGTCAAGGGGCTCGTCAAGGCCAACGGGAACAAGGTCATCTCCGAAGTCACCGTCAAGCAGGCCTACGGTGGCATGCGCGGGATCAAGGGTCTGGTGTGCGACACCTCGTTCGTCGACCCCGAAAAGGGCCTGATTATCCGCGGCCATCCGCTGCTCGAGATCAAGCACCTGCTGCCCGAGGAAGGCTTCTTCCTGCTGCTCACGGGCGACATTCCAGACAAGGCCGCGCTCAAGGCGCTGCACGACGACTACGACAAGCGCGCCGGCGTGCCCGACTACGTCTGGAAGGTGCTCGAAGCGATGCCCGAGGACTCGCACCCGATGTGCATGTTCGACACCGGCATCCTGGTCATGCAGCGTGAGAGCGTCTTCGCCAAGGCCTACGAGGAAGGCATCCAGAAGGCCGAGTACTGGCAGCCGGTGCTCGAGGACTCCCTCACGCTGCTCGCCCGGCTGCCCGAGCTCGCGGCCGGCGTCTACCGGATCCGCTACAAGAAGGGCGCACGCATCCCGTACACCAACGGCCTCGACTGGGGCGGCAACTACGCCAAGATGCTCGGGGTGACCGACGACGAGAGCTTCGCCGACCTGATGCGCCTCTACCTGCTGTTCCACTCCGACCACGAGGGCGGCAACGTCTCGGCGTTCAGTTGCCACACGGTCGCCAGCGCGCTGTCGGACCCGTACTACGCCGTGAGCGCCGGCCTCAACGGCCTGGCCGGGCCGCTGCACGGGCTGGCCAACCAGATGTGCCTCAAGTGGGTGCTCGGCCTCATCGACAAGTACGGCGGCGTGCCCACCAAGGAGCAGCTCGCGCAGATGACCCAGGAGACGCTCGATTCGGGCCAGGTCATCCCCGGCTACGGTCACGCCGTGCTGCGCAAGACCGATCCGCGCTACACCGGGTTCCTCGAGTTCGGCAAGCAGCACTTCCCCGACGATCCGATCTTCAAGACCGTGGCGACGCTGTTCGAGGTCGTGCCGCCCATCCTGGGCAAGATCGAGAAGATCGCCGACCCGTGGCCCAACGTCGACGCCGGCTCGGGCGCGCTGCTGTACCACTACGGCCTCACCGAGTTCCAGTACTACACCGTGCTGTTCGCCGTGAGCCGCGCCCAGGGCATGCTGTCGCAGATGATCGTCAACCGCGCGCTCGGCACGCCGATCACGCGGCCCAAGTCGGTCGGCACGCCGTGGGTCAAGAACTTCCTCGCTGAGCAAGCCAAGGCCTAGCGCTGAAACAGCCGCGATGTCCGTGGCTGATTGACACGGAACGGGGAGCAACGTCCCGCGGCGGGCATACCCCGCCGCGGGACCGCTCACCGCACTGTAAGCCGATGTCGGCGCAGTCCTTCAACACCCACGGAGGTGCGCCATGAAACGAGCCACTCTTCTTCTGTCCTTCCCGGTGGTAGTCGCGCTCGTCCTGTGCTCCTGTGTCTCGCGCATGCCGCCGGAGATCCCCGTCGAGATTCCGGACCTCGGGAACGTCATCGACCACAAGCCGGCGATCGCAACAAGCCTGTCGGATGCCGTCACGGCGGTGCCGTTCCTCGACGGCTACAAGCCCGCCGGCACGAGCCCGATGAGCCTGCTGCCGCGCACCAATGACGGGGGCTTTGAGCTCACGCATCCAGGTCACTTCGCGTTCGAGGCCAAGAGCTACTGCCTCGCCCATGGGAAGCGCTCTCCGGGCAGCAGTCGCGGCGCCCTGTACGCGCCGCTCAGGGGGGCCCGCGCGGACGTCGTTCACAACGTCTTGTGCCGCGCCGGGGAGCATCCTGAAATCTTCCAGAGCGATATCCAAAGCCTGCTGTGGGCCATCACCTCGCGGACCCGAATCAGGGACCTGTCGCCCGACGTTCGCCGTGCCGCCGACACGCTGCTGACGAGCAGCGAGATCCGCCGCCTCAACGGCGGCGCGCTCGGCCTGATCCCCGACGAGATCTTGGACGAGGCCATCGCCCGGCTGCCGAAAGAGGCGCAGCGGGTGCTCGAGGCCGAAGCCCGACTGCGCGAGAGGCTCTCGTCGGCCGAGTCGACCTACGAGGAGATCGAGGAGATCGCCGTCGTGTTCGACGGCGCGTCCGACGACGAGGACGCCGTCCCGCGCGGACGTTGGTCGTTCCACCCCGACGGGTACTTCATCCGTTACTGCCCGCGCGGCTACTCGCGCACGCTCATCACGCTCTACGTGCCCGAGCGCTTCCGCATCGAGCGCGACGCGAAAGGCCGGATCACATCCCTGGCCGACTGGCGCGGCAACGTGATCGTCACCGAATACGACGACACGATCGAGCCGATGAGCGTGCCCGGCGAGCCCGGCCTGCGCGCCTACGCGTTGCGGTCGATCCGCTTCGTTTGTCTCGATGCCTCGAAGGCCAGCACCGACTTCTGTCCCCTGAAAACCACGGCGGCCGACATGATGGTCCTGAGCGAATGGAAGAACGCCGGCTGGGTTTTTTGGGGCGTGCCCACCGGGCGAGGCCGTCCTGCGACCGGCTCCGGCCGCTTCGCCGATCTCAAGGACCGCTACGAATCGTCAAAGGCGCACAAGGAGGAGCTTCACGACCTCGTCGACGGGGTCAAGCAGCTTCGCGGACGCCGCGCTCGCGTCACGATCACCCCAAAAGCCATGGACGAGATCATGTCGCTCGCCCACTACGCGGCCGCCATCGAGCAGGCCATCGGCGACAGCCCGGCCAATGCGGACACATGGCTCGAGAACCCCGTCGGCGTCGTCAAACGCGCCTGGCAATCGGCCGTCTGCGCGCAGATCGCACCTGCGGCGAGCCGGCGCGCCCATTCGGGCCAGCATCAGGCTGTCGCACGACTGCTTGGGACGCTTGCGAACCGGGGCGGGACCTGGATCGGATCAAGACGCGCGCCGTGCGCCTGCACGGCCCCGCTCGCCGAAGCGCTCCTGACGGCCGCCATCCTCGGACAGACCGGCGGCTCGGGCGGCCACGGCTCGTTCAACCCAGGCGGCGGCAGCCACGCCTCGGGCACCGGCGACCAGCCCGGCGGCGACTCGAACGACGGCTCCGACATGGACACCTCGTGCGCTGAGGCCTACAAGAAGGAGAAGGATGAAGCCTTTCAACGGTACGCGGAGTGTACGGCTGACTGCATGTCTTATAGCGAGAGCGGGGACGAAGCCTTGACATGTGTCCAGAACTGCGCCGCGAACCACGACGCGGAGAAGGAGCTGGCTCGCAGGCGCGCCCAGGAATGCCTCGAGCAGTAATCCGGAGATGAGATCGACACACGTTCACCCCCTGGTCCATCGGGAGGAGGTTTGACAATGAAACTCAGATGGCTTGGACATTCGGCATGGCTGCTCACCGCAAGCAACGGCACGAAGATCGTCTTCGACCCCTTCGAGGCGGGCGCCTACGACGGCGGGATCGCCTACCCGCCGATCAACGAGACGGCCGACATCCTGCTCATGAGCCACACGGGCCACCCTGACCACGGCTACGCCGCCGCCGTCAAGGGAAGTCCCGAAACGTTCGCCGTCAGTGGCTCGCACACGGCCAAGGGGATCCCAATCACGGGCCTCGACACCTTCCACGACGAGAGCGGCGGCAAGGAGCGCGGCAAGAACGTCGTGTTCATCGTCGAGGTCAACGGCGTCAAGGTGGCCCACCTGGGCGACCTCGGCCACGAGCCGACCGACGAGCAGTACGCCGCGCTCAAGGGCACAAACATCGTGCTGATCCCCGTCGGCGGCTTCTTCACGATCGACGCGAAGATGGCGACCAAGATCGTTCAGCACCTCAAGCCGAACGTCTGCATCCCCATGCACTACAAGAGCGCGATGTGCGGCTTCCCGATCGCGCCCGTCACCGACTTCACCAAGGGCAAGTCGCCCGTCGAGCAGGTGCCGAACGAGGTCGAGATCACCAAGGCGACCCTCCCAGCGCCGACCGCCTATTGGGTCACCGCCCTCCCGCCGAAGTAGGAAGAGGAATTAGCCACAGATTCCACGGATGACGCAGATCGGACTCCGGTCCTGATCCGTGTCCATCTGTGGAAATCTGTGGTTGATTCAAATCCCCGACAGCTCGAGCTTGCGTTCGGCGCCGGTGGCCATGTCGCGCTCGACGACGAGGCCGGCTCTAAGCTCGGCAGGGCCGACGATGATGACGCGGGCGCGGCTAGTACAAACGCAGATGGGTTGACAAGAGAGCAGGGCCGGAAGGAGACGTTTTCCTACAACTTCAGGAGTTCGGCAATCGCCTTCCCGATCGTAGCAAGGAAGTCGTCCGACACGCGGCCCAAGCGCCCCTGCACAATACTCTTCTCGAGCGCTTGGATGCGTGACACCCGGAACACGGAATCGAGGCGCAGGCCGCTCGGTTTGAACTCCGCGTCCTTCGAGGTGAGTACGATGTCACCCTCCCGGGCTTTGTCCACCTGGGAGCTGATCATCACGCACACGACATCGGGGTCGCTTGCGTTGTGCTCATCGCCGGAGATCACCAAGGCTGGCCGCACTGTGCTCTCGGCCATATCAGAGTGTGGGAACTCGATCAGGACAACGTCGCCTCTCTTGATCGTGCCACCACTCACAGTGGTTCACCGTCCTCCACCGTGTAGACGTTCTCGCCTGGCTCGGCCAGCCAGTCCAGGGACCCCGACCAGACGATGTGCTGGAAAAGCCGCTCGTCCGGCACCTCGACTGGCAGGAACGCGCCGATCGGCGGGAACGTGATGGTGAGGCTGAAGTAGGTATCGAGCGACTGCGGCCCAGTGGCAGGGGGCTGAGGCCCGTCGGGCTTGGTTGCATAGGTTAGCAGCGCCGGCTGTCTAATGGTAACCGTCATTGTCCGGCCCTCACTTTGAGCACCTGGAAGGCGCGTCGTCCGACAAGTTCACCCTCGCAGATGATCTGAAACTCGTAGGGCCCCGGCTCCGGAAAGACGATCCCGTTGAGCGTGAAGCCCATCTCGGCAATGGCTCGCGGGTCCGCCATGTCCAGTTCCGCATCGATCCCCATGATCGGCTTGTCCTCGACGGCATGCACGCACTGGAGCTGGATCGCGTGCTTCCCTTGCCCCTCCGTCAGTGAGCAGTAGACGGCGAGGGACTGGTGCCGCACAGGGAACGAGTTGGCCCCGATCTGGTTGAAAAGGCCGACCAGGGTCTTCTTGCCGGTCTGGCGGTCGTCAATGATGCTGTCACAGACGACCATGGCAAGGCACACGAGCTTACGAGCCGGTACCACGGGTGACGAGCTCCTTTCCCTGCGTGGGCGCCTCCGGGCAGACACTACTAACATACAACATACCAACCCATTTGTCCAGTGCCACCTGAGTCCCTTAATCAGTATCGGCAACACTCCATGCCACCACGAGCGCCGAAGGCGCGATAGGATGCCCGAACCTCACGGCCTGGGCTAGGCTCGGCCGGCGTACCCACCCCGCGGGCCTTCGGCCCTTCGCTTCACAGGCTCGCGATCTCGAGCGTGCGCTCGGCGCCGGTGGCCATGTCGCGCTCGACGACGAGATTCTTTGAGAGCTCGTCGGGGCCGACGATGATGACGCGGGCGGCGCCGGCGCGCGCGGCGTCGGCGAGCGCTTTCTTGAGCTTGCGGTCGAGCAGGGCGACGTCGACGGTCTGCCCTTTCGCCCGCAGCTTCGAGGCGACCTCGATCGCGGCAGCACGCTCGGCCTCGCTCACGGGCAGGACCATCACGTCGAGCGTCCTGGGGAAGTCGGGCAGGAGCTTCGCGTCGGCGAGCACTTCCATGATGACCATGTCGCCGAAGCCGCAGCCGACGGCGGTCACGTCCTCGCCGCCGAGGTTTTTGAGAAGATTGTCGTAGCGGCCGCCGCCGAAGATCGCCCGAAACTTCTTCTTCGTGTCGTAGCACTCGAAGACGATGCCGGTGTAGTACGCGAGCCCTCGGACGACGCCGATGTCGAACGTGAGCCAGTCGGCGATCCCGTACGCGCCGGCCAGCTCTCCAAGAACCTCAATCTCCTTGAGGCCGGGCGACTCCGAGCTGCCGAGCTTCGTGCGGGCGTCCGCGGGCGAGCCGAGTTGCATGATATCGAGCGTCGCCTTGACCTGCGGCTCGCTCAGGCCGGCCTCGCCGAGAATCTCCCCAAGGACCTCGTCGGACACTTTGCCGCGCTTGTCGAGCGCGAGGCACGCGGGCGCGACCGCGTCGCCGCTGATCCCGGCGAGCTGCATCAGCTCGCCGAGCAGGCGCCGGCTCGAGTAGCCGATCTGCACCTGCTCGTTCGTGAGCCCCATCGCCTCGAGCGCGGCGACGCAGCAGGCGAGCACCTCGCACTCGGCCTGCACGCCGGACACGCCGATCACGTCGAGGTTCCACTGGTAATGCTCGCGGCCACGGCCGCGCTGGGCCCGCTCGTAGCGCCAGCACTGGGGGATCGAGAACCATTTGATCGGCTTCGGGATCGAGGC
>CAZCQN010000064.1:9695-16411 GCA_964500825.1 uncultured Verrucomicrobiota bacterium | reverse complement strand
GCCCGCATTTCTCACAGCCGATGCACGCGCGGTCGTTCCGAATGAGCCGCGTCGCGGCGATTGGCAGTAGCCTCGGGCGCGAGCCCGTGGGAAGCGGGATCGAGAAACACCGCGAGCCCCGTCAGGGGCGATTGAGAACGCATGCGCTCCGAGCTCACAATCGCCCCTGACGGGGCTTGGGTCCTGTGGGGCCCTTCATTCCACGGGCTGGCGCCCGAGGCTACTCCCAGGCGCCCCTGGCGGGGCTTGGAGTTGTGGGCTGGCACAAGTTCGATCCAATTCGGGTGCTTGCCCGGAGGCGTGAGTCCGAATCGTCGTAGGTGACACCGTGTTTGGATGAGCCCCCTTGCGGTCTGCGCCAGAATGGCTTGTTGTGAAGGCAGTTCTGTTGTATCGAACGCCCTCGCGCGCTCGGCGTGTGAGAAACCGGGGCTAGCCCTGCGGGCAAGCCGCATCCCGGGCTGAGGATGGTCCGGCCGATGGAACGCCTGTTTACACAACTGACGCACGCCGTGGAAGGCACGCCGCTCGTCGCGCTCGGGGCCGCCTTTGTCTGGGGCGTGCTCAGCATCCTGCTCAGTCCATGTCACCTTGCGAGCATCCCGCTCATTGTCGGCTTCATTGACCAGCAGGGCCGCACCTCGACCAGGCGGGCGTTCCTTGTCTCGACGCTGTTTGCCGCAGGGATCCTGGTGACGATCGCTGCCGTCGGCGCCGTTACCGCCGCCGCAGGCCGGATCATGGGCAACCTCGGCCCGTATGCAAACTACGGCGTCGCCGTTGTGTTCTTCGTTGTGGGGCTCATCTTGCTCGACGTGATCCCCGTGCCGTGGTCCGGCCCGGGTCGAGTCGGCATGAAACGCAAAGGGCTGCTGGCCGCCCTCGTCCTCGGCCTCGTCTTTGGCCTCGCTCTTGGCCCGTGCACGTTCGCCTATATGGCGCCGATCCTCGGCGTTGCCTTCGCAGTCGCCGCCACACACCTCGCCTACGGTGTCGTTCTCCTGTTGGCCTACGGCGTCGGCCACTGCTCGGTCATCGTCGCAGCGGGCACCTCCACGGAACTCGTCCAGCGCTACCTCAACTGGTCCGAGCGCTCGAAGGGCGCCGTCATCGTCAAGCGTGTCTGCGGCGCGCTCGTCATACTCGGCGGGTTCTATCTTCTCTATACCGCTGCGTGAACTGCTGGACAGGTTGACTTGCCGCTCAGCCCGGATTGCCGCTCGGCGAGACGGGCAGGACGACTGTGAACGTGCTGCCGCGGCCGACGCTGCTCGTGACCTCGATCCGGCCGCCGAGATCGTCGGCCACCTTCTTGCCGATACTCAGGCCGAGGCCGGTGCCGACGTGTTCGTGCTTGCGGGCGTTGCTGGCACGGAAGAACTCCCCGAAGATCTCGCCCATCTCGTCAGGCGGGACCCCGATCCCGGTATCGGTCACCGCGACTCGGACCTCGCCTTTGTCGTACTCGGCGGTCACTTCGACCGTGCCGCCCTCGGGCGTGTACTTCACCGCGTTCTCGACGAGGATGGCAAAGAGCTGCTTCGCGTGGTTGCGGATCGCCGAGATGCTCGGCAGCTCCGAGGCGATGTCGGCCGTCAGCGTGATCTTCTTGGCGAGCGCCGCGTTCTGCGACGCCTCGACCACGTCGGCCACCATCGGCCCGAGCGCAACCATCTCGGGCGCCTCGACCTGGGCCGCCTCGCGTACCCGTGTCAGGCTGAGCATGTCGTTGAGCATCGCCAGCATGTGCTGCGACTGCAGCTCGGCCCGAGCCACCAGCTCGGCCGCTTTCTCGGGCTGCTCGGCGTAGCCGCTGGTGACCAGCTTGAGCACCGTCTGGATCGACGAGAGCGGCGACCGGAGCTGGTGGCTCACCAAGCGGAAGAAGGAGATCCGATCGCGGTCGAGCTTCTTGAGCTTCGCGTGCGCCGCTTCGACCTGCCTCGCGTGACGTTCGAGCTCCTGCCGGACCTCATCGAGCTCGAGCTCGCGCCGGCGCAGGCGGCCAGCGATGCCGCCCACAACAATCGAGATCGTGACGAATGTCACAATCGTGACCACGCCAATCGAGATCAGATACCTGGCGCTCTCGATCGGGCGCGTCACCTCAGCCTCCAGCGGCGGGCAGTGGGGCAGCCAGCCGCGCGCCTCCGCGATGGCCATCACGAGCAGCACGACGAGCACCCACCCAGCGTGGACGAACACCATCCGCCGGCTTACCAGCAGGCCGCAGATCACGAGGTGGAACACGAAAAACGGCAGAAATGGGCTCGCCGGCCCGCCCGTATAGTGGACCCATGCCAGAAGCGCCAGGAAGTCGGCAGCGATCTGCAGGTTGATGAACCGGTAGACGGGCACAAGCTCGACCGGCCGCGCCGCGGACCAACGCACCACCACGGCGAAGAGCACATTGTACGCCGCCACGAACGCGGCAAGCAACAGGAGCGGGCCAGCGGGGTAGGCGAAGCCGAGCACGTGCGAGGCGACCGCCCCGATGCCCATCAAGAGCACCACAAACCACCGGACCCGCACAAGCCAGCGGGTCCGGTATATGAGCTCCTCCTCGCGAGGGATCATGCGCCCGTCCTTATGCCTCTCCATCCATTACGCCCTCCAGCGCGCAGCGACAAGAGAAATGTTCGAACCCGTTCCAACCGAAGCAGTCGCATGCATGCCCCGCAGAGACCCCGCACTCCGGTGCCCGATTCACTGGCCGGTCCCAGCCCCGGCGTCGTTCGCAGCAAACGGCTCCAGAGCCTTCGGACAGCGAGATGGTCGAAGACAACGCAATTGAGACGCGATCTCGGTTACGCGAGAAAATGCGGCTCCTTCCTGCAAAATACCGTTGACCTCTCCGGCCGCTGTGGCATCATATCTGTGAAAAGAATCACACTCGCCCCACGCGGGAAGTAGCTTGTGCCGGACGAGCTACCGCGCATCACAGGTGGGCGCTCAGCCGCCTGCCCGCACGGCGAGCGACGTCGATGGGGGTCTGCTATGTACGCTCCTGCCATCACCGAAGGTTTCCTTGCCGAAGTCTCATCACTGCCCGGAGGCGAACGCATCACCCAGTGCATCCAGTGCGGCTCGTGCAGCGGAAGCTGCCCGACCGCGGCATGGATGGACCACTCGCCCCGGCAGCTTTTTGCCCTGATCCGCTGCGGCATGCGCGACGAGGTGCTGAGCTCGAACACGCCGTGGACCTGTGCGTCGTGCTACACGTGCTACGTGCGCTGCCCGAAGGAGATCAAGATCACCGACGTGATGTACGCGCTCAAGCGCCTCGCGATCAAAGAGAACAAAGCGAAGCCCGAGACGAAACCGGCACGCGTGATGGCCGAGTCGTTCGAAGTCCTCGTCAGGAAGCACGGGCGCAACTCCGAGCGCGACCTGATGCGCGATGTCTATTTGAAGGCCCGCAAGTTCGGCAAGATGATGCGCGACATCCCGACGGCCATAAAGCTCGCCAGGCTCGGCCGCATGTCGGTGTTCGGCCGTGACCGCATGAGCAAGAAAGGCCGCGGTCAGATAAAGAAGATCCTCAACGCCGTCGAGCAAATGGGCGGCCTGTAATGCTGGAGAAGGCACACCGAAGCTGATGGGATGATGATGTAGGGCGGGTCGCCCTCGGCCCGCCGAAGCGCCGAAGGCGCGGGAAAGATCTCCGAACGGCTGCGGCGGGCCCAGGGGGACCCGCCCCACAACGCTGGGGAGACCAAAGGCGCTCGTGCACGGATTAGGAGGGAGACAATGCCACTTGCCTACACCTACTATCCAGGATGCTCCGTCGGCGCCACGAGCATCTGGTACGACCGGTCGCTGCAGGCCGTCGCCAAGGCACTCGACGTCGAGCTCATCGAGCTCGAGGACTGGAACTGCTGCGGCGCAACCCTCTACATGAGCGTCCGGGACCTGGAGAGCATCTGCGTGCCTGCGCGCAACCTGGCGCTCGCCGAGCCGCTTGGCCGCGACCTCGTCACGCCGTGCAACGCCTGCTTCGTCGTGCTGCGCAAGGCGAACCGCTACTTCCAGGAAGATCCCGGCGTGCGCGAGAAGGTCAAGAACGCCCTCGGTGCCGCCGGCCTTCACTACAACGGCACCGTCAAGGTCCGGCACGCGATCGACCCGCTTGTTAACGACGTCGGCCTCGACACGATAAGCGAGCACGTCAAGCGCTCCCTCGGCGGACTCAAGGTGGCCGCCTACTACGGCTGCCAGCTCGTTCGGCCCGATACCGGGCTCGACAGCAAGGAGTACCCCGTCATCCTCGACCAGCTCCTCGCCTCGCTCGGCGCCGAGCCGGTCGAGTTCTCGCACAAGGCCCGCTGCTGCGGCGCCTCTCTTATGGTGAGCCGCCAGGATGTGTCGCTCGATCTCGTCGCCGACATCCTCAAATCTGCCTCAGACGCTGGCGCTGAAGCGATCGTTACCCTCTGCCCGATGTGCCACATCAGCGTCGAGACGCAGATGAGCCGGATCAACGCCAAATACGGCACGAACTTCGATTTTCCCGTATTGTTCTTTACGCAGCTCATGGGTGTCGCGCTCGGCGTGCCGGAATCGGAGCTCGGGCTCGGCAAGGGGTTTGTTGACCCCCGCCCCCTGCTCCAGCGCCGCGTCACCCAGGTGCCCGTTCGATAAGGAAGGAGCCGTGCCATGACCGACAAACCGGCCTGCCGGATCGGATGCTACATTTGCCATTGCGGCACCAACATCGCGCAGATGGTCGACGTCGAGGACGTCACCAAGTTCGCCCAGAGCCAGGGCAACGTCGTCGTCGCCCGCCACTACAAGTACATGTGCTCCGATCCGGGCCAGGACATGATCGTCAAAGACATCGAGGAGCACAAGCTCGACCGGGTCGTTGTGGCCTCGTGCTCGCCGCGCATGCACGAGCCGACCTTCCAGAGCGCCTGCCAACGCGGCGGGCTCAATAAGTACCTGTTCCAGATGGCCAACATCCGCGAGCACTGCGCCTGGGTCCACGAGTCGCGGCCCGTCGCCACCGAGAAGGCAAAGGCGCTCGTGAACGCCGCGATCCGGCGCGTCGCCTTGCACGAACCGCTCGAGGACCGCACGGTGCCCATCCACCCGGACGCCGTGGTCGTGGGCGGCGGCATCGCCGGCATCACGGCGGCGCTCAACATCGCCGACGGCGGCTCGAAGGTCTACCTCGTCGAGCGCGACCCGTCGATCGGTGGGCACATGGGCCAGTTCGACAAGACGTTCCCCACGCTCGACTGCGCCGCGTGCATCCTGACGCCCAAAATGACGTCCGTCGGCCAGCACCCGAACATCGAACTCATGACCTGCGCCGAGGTGACCAACGTCGACGGTTACATCGGCAGCTTCAAGGTGAAGATCCTCAAGAAAGCGCGCTACGTCGACGTCGATAAGTGTACGGGCTGCGGCATCTGTTGGCAGCTCTGCCCGTCGCGCTCGACGCCGCGCCGCAAAACGATCCGCATCAAGACCAAGTTTGGTGACCAGCTCGTAAGGAGTGCTCCCAATGGCAACGGAAGCCGCGCTTGAACCCGACGTCGATCTCGCGCCCGCCGAGGCGCTCATCGCCAAATACCAGGACAGTAGCGAGCTGACAATCGCCCTGCTCCAGGATATCCAGGACCACTACGGCTACTTACCTCGGCCGGTGCTCGACCTGGTTTCCGAACGCTTAGGCCTGCCGCGCACGCAGCTCTTTGCGCTCGCGACTTTCTACCGGGCCTTTAGCCTGAAGCCGCTCGGGCAGCACGTGATTCAGATCTGCACCGGAACGGCGTGCCACGTGCGCGGCGCGCCGAAGCTCATCGACGCGTTCACTTACCGCACCGGCTGCAAATGCAACGATACGAGCGAGGACGGCAAGTGGACGATCCAGACCGTCAACTGCCTCGGCTCGTGTGCGCTCGGGCCGCTCGTCGTCATCGACGGCGAGCTCAAAGGCAAGATGACCACCACGCGCGCCTACAAAGACATCGACAAGATCCTCGGCAAGTCGGCCGACGCTGGCGACGACAGTGAAGACGAGTAGGCCGAGGGGCAAGGGAAGCGATGAATAAGTTGACCTCCACAGCGGACCTCGACGCCCTCTACAGCAAGCTGCAGGCCGCCCACGATCCGGACAAGAAGGCCATTGTCATCTGCGGCGGCACCGGCTGCCTTGGCGGCGGAGCGGGCGTTGTCATCGAGACGTTCCGCAAAGAGCTCGCCGAACGCAACCTGAATGACGAGATCGAGTTCCGCGTCACCGGCTGCCACGGCTTCTGCGAGCGCGGCACGCTGATGGTGATCCGGCCCGAAGGCATCTTCTACCAGCGGGTCAAACCCAAGGACGTACCGGACATCATCGAGCAGACCGTGCTCGGCGGCAAGGTCATCGAGCGGTTGCTCTACTGCGACGAGTCGAACGGCAAGAAGCCGATCGTGCACGAGAAAGACGTACCGTTCTACAAGAAGCAGATGCGCCTCATCTTTGGCATGAACGGCGAGATCGACCCGAAGGTCATCGAGCACTACATCCTCCACGGCGGCTATCAAGCGCTCGCCAAAGTTCTCACAACGATGAAGCCGGAGGACGTCATCGCCGAGATCAAGAAATCCGGCTTGCGCGGCCGCGGCGGCGGTGGCTTCCCGACGGGCCGCAAGTGGGAGACGTGCCGCAACGCGCCGCTGGGCCCGGACAAGGTGCGCTACGTCATCTGCAACGCCGACGAAGG
>CAZCQN010000064.1:0-9685 GCA_964500825.1 uncultured Verrucomicrobiota bacterium | reverse complement strand
CCCGCTCGCTGCTCGAGGGCAATCCGCACCTGGTGATCGAAGGCATGCTCATCGGCGCCTACGCGATCGGTTCGCCCGAGGGCTTCGTCTACGTGCGGCACGAGTATCCGCTCGCCGTCGCGAACGCGGCGCTCGCGATCGAGCAAGCGCGCGAGGCCGGCCTGCTCGGCGAGAACATCCTGGGCAGCGGCTTCTCGTTCGACATCCGCATCAGCCGCGGCGGCGGCGCGTTCGTCTGCGGCGAGTCGACCGCGTTGATGGCCTCGCTCGAAGGCCAGACGGGCGAGCCGCGCGCCAAGTACGTCCACACCGTCGAACGCGGGCTCTACGACAGCCCCAGCAACCTGAACAACGTTGAGACCTGGGCCAACGTGCCGATCATCATGGGCAAGGGAGCTGACTGGTTCGCGTCGATCGGCACCGAGAACAGCAAGGGCACGAAAGTCTTCAGCCTCGTCGGCAAGATCCGCAATACCGGCCTGATCGAAGTCCCAATGGGCATCACCATCCGCGAGATCCTGTACGGCATCGGCGGCGGCGTGCCTGGCGGCCACCGTTTCAAGGCCGTCCAGACCGGCGGGCCCTCGGGGGGCACCATCGTCGTGGACGAGAAAGGCGCCACGCAGCGCGTCGGCGAACCGACCAGCGCCTGGACGGGCACCTTCCTGCCCGAGAGCCTGCTCGACTTGGCGGTCGATTTCGAGAGCCTGACCGAGGCCGGGTCGATGATGGGCTCGGGCGGCATGATCGTCATGGACGAGACGAGCTGCATGGTCGACGTCGCTCGCTACTTCCTCACCTTCCTCACCGAGGAAAGCTGCGGCAAGTGCTTGCCGTGCCGCGAGGGTCTGCGCCAGATGCTGGCCATCCTCGACCGCATCTGCGAAGGCAAAGGCGAGCACGGCGACATCGAGCTGCTCGAGGAGCTGAGCAACGTCATCATGGACACCGCGCTCTGTGCGCTCGGCGGCACCGCGCCCAAGCCGCTGCTATCGACGATCCGTTATTTCCGAGATGAGTACGAAGCCCACATTTACGACAAGAAGTGCCCGGCCGGCGTCTGCAAGGCGCTGATTACCTTCTCGATCGACCCCCAGGCGTGCACCGGCTGCGGCGTGTGCGCCAAGGCGTGTCCGCCCGACGCCATCTACACACGCACGCCGGCCGCTGGCGAGACCGCGCCCAAGCTGCGCAAGGGCCGCGAGCTGCACGACATCGACCCGGATAAGTGCATCAAGTGCGGCGCCTGCTTCGACGCCTGCAAGTTCGACGCCGTTGTCAAGGAGTAGCTCCATGCCTGACGAGACGGTCACAATCACCATTGACGGCAACGAGATCGAAGTCGAGCCGGACATCTACGTGCTCGAAGCCGCCGAGCGGCTCGGGATCTGGATCCCCACGCTGTGCAACTACCGCGGTCTGACGCCGTACGGCGCGTGCCGGCTGTGCACCGTCGAGGCGACCAAAGGCTCGCGCACGCGGCTCGTCACGTCCTGCAACTACCCCGTCAGCGACGGCCTAGTCATACGCACCGATACCGAGCGCATCCGCACGGCCCGCCGCATCTTGGTCGAGCTGCTCTGCGCCCGCCACGGCAAGGTTGGCGTCATCAAGCAGCTCGCCGAAAACGTCGGCGTGACCAAACCGCGTTTCGGCGAAGGAAACGAACCCTGCGTTTTGTGCGGCCTGTGCGTGCGCGCGTGCGCCGAGATGGCCAAGGCCTACGCCATCGGCTTCGCCCAGCGCGGCACCGAGCGCATCGTCACCACGCCGTACAACGAGCCGAGCGAAGCGTGCATCAACTGCGGCGCCTGCGCCAAGGTTTGCCCGACCGGCGCGATCTACATCGAGGGCGCCGACGAAATCCGCCACGACGAGATCATGCTCGGGCCCAACTCGGCCATCGCCGTCCCGACGATGCAGGCCGTGCCCAACGTGCCGGCGCTTGACCCCGAGCAGTGCCTCTACTTCCGGCGCGACGGCTGCGGCATCTGCGCGCCCAACTGCCCGGCCGACGCCATCGACTACTCGATGCAGGACGAGGAGGTCGAGGTCGACTGCGGCACGGTGGTCGTCGCCACCGGTTTTCAGACCTTCGACCCGAGCGTCGCCGAGCAGTACGGCTACGGCCGCTTCAAGAACGTGATGACCTCGCTCGAGTTCGAGCGGCTCTCGAACGCCGCCGGCCCCACGGGCGGCGACATCCTGCTGCACGACGGCACGAAGCCCGAGTCGGTCGCCATCCTCCACTGCGTCGGCAGCCGCGACGAGCACTACCACCGCTACTGCTCGCGCGTGTGCTGCATGTACTCGCTCAAGTTCGCCCACCTCGTGCGCGAGAAGATCGGCGCCCGCGTCTACGAGCTCTACATCGACATGCGCGCGTTCGGCAAAGGCTACGAGGAGTTCTACGACCGGGTCCTGCGCGAGGGCGCGCTCTTGATCCGCGGCAAGGGCGCCGAGGTCACCGACTTCGCCACGAACGAAGCCGAGCAGGGCAAGCTCATCGTCAAATGCGAGGACACGCTCGCCGCCGTCCAGCGCCGCATCCCGGTCGACATGGTCATCCTATCCGTCGCGCTCGAAGCGCGCAGCGACGCCAAGGAGATCGAGCGCCTCTTCAAGCTCTGCTCGAGCGAGGACGGCTTCTTCCTCGAGCGGCACCCGAAGCTCGCGCCCGTCGAGACAACTACCGACGGCGTCTTCCTCGCCGGCTGCTGCCAGAGCCCGAAGGACATCCCCGACACCGTCGCGCAGGGCAGCGCGGCCGCCGCCCAGGCGCTCAGCCTCATCTTGCGCGGCGAGACGACAATGAGCGGTGCATGCTCCGAGATTAACGAGGAACTATGCAGCGGCTGCCGTATCTGCATGGAGGTATGCACGTACAACGCGATCAGCTACGACGAGGAGAAGAAAGTCTGCCGGGTCGAGCCGAGCCTGTGCAAAGCGTGCGGCACGTGCGTCGCCGCCTGCCCGAGCGGCGCCATCAAGGGCAAGCACTTCACCAAGGAGCAGATCCTGGCTGAGATCGAAGGAGTGATGCAATGAGCCAGTTCGAACCGGTCATCGTCGGCTTCCTCTGTAACTGGTGCAGCTACACGGGCGCCGACCTCGCCGGCACCTCGCGCGCCCACTACCTGCCCAACGTGCGCATCATCCGCGTGATGTGCAGCGGCCGCGTCGAGCCCACGTTCGTGCTCAAGGCGCTCCAGGACGGCGCGGACGGCGTCCTCGTCGCCGGCTGCCATCCCGGCGATTGCCATTACCAGGAGGGCAACTACAAGACGCTGCGCCGCATGACGCTGCTCAAGCGCATGCTCGACCAGTTCGGCATCGAGCCCGAGCGCGTCCGGCTCGAGTGGATCAGCGCGAGCGAGGCGAACCGGTTCGTCGAAGTCGTCAACGAGATGACCGAGCAGATCCGCGCGCTCGGCCCGCTCAAGCTCGGCCACTTCCAGGACGCCGAGGATGAGAACACCGAGCGCGAGGCGGCCGAACTCGCCGGCGAAGCGGCAGCCGCGCCGGCGTGAGACACATCGATTCGAGGAGAAACTCGTGGCCAAACCGAAAGTAGCCTTTTACTGGTGCGCGAGTTGCGGCGGGTGCGAGGAAGCCGTCGTCGACCTTGCCGAGGACATCCTCAAAGTCGTCGATGCCGTCGACATCGTACTCTGGCCCGTCGCGCTCGACTTCAAGCTCAAAGACGTCCAGGCGATGGACGACGGCTCACTCGCCGTCAGCTTCATCAACGGCGCCGTCCGCACCGAAGAGCAAGAAGAGTGGGTCAAGCTGCTGCGCCGCAAGTCGGGCCTCATCGTCGCCTTCGGCTCGTGCGCCCATCTTGGCGGCGTACCGGGTCTGGCGAACTTCTACGACCGCAAAACGATCTTCGAGCGCGTCTACGACACCGTGCCGACGGTCGACAACCCCGACCACACGCACCCGACGACGAAAACCCCGGTGCCCGAGGGCGAGCTGACGCTGCCCGAGTTCTTCAACACGGTGCGCACGCTCGACCAGGTCATCGACGTCGACTACTACCTGCCCGGGTGCGCGCCGCCGCCCGACCTGATCATGGACGCGGTGATGGCCATCCTCAAAGGCGAACTCCCGGAGAAGGGCACCGTGTTGTGTCCCACCAAGGCGCTCTGCAACACGTGCCCGCTCAAAGACTCCAAGCCCGAGAAGGTGCTCATCAGCGGCTTCAAGCGCGTCGCCACGAGCACGCCCGATCCCGAGATCTGCTACCTCGCCCAGGGTTACGTCTGCCTCGGGCCGGCCACCCGGTCCGGCTGTGGCGAGCGCTGCATCAACGCAAACATGACCTGCCGCGGCTGCTTCGGGCCGACGCCGGAAGCGATCGACCTGGGCGTCAAGACGCTCTCGGCGCTGGCGTCGATCCTCGACACGAACGACGAGGAAGAGGTGCAGCGGCTCATGGACTCGCTGCCCGACCCCGCCGGCGTCTTCTACATGTACTCGCTGCCCTCGTCCATACTGCGGCGTCGCAAGGTGGAGGCCGTCCATAGGATGGAGAACGCCAATGCCTAAGCAGATCACGATCGACCCCATCACGCGGCTCGAAGGACACGGCAAGATCGAGATTTTCTTGGACGACGCCGGCAACGTCGCCAACGCCTACCTGCAGATCCCCGAGCTGCGCGGCTTCGAGCAGTTCGCCGTCGGCCGCCTCGTCGAGGAGATGCCGCGGATCACGCCCAAAATCTGCGGTGTCTGCCCCACGGCGCACCACATGTGCTCGGGCAAGACCGTCGACGCCGTCTACCACGTCGATCCGCCCGTGCCCGCGAAGAAGATCCGCGAGCTGGTCAACTCGGCCTTCATGTTCGAGGACCACACGCTCCACTTCTATTTCCTCGGCGGACCCGACTTCGTCATGGGCCCCGACGCGCCCGCCGCCGAGCGCAACATCCTCGGCGTCATCGGCAAGGTCGGCCTCGAGATCGGCGGCCAGGTCATCGCCATCCGCCGTCGCATGCGCAAAGTTATCAGCGACCTCGGCGGCCGCGTCATCCACCCGGTGTGCAACGTCCCCGGCGGCGTCTCGAAAGGCGTCACCAAGGAGCTGCAAGAGGAATACATACAGACCGCGAAGGACGCCGTCGAGTTCGGCAAGTTCTCGCTCAAGCTGTTCGACGACGTCGTGCTCAAGAACCAGGCCTACGTCGACGTGATCGTCGGCGACGTCTACAAGCACGAGACCTACTACATGGGCCTCGTCGACGACAACAACAAGGTCAACTTCTACGACGGCAGCGTTCGCGTCGTCACCCCGACCGGCGAGGAGTTCGCCAAGTTCAAGGCGCACGAGTACCTCGACCACATCGCCGAGCACGTCGAGCCGTGGAGCTACATCAAGTTCCCGTTCCTCAAGAAGGTCGGCTGGAAGGGCTTCGTCGATGGCAAGGACAGCGGCGTGTACCGCGTCGCCCCGCTCGCGCGCCTCAACGCCGCCGACGGCATGGCCACGCCGCTCGCGCAGGAAGCGTACGAGAGGATGTTCTCAGTGCTCGGCGGCAAGCCGGCCCACAACACGCTCGCGTATCACTGGGCCCGCCTCGTCGAGTTGCTGTACGCCGCCGAGCGCTTCCTCGAGCTCGCCGAGGATCCCGACATCCTCGACCCGAACATCCGCACCGTGCCGACCGAAACGCCGACCGAAGGGATGGCCGTCGTCGAGGCGCCGCGCGGGACCCTCTACCACCACTACAAGACCGACGAGCGCGGCGTCGTCCAGGAGGCCAACCTCATCGTGGCGACCGTGAACAACTCGGCCGCCATCGCCATGTCCGTCGAGCGCGCCGCCCGCGGCCTCATCAAGAACGGCGAGGTCAACGACGGCCTGCTCAACATGGTCGAGATGGCCTTCCGCGCGTACGACCCCTGCATGGCGTGCGCTACCCACGCGCTCGGCAAGACGCCCCTGATCGTCACCCTGCGCGACAAGAGCGGCGAGCCCCTCAAGGTCCTCCGCCGCGACTAGCACCGCGCAACCGCTACTCCGCAACCTTCGCCCCGGCCGCACCCGGCCGGGGCGTTCCTTTGCCGCTTTCGGATGCACTTGTGGTCTTGACACGTCTGGTGTCCCATGCTAATAAGGTTTCACGAGGGTTGCCATCCCGAATGCGGAGTTGCATGCGCCGCAACACGCGAGGGTTTCCTACCGATGTTTGCAGTGCAAGACGCGTATCCCCAGAGCCAGACACACTGATCGAAGAGGGAGAGAAGGCATGAGCACGAGACTTGCCTACCTGTGCACGGCGCTACTGGTTGCTGTTGTGGCTCTGCCCGCGTCCGGTGACTGGGAGTTTAACAGCGTCTACACGCTCAAGCCCGCCGATGGCTTCGACGGCCGCATCTACGACCCGATGACCGGCGGCCTGGTCAAGGATGGCGCTTTGGTGCAGTTCGTCGTGGCGCTCGACGGAATGCCCTTTGTCGATCCGCTCGACCATTTCGACTACAACCAGAACGGCGTGATCGATCTTGGCGGGGCCGAGCATGTCGACATGTCTGCGTGGGTCAACTTCGGCGCCGACCCAGCCGACATCAGTGGCGGGACCAACATCCTGTGCAGCAACGGCGGCTTCTTCACCGGGGAGTTCGAGCTGCAGGGCGGCGCAATGGACTGGTCCCACTACGATGAGGGGCTTCAGGACCCTCCCGTGATTGTCGGCGGCATGGCGTGCGACCTCATCGCCATGCGAGTCTGGAACATGACGAAGGCGGAGCTCGAAGCTCTCGACCTCATCCCAACCGAGAGCGTTTGGTATCTGACCGATCGCGAGTTCGGTACCTGCTTGCCCGAGGAAGGTGGGGGAGAGTACGCGCCCGACAGCGGGTGGTGCGTCGGCATGGGATGGATCCCGCCGGGCGCTGACCCGACATTCTACGGCTGGCATTTCCAGATCACGGTCGGGGCCGAGGAGTACATCTACGGCAGAAGGCTGGACCGCTGCCTGTGCGCCGCCGTTCCTGAGCCCGGCTTAGTGGGCGTTCTTGCAGCCGCAGCCATCATCCTGCTCTTGCGCAAGCGGACCTGAGCGGCTCTGCACGGCATCCGCAGGCCAAGGGCCGGAGGCCCGGCAGAGGGTAGCCTGGGGCGTGAGCCCCAGGTTCTCGACGAGAAAAGGCCCTCTTGAGCCCCAGAGGGGCGACAGAAGCGGTCCGCAATAGATGGAGATCCTCTGACGCCGGCGGGCTTCCTGCAGTTTGTTAGTAAGCCTCAGGCTTGAACCACGTCGGCGGGCCGCTGCCCTCGAAGTCGTGCGTGTCGATCATGTGGGCGACGCGGTCGAGCCACCACGCCAGTCCTCCGCTCGGCGGGTGGAAGTGCATCCACACGACGCTCGGCAGAAGCATCATGGCAACGAGGAGGTTGTAGCGCGCCCAGAAGTCGGCCGCGGCCTCACACGCCAGGTAGCCGTCAATCTGGCCGTTGACGAACAGCACGCTCACCGGCTCGCCGAAGAACGGCACCTTGTAGAAATCCTCGACCGGATCGCCCCAATCGCAGCGATTGAAATCAATGACGCCGACGAGGCGCCCGTCGTCGAGAATCAGGTTGGCCGGATGGAAGTCGTCGTGCTGAAAACGCACGGGGCTCTGCTCGAGCAGTGACACGTGCTCTTCGATGTAGCCGTCGATCCGCTCGCGGCCGGGGTAGGTGAGGCCGAGTTCCCCCGCTCTCTCGGCGTAACGCGCCATCTTGCGTGAGAAGCGATCGAGCCACGCCTCCGTCGTCTCCTCGCCCGGCACCTCGTGCATGCGGTAGAGCTCGCACCCCGCGTGCAGGCCGATCTCGTACTGCGCCTGCTCGGGCAGCTTGGGCAGCGCCGTCTCCCCCGATTCCCCGACGAGATACTCGAGCAGCGTGAAGCACTGCGTCCGGTCCGGCGTCTCGCCGAACGCGAGCGGCCGAGGGCACAGCACGCCCCGCTCGTAATGCACCGCCAGCGCCTCGAACTCGGCCTTCCGCCTCGGCAGCATGTCGCTCGCGCTCAGCCGCACCAGGTACGTCGGCGCACCACCGACCCATAGCACATACTTCACATCATGCGAAAACCCGGCATCGAGCCGCTCACACCGCTCGACCGTGTCCGAGACCCCGTAGACCTTCAGCATCTCTCGAACAGCAGGCTCGTCCATCATACGGCTCTTCGGGGAATCAACAGGCGAAAGACGAAGGGTTGGTAGCGGGGGCCTACCTCGTTGTCAATCATGAACTGCTCGGCACTCGCCTGACCAGGCGCTGGCGCCTGCCGAGGCGAGGTAGATAAACCCACCGCTGACCGCCGAGCAGGGCGACGAACGCTCGGTAGGGGATGGCGGTCACCGCAAGGTCAGGGCGGGCGGGTTGTTGAGCTGGCTGGTGCTCGCGTTCCAGGTCCAGAGGACGGTGTCCGGATCCGTACCGGCCGTCAGGATGCCGTCGACGCGCTCGACGCGGTTGAACTCGTCGTAGTCGACGTCCACCGTCCCGGCCGGGTTCTCGATCGTGTCGATCAGGCCGCCCGTTGTTCAGACACATGCATCTCAGGGCGGTCGTCCTGCCAGCGTATCCCCCGATTCCAGTCGCTGTCACCAGCACCAATCACGTTATCTATTGGCACGTTGATGTTCCCTTAGGCACTGTGTGCTGGGTGATCATCAGACACAGATTTGTGCAACGCGGCCTTTTCATGCCGCTTGAGTCGGTCCGTTCTCCGCCATTTCAAAACGCAATACAGCGAGACTGCCGGTGTGACAAAGAAGAGCACCGTGGCAACCCAGCAAGAAGTGTCCACACACTCACCACGGATCAGCCGAAAAGGCCCCAACAAGAAGAAACAGCCCAGGGCACACAAGTGGCCGAGAAGACGGAGGAATCTCTTCACGTGTGTCTCCATGTCGCAGTAGGCAAGTGGGAGCAGCCTCAACCGAACGAAGCACTGAGATTACGGGTCCATGTCTTGGAGGTATTGCCACGTCTCATACGCATCGTCGACCATCTCCTGTAGTCCCGCCCTCTGGGCGGCTATCACGAGCTGGTCTGGGTCGGTTAAGGCCTGGTAGATACTGATGCCAATAGCGAGAAGGCCGAGCACCCAGGTGCCCGCGGATCCTATCACGCCTACTACTCCAAGGGCGATAGGAGTCCAGACTGAGTCAACCACTGCATTCGCCATGTTGAAGTAAGCCAGGGTCTGGGTCGCGTGGAGATACCTATAATAGGCATGAGCGGTCGCCCAGCGCTGCCCCCACTCCTCGCCGGTCTCGGCCAGGCTGCGTTTTATGGAGCAGATGAGGTTGCCTGCTGCAGTGCCCATGGAGCCGATGGCGCTGCCTGCTGCACTGCCTGCTGCACTTCCAAGGTCCCTTGCAAGATCACCGGCAGGACACCAGCTGATGCCTGTTACCATTTGAAGCCCCAGCTTGTCCACATAGTCCATCGGGCTGTTTCTGAGGAAGGTGTAGGCATTTGAGCCACCGGCAAGCCCGAGGGGGTCTCTCTGCGTCCAGCGGCCGAGGCGGGGGGAGTAGCTGCGGAACATGTACATCGACCAGCCGGAGGCGCCGTAGGCCATCTGGGTGCTGAACGTGAAGTCGTTGGCCAGCGTGCCCGCCTTCGTGATGATGTTGCCGAAGGCGTCATATTCGTACAGCGCCTTGACTTCTTTAGAGC
>CAZCQN010000063.1:0-16511 GCA_964500825.1 uncultured Verrucomicrobiota bacterium | reverse complement strand
TCGCTCGTCCTGCAGGGCGTCGAGCTCACCGTCGTCGACACGGCCGGGATACGTGAGCCGCGCGACGCGGCGGAAACCGAGGGCGTCCGCCGCAGCCATGACGCGGTCCGCGAGGCCGATCTCGTGCTCCTCGTGCTCGACGGGGCGGTGCCGATCGACGAGGCCGACTTCGAGATCGCCGATCGGCTCAACGACCGGCCGTTCATCACAGTCGTCAACAAGCAGGACCTGGCGCCGCATGCCGATTTCGCCGCGCTCGACGCGCGCCTCGTCGGCCGCGCGAGCGTGCGCACGTCGGCGCTTGTGCGCACGTCGGCGCTTGAACGAACTGGACTGGACGCACTCAAGGGGGCGATTATCGAGGCGGCCTGGCCGTCCGGCCTGCCGTCCTCGGACGCGGCGCTGGTGACGCAGGTGCGCCACCGCGACGCGCTCGCACGCGCGGCGGCCGCGATAGGTGAAACGATTGCCGCGCTCGACGAGACACGCGGCCTCGAGCTCGCCGCCGTCGATGCGCGCGAGGCGCTCGACGCGCTCGGCGAGATCGTCGGCGCGGTCACGACCGACGACATTCTCGACAGCATCTTTTCTCGATTCTGCATCGGCAAGTGAGGAGGCACGCGATGAACGAAGCACGACGACCGCTACTGGCGTTGATGATCTGCGCCGCTCTGCTGGCCGTTTCGGGGACGACGAAGGCGGGTGACGACCAGACGCCCGATCTGCCGCGCGACGAGTGGCATGCCGTGTTCATGAAGGGGAAGCGGGTCGGCTACGTGCACGTCCGGATGGCGCGCGAGGACGACAGCATCATCACGCTCAGCGAGACGAAGATGACGATGCGGCGCTTCGGCACCGACCTGACCGTGGAGATGTCGTCCACGTGCCGCGAGCACCTGGACGGCACGCCGGAGGGGTTCGTCACGGAGCAGATGGGCGGGATGATGCCGGTCCGGACCAAAGGCACGATCCAGGACGGCACGCTCCATCTCGTCAGCACGATGGGTGACCGGCGCCAGAAGCAGACGCTCGAGTGGGACCCGGACGTGCTGTTCCCGTACGCGCTCGATCGGGCGCAGAAGGATTTCAAGCTCGAGCCAGGCGAGGAGTTCACGGCGAAGGTGTTCAGCCCGGAGCTCTCATCGTCCGAGCCGCTCGAGATCACAATGAAGGTGATCGGCCCGGACACAGTCGACGTGCTCGGCGTGGTGCACGAGGCCGTCAAGGTCGAGGCACGCTATCCGAAGTTGCCCGGTGTCGTGGAGCACGTGTGGCTCGACTCGGCCCACAACATGCTCGTGACCGAGGCAGTGCTGATGGGCGGCATTCGGAGCGTACGCTGCACCAAGGAGTACGCGCTCGCCGAGGCCGAAGCGGTCGATTTGACCGGCGCGATTATGGTCAAGCCCGACAAGCCGATCCTGAGGCCCGACAGGCTGAGGCGCCTCGTCGTCAAGCTGAGCACCGAGGACGGGTCGCCGTTCTCCGTCGAGCTCGCCTCGGAAGGCCACCAACGCGTCGTCGAGCGGACCGAGTCGAGCGTCACGCTCGAGATTTCGACCGAGCTGACGCCGACCGAGATCGACGATCTCGAGCCGTACCAAGCCGCGAGCACGTTCATCAACAGCAGCGACGAGCGGATCGTGGCCGCGGCACACAAAGCCGTCGGCGACGAGACCGATCCCTGGCGCACAGCGCAAGCCCTGCGCCGCGCCGTGTACGATCTCGTCGAGGAGAAGAACTACGAGGTCGCGATGGCCACGGCGAGCGAGGTGATCGAGACCCGCAAGGGCGATTGCTCCGAGCACGCGGTGCTGCTCGCGGCGATGGCGCGGGCCGAGGGGCTGCCGTCGCGCGTGGCCATTGGGCTCGTCTACGTCGTCGGCCGGTTCATCTACCACATGTGGACCCAGGTCTACATTGATGGCGCGTGGCGCGACGTGGACGCCACGCTCCCGGACCGCGACTTCGACGCCGCCCACATCCGGCTCGCCACCAGCCCGATGGGCGAGGGCGACTCCCTCCTTGACCTCGCCGCGTTCGCCGCCGTATTCGGTAATCTCAAGATCGAGATCGTCGAAAAGGAATATGTGAAGCGCGACCGCGCGGACTAGCAGGCTGCTGACGAAGGAATCGCGCTTAGACGATCGGAATCCCAGGGCCGAAGGCCCGACCGAACCTAGCCCGGGGCGTAAGCCCCGGGTTCTCGACGACAAAACAGATCCACAGAGCCCCGAAGGGGCGACAGAACTAGCGCGCAGGTTGGGCGGATTCATCTCAGCCCGGTGCGTGTTATAAGGAATAAGCGCAACCGGGGTGCCCGAGCACCCGACGGAGGATCCGGTCCTGGGTTTCGTGCTTACGGCACTGATTGGCGCGGCGATCGGCGCGGCCCTTGGCGGGCTTGTCGGCCTGCTTATGCGCACGTCCGACAAGGCGTGGGCATTCATCAGCACGCCGGGCCGCGGCGTCGCTGTCGGGGCCGTGGCGGGCCTCGTCCTTGCCATCTACTTTGCGGCCCCGAGCGGCTGGCACGAGGGGAACGTCGTTGCCCTGACGGCCGAGACCTTTGACGAGACGCTCGGCGGCGACAAGCCCGTCGTGATAGATTTCACCCGGCACGGGTGCCCACCGTGCAGCCGGCTGGCCCCGCGCATGGAGCGGCTCGCCCACGAGTTCGACGGCCGGGTCGTCGTCGCCAAGGTCGACACCACCGCCCAACCCGCTCTGGCCGACCGGTTCCATATCCGGGTCGTCCCCACCATCATCTACTTCGCCGGCGGGGAGGTGGTCGATGCCGCCGAGGGCGCACTCCCGTACGAAACCCTCCGGGAACGCGTCAAAGCGCTTCTCGCCGAGCACGAAGCGGCCGCGGAAACGGCCGTCCCAGCAGACCCGTCCGAGTAGCCTGCTCACCAGGTCTCGCGCGTGCGACTCGAGAGCAGGACCACGTCCCGGAGCTCTTCGGCGTTGCGCGCCTGTGCCCAGCGTTGCTCGAAGTCCGGCTCCTGCACGAGGTGAGCGATCGTCATCAGGGCGCGCAGGTGGTAGTTGCGCTCGTCGAGCGAGCCGACCAAGATGAACGCGGTCCTCACGGGCCGGTCTGCGTCCGGGAACTCGATGCCTTCCCGGGCCCGCACGAGCACGAGGTCGAAGACGTTCCGGCCCTCGATGATCACGTGGGGGATCGACAGCCCGGGCCGGACGATCGTGCTCGACTGGCCCTCGCGCGCAGCCAGGCGCTCGTGCAGCAGCACGTGACTGACGTTGAGCCGGCCGGCCAGCGCGGCGGCCGCACGCCGGAACAGCTCGTCGGCCGTGATCGGTTCCTCGATATCGAGAATGGCGCACTCGCTCACGAGGCGGTCGAAGCGGTCGAGCGTCCGGTCGTCGCGCTCGAGCGACAACTGCCGCAGCTCCTCCTCGAGGCCCGTGCGCTCGAGGTCTTGTGAGGCGATGCGCTTGACGACGAACACGAGGGCCGACTGCCGGTCGATCCGCCGGTGCACGTAGACGAAATACCACGCGCAGGCCACGAGCGCGAAGACGCCGGTGGCGGCCAGCGGCACGCGGCCCATGTTGACGATGAGCAGGGCGTAGACGCCGATCGCGGCGATCTGCAGCCATGGGTACAGGGGCGCACGGAAGGCCGGCCGGTAGCTCTGGAACCCGCTGTGGCGCATGATGATGACGGCCAGGTTCACGAACACGAACATCACGATCATCATCGTCGAAGCGGTCTTGACCAGGTCCTCGATCGAGAGGAACACGACCGAGACGATCATGAGCAGCGCCGTCAGCGCGATGGCGAGCTGCGGCGTGTGCCACCGGCGGCTGGTGCGCGACACCGTCTTGGGCAACAGGCCGTCGCGGCTCATCGCCATCGGCGAGCGCGACGCCGAGAGGATGCCGGCGTTGGCCGTCGTAGCAAAGGCGAACAGCGCGGCCACCGATAAAAGGACGAACCCGGCGCGGCCCAGCACCGCCTCGGCGCCCGACACGAGCGGTGTGAGCGAGCCCGACAGCGTCTCCGGGTCGACCGTGCCGACGGTGACGAAGACCACCAGCACGTAGAGGACAATGGCCGTGCCGAATGCGAGAAACATGCCCAGCGGCACCGTCGTGCGCGGCCGGCGGATCTCCTCGGAAAGGTCAACGACCTTGGTCAGCCCGCCGAATGAGACGAACACCATCCCGGCCACGACGATCACCGACTGGAAGCCGGCCGGCACGAACGGCTGGTAGCGGCCCCCTTGCACGCCCGGGACGCCCGCACCCACGTACAACGCAAGCAGCGCCAGCAGGCCGAGCACGAGGAGAATCTGCAAACGGCCCGTGCTCTTGACGCTGACGAGGTTGATGGCGGTGAAGCCCAGGCACACCGCCACGGCGACCACCTTGATGAGCCACTCGCCCGCGCCCGGGGCCGCGAGGGCGGCAAGCGCGCCGATACCGATCACGGCAAACGAGGCCTTCAGGGCGATCGAGAACCAGATGGCCAAGCCCGCGAACGTGCCCACCAGCGGGCCAAGGCTGCGCTCAACGAAGAAGTAGCTGCCGCCCGACTTCGGCATGGCGGTGACAAGCTCGGCCTTGGCGAGCATGGTCGGCACCATCAGCAGGCCGGCCAGCGCGTACGAGACGATGATGGCGGGGCCGGCTACCGCGTAGGCAATCCCGGGCAGCACGAACAGGCCCGAGCTGATCATCGCACCCGAGGCGATGCAAAACACCTCAAGCAGCCTCAGCTCCCGCTTGAGCATGCGTCAAGTCCTCCGTTGCGAAACGTGCAGTCCAGGCCGTCGCTTTGACGAGGTCCGGAGATGCACGCGCGACGCGGCACCGTCCATGGAACCTGCAACCGGCGCGTCGCCACGCGCGGTTCCCTCGCGGCTCGCAGCGCAATGGCCCCTCAGCCTGGGGGCCAGGTCATCTGGCGGCCGCCGAGCAGGTGGAAGTGGAGGTGGTCGACCTCCTGGCCGGCGTCGGCCTTGCAGTTGACCACGACCCGGTAGCCGCTCTCGAGGCCGAGCTCGGCGGCGAGCTTGGCGATCACGGTGTGGATGTGGCCGAGCAGCGGCACGTCGTCGTCGGCGATCTCGTCGTGCGTCGGGATCGGCTTGCGGGGGATCACCAGCACGTGGGTCGGCGCCTGGGGCCGGATGTCGCGGAAGGCGACGCATTGCTCATCCTCGTAGATGATGTCGGCCGGGATTTCTTTGCGGATGATCTTGGCGAAGATCGTGTCGCTCATGATCGACCTGCCTCGCCGGGGTCAACAGGGATGCCACGCTCGACGAGCATGCGCGGGATGTCGTCGATGATCGGGTAGAGGACCCGGCCGTCCTGACGAAGCAGGCCGGCCTCGATCGGCTGCGCAAGCACCTCGCCGCGCGTGTCGCGCAGCGTGCCCTGGCGGATCCGCGCGTTGAGCTTCTCGAGCAGCTCGGCCGGGGCAAGCGCCACGGGCTGCTTCGTCTCGGGGCACGCAAGGATTCTGACGAGCTCGTCGCTGATCATCGGTCGTTCTCGTGGTGGTTGGGTCGGCCGATTCAACCACCGCCCCCACCGGAACGCAAGGGCCAAATCAGCCGTCTGAAATGGAGCGGGTGATGCGCCGCACACGCCGGCCGCTCGGTCCTGCACGGCGGCTCTTGGCACGCGTTGTGTACTTCGTCGGCTGTGGCCGTCGGGCGCGAGCGCGCTAAGTCGTTTCCCGGACGGCGCCTGGGGCGCTGTTTTTTCCATAACCCGCGTCGTGCAAATTGCTTTGACAGCTCGCCCCCTCACCCGCACAATATGCGTGGTAGACGGGTGTGATGCGCAGTGCGCGCTCGGCGTGCGTGAAACTCGCGCGACCGTGCGTGCGTTTGCCAAGGAGTTCCGATGAGCCGAAGAGCAGAGCGAACGTGCCTCGGCGGCCTGGTGCTGCAAACGGTCAGCGCGCTCGGGTGCTTCTTGCTCGTGCCGCTGACAAACTCGTGGGCCGTGTTCGCCGAGGCGTGGCACCTGGCCCTCGGGATCGGCATCTGGCTCGTCGCTCTGCTGCACCTGAGCTTCCGGCGCAAGGCGGCCGAGGAGCGGCTGGACGAAGAGGCGATCCAGCGCCGCCAGGGCGAGCGGGCCAAGGGCATTTTCGGGCCCGAGGGCGCCGCCGATCAGTTCTCGGCCCAGGCGCGGCTCGCGCGCGTCGAGAAGTGGTTCGTGCCGATCGGGTCGCTCATCTTCGCCGCCGGCATGATCGTGGTCAGCGTGTTCTTGGTCGGCGGGTGGGGCCGGCCGGCCGAGCGGATTGCGAACCCGCTCGGGAGCGTCGCCGCGTTTGCCGCGATCGTATTCCTCACCTTTCTGGTGAGCCGCTACGCGGTCGGCCAGTCGCAGGAGGCCGACTCGGCCCTGCTGCGCGGTCCGGCCGGCTATATGCTGTTCAACACGCTCTGCTCGGCGCTCGTGGCGATCGCGCTGACGTTCGCCTACTTCGGCTCGCGCGGCCTCGAGTCGGTGATCGCCTGGATCATCGTCGTCGCGCTCGGCCTGATCGGCCTCGAGCTGGCGCTCACGTTCATCGTCAACCTGTACCGGCCGCGCCAGCCGGGGCGCGAGCCGCGTGCGCCGTACGACAGCCGCGTGCTCGGCCTGCTCAGCATGCCGACGCGCATCCTGCGCTCGGCGGCCGAGACGCTCGACTACCAGTTCGGCTTCAAGGTCAGTGAGACGTGGTTCTTCCGGTTCCTCGAGCGGGCGTTGGCACCGCTGATTCTCTTCGGCCTTCTCACCCTGTACCTGCTCACCTGCTTCGTCGTCGTGCCTGTGGGCCATCTGGCGTTCATCGAGCGGTTCGGCGTGCCGCGCGCCGAAGCGGGCGAGCCGCCGACCGTGTACCGGCCCGGCCTGCACCTCAAGTGGCCGTGGCCGATCGAGGTGCAGCGCGTCGTCGAGGCCGACCGGGTCCAGGAGTTCTTCCTCGGCGTCACGGGCGAGGAGGTCGGGCGCAAGGAGTACGAGGAGAAGCTGCGGCGCGGCGAGGAGGCCGAGATGCCCCCCGTGCTGTGGACCACGAAGCACTACGCCGAGGAGTACAACCTGCTCGTGGCCACCGACGAGCCGGTCGCGCAAGACACGCTCGGCGAGGGTGCCACGGTTCAGGTCCCGCCCGTCAGCTTGCTCACCGTCAGCGTGCCGGTGCAGTTCGTCGTTCGCGAAGAAGATCTCTACCGCTACGTCTACGGCTACGCCGACGTGGCCCACGCGCTCGAGGCGGTCACCTACCGCGAGCTGGTGCAGTACGTGGCCGGCGCCGACCTCATCCGCATCCTCGGGCCGGACCGCGCCGCCGCGGGCGAGGCCCTGCTCGAGCGCTTCCAGAAGGCGGCCGACGATGCCGATCTTGGCGTCGACATCATCTTCGTCGGCCTCCACGGCGTGCATCCGCCGCAGGGCGTGGCCGCCTCGTTCGAGGCGCGCGTCAACGAGCTCGAGAAGCGGCTCGCGGCGATCCGGGACGCCGAGCGCTACGCCCTGGAGAAAGCCCCGAGCGCCGACGCCGAGAAGACCTGGATCGTCAACGAGGCACGGGCCGACCGCTTCGCGCGGCGCACCGACGCGCAGGCCCGCGCGCTGCGCTTCGAAACGCTCGACGCCATTGACCGGCAGGCATCCAACATCTTCCGGCTGCGCTGGTACCTGAGCACGCTCGAAGAGATCCTGCCCGGGCAGGAGCTTGTGATCGCCCCGGCCGAGGCGGGCGGCGCCGAGCGCATCATCCTGGATCTCAAGAAGAAGGCCGACATCCTCGACCTGGACGTTGAACGGTTGATCAAAGAAGAGAGACCGACGCCATGAAGAAGCGACGCAATGTGCTCACGCTGGCCACGGCGGCCATCATCGTCTTGATCCTCATCCTGTATATGATCACCTTCGTCGTGCGCGAGGGCGAGGCCGTCGTTCTGACCACCTTCAACAAGGTCACCCGCGTCATCGAGGACAAGCCGGGCCTGTACTGGAAGGCCCCGCCGCCGTTCCAGCGCGTCGTGCGGTTCGACGCCCGGTTGCACACCGACATCGATCGCTCCGAAGAGACCAAGACCAACGACGGTGTCCTCGTCGTCGTGCTGGCTTACTACAACTGGCGGATCGAAAACCCCGAGCGCTTCTACACCGCCATCGCCGGCGCCGACTGGGACGAGACGCTGCGCACCGCGCGCGCGAGGCTCAGCCACCTGGTGCGCGACGCCAAGAACGACGTGTTCGGCCAGCACATGTTCAGCGACCTTGTGCCGCGGTTCCACTACGTGGAGGCGACGGGCTCGGTGACCGCCCTGACCGAAAGCACAGCAGCCCGCGAGGTCACGGACGAGCCGGAGTTCCCCGCCATCGAGGAGAAGATCCGCGAGGAGGTGAAGGACAAGGCGCTCGCCCAGTATGGCGTCGAGATCACGCGGGTCGGCATCATGCGTTTCCAACTGCCCGAGCAGACGACGGAGCACGTGTTCAGCCGGATGCGCGCGGAGCGCCTTAAGGCGGCCGACGAGATCCGCGCCAAGGGCGAGGGCGAGGCCAAAAAGATCCAGAGCGACGCCAACAGGGCGTATAACGAAATCCTCGACGCCGCCAGGGCCGAGGCCCAGGGCATCCGAGCCAAGGGCGACGAAGAGGCGGCCGTCCACTACGAGGCGTTCGCCAAGAACGAGGCGCTGCACAAATTCTGGCGCGAGCTGCAGGCGCTTTCGATCATCGTCGACGAGAGCACGCGACTGATCCTCTCGACCGACTCGGCGCCGTTCACGTTGCTCGACACGATGCCCGAGTCGCTGCTCTCGGACGACAGCGAGACTGGAGACGACGAGTAATGGCCGACGAGCCGACGGAACACATAGGGCCGCACCCGGCGCCGCCTCTGGAGACGGGGCCCGCCGAGCGGGCGCTGTCTTCCGCGCTCAGGACGGTGTTTACCGCCCTGCGCGTGGTGATGATCATCGTGTTGGTCGCGCTCGTCTTCTCGAACACGCGTTTTCTGCAGCAGAACCAGCGCGCCGTCATCCTGCGCTTCGGCCGGGCCGTCGGCCCCGGCGGCGGGCGCGCCTACGGGCCCGGGCTGGTGTTCGCCTGGCCTGAGCCGATCGACGAGATCATCGTCGTCGATGCCGGCCGCGTCCAGGAACTCGTGATCGACGACTTCATGTACCGCGAGGAGTGGCGAGAGCGGCCGCCCGTGAAAAGCGACACGCCGCTGGACCCGGCGCGCGATGGCTATACGCTCACGAACGACGCGAACATCATCCATACGACGTGGCGCATCGAGTACAGCATCAGCGACCCCGTCAAGTACGCCCTCAACATCGAGGATCCCGAGGCGCTCATCCGCCGTGCACTCGCGGCCGTCGTGGTCCGGACGAGCGCCGACTTCGACGTCGAGGCTGCGTTGTGGGTCGCCGGACCCACGATGCGCGGCCTCGTGCGGCAACGGCTCCAGGACCGGCTCGACCAGGCCGACAGCGGCATCGAGATCGTCGCGGCGCGCACGGCGATCCGGCAGGAACCGCCGCAGACGACCGAGGCGTTCGAGCGGCTCGAGAAGGCCAGCCTCCTGGAGAGCGAGATGCGCCACAGCGCAGAAAGATATCGCAGTGACAAGCTTGGCGCCGCCGCCGGCGACGCCGGCGAGGCGCTGGCCACAACGCTCGCCGCGCTCGCCGACGCCGAGGAGGCGCCGGAGGCGGATCGGGACCAGGACAGGATCGACGAGCTCCGCGGCCAGGCGAGCGCCTTGCTCGACCGCGCCGCCGGCCAGGTTGCCTCGATCCTCAACGAGGCGAAGAGGTACAGGACACGGGTCCGCGAGGACGCCGCCGCGCTGGCCGCGGTGTTCAAGGAGCTCGACGAGAAATACCGCGAGAACCCGCGGGTCTTCACCCGGCAGGTCTACCACAACGCGCTCGACCAGATCATCCGGCAGGCCGGCAGCAAGTTCGTCGTCTACCCGCGCGATCGCGAGTGGTGGATCCTGCTGGAGCCACCAAAACCGAAGCGGAAACAAGGAACGCCGTCCGAGGGCGAGCAGCGCAACACCTCGCCGAGCGCGGGCAACTAGGGATCGGCACCGATGCAGTACGAAGGGCGAATCAGCGACCGAATTGACGAAGCCGGGCACGTGCACGCCCACGGCTCGCTCGAGGCGGAGCAGACGCGAACGATGGCCGGCCTCGTCGCCGTGCTGGCCGGCGTGGCGCTCGTGGCCAACGGCTTCATCGTCGACCTGTTCGTCGATGCCGAGCTCGGGATCGGCTCGCTGAGCGCGCTGATCGGCGCGGTCCTGTTGGCGATCCCCATCGTGCGGGGCGCGATCCGCGACCTGCGCCACGGCCACGTGCACATGTCCGAGCTGGCGGCGCTGGCCGTCGCCGCCTGCTTCGCTATCGGCAGCTACAAGTACGCCGGCCTGCTCGCGTTCCTGATGCTCGCGGCCGAGCTGATCGAGCGCCGCACGGCCCTGGGCGCGCTGCGGGCCGTCGAGTCGCTCGTGCGCCTCACCCCGACGCGCGCGCACGTGATCCTGCCCGACGGCACCGAGGAGGAACGCGAGGCGCACAAGCTCTCGCCCGGCGAGCGCATCCGCGTGCGCCCCGGCGACAATATCGCGGCCGACGGCACGGTGCTGAGCGGCGAGGCGGTGGTGAATCAGGCCACCATCACGGGCGAGTCGCTGCCGGTCGAGAAGGCCACAGGCGACCAGGTCTTCGCCGGCACGCTGAACGAATCGGGCACGCTCGAGATCGAGGTGACCCGCGCCGGGCGCGACACCACGCTCGGGCGCGTGCGCAAGATGATCCTGCAGGCCGAGATATCGAAGCTGCCGATCATGCGGCTCATCGACCGCTACGCGGCTTACTACACGCCGTTCATGCTCATGCTCGTCGTGATCATCTACTTCTTCACGAAAGAGGTGAACGTGTCGATCGCCGTGCTCGTGTTCGCCTGCCCGTGCGCGCTCATCCTGGCGAACCCGACGGCCATGGTCGCCGCGCTTTCGGCCGCGGCGCGGCTCGGCATCCTCGTCAAGAACGTCAACACGTTCGAGACCGCCTCGGGGCTCAACGCGTTCGTGTTCGACAAAACCGGGACGCTCACCACCGGGAGCCTCTCGGTCGTGCGGCTCACGCCCGCGCCCGGCCTCGACGTCGAGCAGATGCTCAGCGCCGCGGCGAGCGTCGAGCAGTTCAGCAAGCACCCCGCCGCGCGTGCGGTGGTCACCGTGGCGCGCGAGGCCGATCTGCCGCTCGAGGAGGCGACCGACTTCCGCGAGGTCTCCGGCAAGGGCGTGAGCGGCCGGCTCAACGGCGACACCGTGCTCGTCGGGCGCGAGTCGTTCCTGCGCGCCTCGAAGGTTGATATGACGACGCTCGAGGCGTCCGCGCTCAAGGAGGCCGAAGGCTTCAGCACGCTGTACGTGGCGCGACGCGGCCGGCTCGTCGGCTGGATCGGGCTCGAGGACCGCACGCGGCCCGAGGCGAAGCACGCGGCCCGCGAGCTCGGCGGGCTCGGCATCAAGCGGCTCGTCATGCTCACCGGCGACCGGCCGGCCATCGCCGAGAAGGTCGCCGCGCAGATGGGGTGCAGCGAGTACGAGGCCGAGTGCCTGCCCGAGCGGAAGCTCAACCTCGTCGAGCAAATGAAGCAGGACGGTTACAAGGTCGCCGTCGTCGGCGACGGCGTCAACGACGCGCCCGCGCTCACCGCCGGCGACATCGGCATCGCCATGGGCGCGGCCGGCAGCGACGTGGCGCTCGAGAGCGCGCCGGTGGTGCTGATGAACAACGACCTGACGCGGCTGCCGTTCTTCCTGCGGCTCGCGCATCGGGCGCGCGCCGTGATCTTCCAGAACATCGCGTTCAGCCTCCTGTTCGTCGCCGGCGGGATCACAAGCGTCGTGTTTCAGGTATTCGGCACGTCGCCGGCCGTGATCGTGTTCGCCGGCATCCTGCACATCCTCAGCGCGCTCGTGGTCATCTTCAACAGCGCCCGGCTCGTGCGCTACGGCGAGGAGATGACGCCGCACACCGAGCTCGTGGCCGGTACGCTTGCCGCGGAACAGGCCCAGCCTGCAGCCCCAGCCCAACCCGCATCGTAGGAGCACCCAGCCATGCCGGACGGCGCCGACGGCCCGGTTATCCAAACGCTCGAACTGACCAAGGTGTTCCGCGACATGTGGAACCGGGTCAAAGCGCGCGCCGTGACGAACCTGACCTTCCGTGTCGCGCGCGGCGAGGTCTTCGGCCTGCTCGGGCCGAACGGCTCGGGCAAAACGACGACCGTGAAGATCCTGCTCGGGCTGCTCTTCCCGACGAGCGGCCACGTGCACGTGCTGGGCCGCTCGCCGCGCGACGTGCGCGTCAAGGCCCAGATCGGCTACATGCCCGAGGAGACGAACCTGTACCGATTCCTCAACGCCGACGAGACGCTCGACTTCTACGGCCGGCTGTTCAACTTCGGCCGGACCGAACGCCGGCGGCGCACCGAGGCGCTGCTCGACCTAGTCGGGCTGCGCCGCGAGCGACGCCGCCCGCTGCACGAGTACTCGAAGGGAATGGCGCGGCGCATCGCGCTGGCGCAGGCGCTCGTGAACGACCCGGAGCTGCTGTTTCTCGACGAGCCGACGGCCGGGCTCGACCCGATCGGCACGCGCGAGTTCAAGGACCTGATCCTCGAGCTGAAGCGCCGCGGCAAAACGGTGCTGCTCCTGAGCCACCTCCTCGCCGACGTCGAGGACGTGTGCGACCGGATCGGCGTCCTGTACGGCGGCGCGCTCCAGGCCGAGGGGCGCGTCGACGAGCTGCTCAAGCGACGCGACGTCACGCAGATCACCGCGAGCCCGCCACTCGATGGCGCGGGGGCCAAGCGCGTCGAGGAGGCGATCCGCGCCGAGACCGCCGGCGCGAACGTGCGCTTCGAGGCGCCGCGCGAACGGCTCGAGGCGTTGTTCCTCAGGGTCGTCGACGACGCGCGCCGCGCGCGGCTCACGAGCTCCGGTGCCGAGATCGGCACGGCCGCGCGCGACCTGCGGCTCACCGAGGAGGCCGAGCCGGCGCGCGGCAAGGCGCTGCTCGACCAGCTCGTCGCCGGCGAGCCCGAAGCCGAAGCGCCCGAGGAGGCACCGGCCGAGCAAGCGCCCGCGCCCGAAGAGAAGCACAAGAAGGCGCTCGAGCGCTACGTCGCCCCCGCCGCTGAGCCGGAAGCCGAGCAGGAGACGCCGGCGCCCGAAAGGCCGGCGGGCCGCAAGGTCAAGCGCTCCGTCCTCGACAAGCTCGTCCATGACGAAGGCCTCGTCCATGACGAGGGCGCGGAGGGGAGTGGCGACGACGAGGAGGTGACCCCGGGTGCGTAGGCTCTGGGCGGTTGCCCGCACCACGCTGCACGAGGCGGTTCGGACCCGCACGGTGCCCGTCGTGGCCGTCGTGCTTCTCGCCGTGGTCGGCCTGAGCCCGTTCCTGCTGCGCGGCGCGGGCAAGCTCGTCGAGCAGGTACAGCTCGTGCTGAGCTACTCGCTAGGCGCCGTCGGCTTCTTGCTGGCGATCATGACGATCTTCCTGTCGGCCTCGACGCTCGCCAGCGATCTGCGCGAGAAGCGCATCGAGACGATCGCCACCAAGCCGATCCCGCGCTGGCAAATCCTCGTCGGCAAGTGGCTCGCCGTGATGCTGCTCAACATCGCTTTCGTCGCGCTCAGCGGCGGCGCCACCTACGTGCTCGTGCGCCACGTGATCGGTCGGCCGGCGGCCGCGGCGGACGACCAAGAGCGCCACGCGCTGATGAACGAGGTCTACACGGCACGTCATACCCTCGGCCCGAGCCGGCCCGACGCCGAGATCGACGAGGCGATCGACAACGAGATCGCGCGCAAGCGCGAGGCGGACCAGCTCGGGGAGGGCTTCAACGAAGCGGCCTATCGGAGCACGCGGCGCAAGGAGCTCTGGATCTCCTACAACACGCTGCCGCCGGGCTACTTCTGCCAGTACACGTTCGAGGGCATCACGCCCGCCCGGCCCGACCAGGAGATCTATGTTCGCTACAAACTCATCGACGTCGGCGGCGGCTCGCGTCTGGACAAGAGCACTATCCTAGTCGATTGGACGATCTCGCCCGAACGGACGCTCCCGATCCAGCAGGGAATCGTCACACGACAGCAAGTCGTTTCCCTGGACGACTACCACGTGTTCACCATCCCGGCGAATCTCGTCAGCGCCGATCGCGAGCTGTTCGTGACGTGCCGCAACCTGACCAACCTGCCTGGCGGCGCACCGGCGTACGCGGCGTTCCCTGCCAAGGAGGGCATCCAGGTGCTGTACAAGGCGGGCTCGTTCGAGGGAAACGTCGTGCGCACGATGCTGCTCGTTTTGATCCGGTTGGCGTTTTTGAGCGCGCTCGCCGTGGCGGCGGCCTCGCTCCTATCGTTCCCGGTGGCGTCGCTGCTTGTGCTGTTCGTCTTTGTGTGCGCCCTGCTGGTCAATCAGTTCGTGGGGCTCGCCTTGCCGGTCCCTGGCACGGAAGAGGAGCCGGAGTTTAGGACACCGACGTTCTACCGCTTCTTGTTCGAGGCGGTGGCCGCGGCTGTGCCCAATTTCGGCCGCTACGACGGCACGGGCGATGTGGCGACCGGCCGGCTCGTGCCGTGGTCGCTCGTGGTGCGCGGGGCCGGCATCATCGGCGCCGCCTACTCCGGCGTGGTCATGGTGCTCGGCTGCCTTTACTTCCGCAGCCGCGAACTCGTGGAGACGGAGTGATGCTGAACGCGACGATGCGCCGCGAGGAGGCGAAGGCATGAGGCGCTCGAGGCGTGCGCGCAAGTGGCTGTATCTGGCCGTGGCGCTTGCGGCCGTGATGGCGAGCAGCGCGCTGCACCCGGCGCTGCTCGAAACCCGCGACACGTGGTCGCGTACCGCCGTGGTCCAGAGCTTCCCGCCGTCGCTTGTGCTGAGCACGCAGATGCTCGGGTCGTTTCGCGGCATGCTCATCGTGGGGCTGTGGCTCCGGGCCACGGCGCTGCAGGAGCAGCGCCGCTACTACGAGCTGGTGCAGCTCTTCGACTGGATCACCCAGCTCGAGCCGGGGCTCGAGTCGGTGTGGACCTTCGCGGCCTGGAACATGGCGTACAACATCTCGGTCTCGTTCCGGCTTCACGACGACAACTGGAGCGGCCACGAGGAGCGTTGGCGCTGGGTGCGCAAGGGCCTCGAGGTGCTGCTCTACCGAGGCATGCAGTACAACCCGCGCAGCTACGTGCTGAACCGGGAGCTGGCCTATGTCTATCTCCACAAGGTCGCCAGCATGTCGGACGAAGCGCACTGGTACTACAAGCTCCAAATGGCCAAACACCTCCACCCGATCCTGGGCGGCCCGGAGCCAGACTACGCCCGGCTCGCGGCCGCGCCACGGACGGCCGGCAAGCTGCTCGAGGACGAGGCGGTGCGCACCCTCGTCGAGCAAGCCCGCCGCGCCGGCTTCGATCCGCTCAAGGCCGACATCACGTGGCTCAACAACCCCGAGACGCTCCCCGAGGCGGTCGCGCCGATCCTCGCGCCGGCCGAGCCGACGCCGGCCCACGAAGCGCTCGAGGCGTTCCTGCGCGCCAGGGCCCTCTACGAGGGCTGGCGCATCGACGCCGCCGTGGCCAAGGAGCTCGTCGACAAGTACGGGCCGCTCGACTTCCGCCAGCCCGAAGCGCACGCGCTGTACTGGGCGAGCCAGTCGCTCAACTACGTCAAGCCGACCGAGAGCCGCATCCACGGCGAGCGGATGATCTACGATTCGCTCGTGCAGATCAGCGAGATCGGGCGGCTCACCTACCTGCCGGACAGCGACCGGATCGATCGATCGCCCGATCTGCGGTTCGTCGATGCTGGCCTCGACGCGTTCAAGCGGCTGCTCGCGATGCCCGAGCTCGGGCCAGGCGCAAAGAAGAGCACCAGGAGCGCCTACCGCTACTGGCTGCGCAACATGATCGCCCTGCTCTACGCGCGAGGCAGCCGGCAGAAGGCAACCGAGCTGCTCGATACGCTCTACGAGCTCGAACCGCGCCCCGAGCACATGGGGCCCGTCGGCGCGTTCGTCGTTCGCGAGATCGAGGAGGACATCACACAAGGACAACACGAGCAGGTCGCCGGCTACGTCCGCGCGCTCATCGAGCGCTACTATTACTGGCTGGCGCTCGACGACCAAGAGGTCGCCGAGGGGTATCTCGCGATGGCGAAAGTGGTCTACGCCCTCGCCATGCAACGGGCGCCCGAGCGGTACCACGTCCTGCTCGGGCCATGGAACGGGCTGCTCGATCAGGTGCTCAAGGAACTGCTCGACCCGGAGCACGGCTATCCCGAAGCGCTCCGAGAGCTGCTGCGCGAGCGGCTCGGCCTGCCGCCCGAAGAGGGCGAGCCCGAAACCGAGGAAGCCGCCTCGCGCAGCGGCCGACCCTAGCAGGGTGCTGAAAAAGGCGTTTGACCCGACTTGTGCAGGTCAAGGGC
>CAZCQN010000062.1:0-16523 GCA_964500825.1 uncultured Verrucomicrobiota bacterium | reverse complement strand
AGGTGCAGCACGCGCAGAAGCTCGAGAGCCTCGGCGTGCTCGCCGGCGGCATCGCGCACGATTTCAACAACCTGCTGGCGGGCATCCTGGGCAACGCGGACCTGGTCCTGACCGCCTTGCCCGACAGCACACCGGCACGAGACAGCATCGAAGAAATCAAGAAGGCCAGCGTGCGCGCCGCCGACCTGACGCGCCAGATGCTCGCTTACTCCGGCAAGGGTCAGTTCGTTGTCGAGCCGGTCGATCTGAACGAGCTCGTCGACGAGATGGGCCACCTGCTGCACGCCTCGATCTCGAAGAAGGCGACGATCGCTTTCGACCTCGCCGACGAGCTACCGCTGATCAAGGCCGACGCCGCCCAAATCCAGCAGGTCGTCATGAACCTGATCACGAACGCCTCGGACGCGATCGCAGGCGCGGTCGGCGTCATCACGATCCGTACCGGCATGGTCGAGGCCGACCGCGCCCTGCTCTCGGAGGCGTACGCCGATGACGACCTGCCCGAGGGGCGCTACGTCTGTCTGCGGGTGGCCGACACGGGCTGCGGCATGGACAACGCGACGTGCGCGCGCGTGTTCGATCCGTTCTTCACGACCAAGTTCGCCGGTCGCGGCCTTGGGCTCGCCGCCGTGCTGGGCATCGTGCGCGGCCACGGCGGCGCGATCACGGTCGAGAGCGAACGGGGCCGCGGCACGACGTTCACGGTCCTATTCCCCTGCTCGGAGCGTCCCATCCAGGCCGTTCCAGAGCCCGAGAGGCCGGCCGGCGAATGGCGCGGCACGGGGACGGTGCTGGTCGTCGACGACGAGCAGCTTGTGCGAGACGTCGCCGCGCGCATCCTCGAGTACTCGGGCTTCGAGGTGATCACGGCCGCCGAGGCGCGCAAGGGCGTCGAGCTGTTCCGCGAGCTCGCCGACGAGATCGCCGCCGTGCTGCTCGACATGACGATGCCCGAGATGAGCGGCGAGGAAGCGTTCCGCGAGCTGCGCCGTATCCGGCCCGACGTGCCGGTGATCCTCACCAGCGGCTACAACGAGCAGGACGCCGTGAGCCGATTCACCGAGCAGGGGCTCGCCGGCTTCGTGCACAAGCCGTTCGACGTCGAGACCCTCGTGCGCACGATGCGCAAAGCCCTCGAGCGCTAGAAAGGGCAAGCGCCCCGCCGTCGAAGTCGCTACAATGCGCCGCGTCGTGCGCGCATCCTATCTGGACGGGAGGTCACTCACCATGCGGTCCGACATCACCAAGAAAGGCTTCGAGCGCGCGCCGCATCGGGCGCTGCTCAAGGCCACCGGCATCACCGACGAGGAGATCCACAAGCCGTTCATCGGCATCGCCAACAGCTACACCGACGCCGTGCCCGGCCACGTGCACCTCGACCGCGTCGGCGACACCATCAAGGAGTGCGTCCGCGAGGCCGGCGGCGTGCCGATCCTGTTCAACACGATCGCGCTGTGCGATGGCATCATCATGGGCCACTTCGGCATGAACTACTCGCTGCCGTCGCGCGAGCTGATCGCCGACTGCGTCGAGACCGTCGTCGAGGCGCACCGGTTCGACGCGCTCATCTGCATCCCGAACTGCGACAAGATCATCCCCGGCATGCTCATGGCGGCGATGCGCTGCAACATCCCGACCGTGTTCGTCAGCGGCGGCCCGATGGAAGCGGGCCGCACGCGCGACGGGCGGGCGACCGACCTGATCAGCATCTTCGAGGGTGTCGGCGCCTACAAGGCCGGCACGATCACGGCCGAAGAGCTCGCCGAGCTCGAGAACACCGGCTGCCCCGGCTGCGGCTCGTGCTCGGGCATGTTCACCGCCAACTCGATGAACTGCGCGTGCGAGGCGCTCGGCATCGCGCTGCCGCGCAACGGCACGATCGTCGCCACGAGCGCCGTGCGCAACCGCCTCTACCGCCAGGCGGCGTTCCGCGTCATGGAGCTGCTCAAGCACGACGTGAAGCCGCGCGACGTCGTCACGCGCGAGGCGCTCGACAACGCGTTTGTGCTCGACATGGCGATGGGCGGCTCGACGAACACCGTGCTCCACCTGCTCGCCGTCGCGCACGAGGCGGGCGTCGACTACGACCTCGACCGGATCAACGAGCTGAACGCCCGCACGCCGAACATCTGCCGGATCAGCCCGGCGAGCCACTACCACATGCAGGACCTCGACGAGGCCGGCGGCATCCCGACGATCCTGTGGGAGATCCTCACCAGCGTGCCGGGACTGCTCCACGAGGACTGCGTCACGGTCACGGGCAAGACGATGGCCCATAATATCCGCGACAACAGCGTCCGCAATCCGGAGTGCGACGCCGGCAAGCGCTACGAGCCGACCGGCGACCACCTCGACATCATCCGTACCGTGCAGAACCCGTACTCGGACACCGGCGGCCTGGCCATCCTGCGCGGCAACCTCGCGCCCGACGGCGCCGTGCTCAAAACCGCCGCCGTCGAGCCGGGCATGGAGACGTTCGAGGGCCCGGCCGTCATCTTCGAGAGCCAGGAGGAGGCGTGCGAAGGCATCCTGGGCGGCAAGGTTAAGGCCGGTGACGTCATCGTCATCCGCTACGAGGGCCCGTGCGGCGGGCCCGGCATGCAGGAGATGCTCGCGCCGACCAGCTACATCATGGGCCAGGGCCTCGGCGATAAAGTGGCGCTCATCACCGACGGCCGGTTCAGCGGCGGCACACGCGGCGCCTGCGTCGGCCACGTCAGCCCCGAGGCCGCTGCCGGCGGCCCGATCGGCCTGCTCGAGCCCGGCGACGTGATTGTGCTCGACGTCCCGCGCGGCCGTCTTGACGTGAAACTCTCCGACGACGAGCTTGCCAAGCGCCGCGCTCTTTTTGCGCCGAAGCTGCGCGACCTCACCAGCCCCTGGCTCCGCCGCTACCGCGCCCAGGCCACCTCCGCCGCCACCGGCGCGATCCTGAAGACGCCGGACTAGGCCGCCACAGACTAGACGGATCGCACAGATCTCTGTCTCGACGTTGGACATGTCCGAACCCCGAAGGGGTTCAATGTGAATAGCTCCCGGTGAAACCCGGAGAACGCGAGAACATCCAACAAGACCGGGACCCTGAAGGGGTCCAACAACGGGCCTCCTGTCCGGCCCCTTCAGGGCCGGTCATTGAATCGGCTCGACGTGGTTCCGTGGGTTTCACCCACGGCCATTCACATGCGGCCGCTCCGCGGCCGAAGGATGGCACCAGAAAACGCCCGCGTGGGGACTCGTTACCCAAGCACAGCGTGGCAGCATGACCCTGACTGTCTTCATACTCGTTTTTTTCGCGGCGGGGATTCATGTCTTCTGGAACGCATTCGTCAAGGTGAGTCGGGACAAGGTGTCGTTTATCTGGCTCGCGTGCGTGGTGTCGAGCGCGGTGTTGGTGCCGGCGTTTGTGGTGGCGCGGTTGGTGCGGCCGGGGGCGTTCAGCATTGAGCTCGTCGGGTGGGGGGCACTCTCAGGCCTGCTCGAGGCGGCGTACATCGTCGCGCTCGTCGTGGCGTACGACCGGGCGGACCTGTCGGTTGTGTATCCGCTGAGCCGGGGCGTGGCGCCGCTCGTGACGCTTGCGCTCGGCGGCGTGCTGCTCGGCGACGTGGTGACCGTGCGCGACGGGGCGGCCGTGCTCGTCGTCGTGGCGGGCGTCGGCGGCGTGAGCTGGTCGGCGTGGGCGTCGGCGCCGCACCGGCGGACGCTTGGGGGCGTGGGGCTGGCGCTCGTGGCCGGCTGCCTGATCGCCGGTTACCACCTCGTCGACCGGCGCGCGATGACGCTGCCGGCGCAGCCGAGCCCGCTCGAGTACCTGTTCCTCATGCACCTCTTCATCGCGCTGTTCGTCTCGGCGTGGATGGCGGCGAGCGCGCGCCGCCGGGCGACGGCGACCAGCGAGTGGCGCACGAACAAGCGCCGCGTCGTCATCGTCGGCGTGAGCATCGCGCTCGCCTACTACCTCATTGTGGTCGCGCTGCGGCACGGCAACGTCACCCACGTCGCGGCGGGCCGCAACATCGGCATCGTGGTCAGCACGCTGGTCGGCGGCTTGCTGCTGCGCGAGCCGGTGACGTGGAAGCGCGCCGCGGGCGCCGTGCTGATCGTTGCCGGCGTCGCCGCCCTCGTCCTGCTCAGAGCTTGAGAGCCGCTCGATAGGTTCTGCCACCGGCTTCAGCCGGTGGTATCCAGCGCCCAGCCCCAGGATGCAGCGTGCTTGAGCGCGCTTCTCGACACGCGGCTTCAGCCGTTCGCGCTCTGCTCGGACTTGTCAACGCCTGAAGGCGCTCGTCGAGAAGGCGCGCCCAAGGCGCGTTGGCTGAAGCCGGCTCAGCGTGTCCCCAAAGCCCTCTGTAAGCCCTTGGGGCTATGTGGTGGTGTTCTAGCTCCTCCCAACCCAGGGCGTTGCCCTGGGCTGTCATATGAAGCCCCTTCGGGGCAAGCACCGTGCCGACGGTGCCTGGGGTTTTTCAATAGGCCCTGAAGCCCGTGACAGGACTTATCTTGGCAGCGGGGTCGCCCGCCGACCCGACGAGAGCCGGGCTCCGCCGCTTTTCGCTTCCGCAGTTGGCGGCGCTCTGGTACGATTTGGTGGCGCGCGCGAAGGAGGCAGGGAGGGCTCATGGCCAACTGGCCGGCCGGCAGGACCGTCACGATCGCCAACCAGAAGGGGGGCGTGGGCAAGACCACGACCGCCATCAACCTGGCCGCCTGCCTCGGGCGCGACGGTCTGCGCGTGCTGCTCGTCGACTTCGACGCGCAGGCCAACGCCACGAGCGGCCTCGGCAAGCGCGACGAGGCCGAGGCGCGCAACATCTACCGGGCGATCACCGGCGAGACCGACATCAACAACTGCATCATGCCGACCGGCTACCCGAACCTGTGGCTCATCGGCTCGACGCCCGACCTGGCTGGCGCCGAGATCGAGTTCGCCGGCAAGACCGGGCGCTACACGCTGCTGCGCGACCGGCTCGCGCGGCTCGACTCGAAGTTTGACCTGACGATCGTCGACTGCCCGCCGGCGCTGAGTCTGCTCACCGTGAACGCGCTGTGCGCGGCCACCAGCGTGCTGATCCCCGTTCAGTGCGAGTACTACGCGCTCGAGGGCCTGAGCCAACTGCTGCGGACCCTGAACCTCGTGCACCAGAAGATCAACGCGCGGCTGGTGATCGACGGCTTCCTGCTCACGATGGCCGACAGCCGCACGAACCTGAGCCGGCAAGTGGCCGACGAGGTGCGCACCTACTTCAAGGAGAAGGTGTACGAGACCGTCATTCCCCGGAACGTGCGGCTGAGCGAGGCGCCCGGCTTCGGCAAGCCGGTGATCGACTATGATCCCCACTCGGTCGGCGCGGCATCGTACCGGGCGTTCGCCGCCGAGTTCCGCCGCCGCCAGAACCACGCCCCGCCCGAGGCCCCGCCGACGCTGCCCTGAAAATTAGGGACAGGCACTAATTTCGGCAGAAATTAGTGCCTGTCCCTAATTTTCCGCGTCGGGCGTCGAGGCGGTCAGGTCGAGCATGTCGATGCCGTCGATGTACTTCGTGGTGCGGATCTCGCGGATTCGACCGATCTTGATCATCACCTCGGCCAGCTTGGCCGCCTCCTCGGACATGGCGAGGGCGACCTCGGCGTGAGGGCTGCCGTGCTCGGACTTCTCGAGCAGGAGCTGTGCCTGGCAGCACAGGACCGTCAGCGGCTGGTTGATCTCGTGGCAGCAGGCGACCACCGTCTGACGGACCGCCTCGATCTGCTGCGCTTCGACCAGGCTTTCCTGGAGGCGCTGCCGCTCGGTCACGTCGTGCAGGATGCCCTCGAAGCCGGTGGGGGTGCCGTCGGTGTCGCGCACGAGGGTCGCCGTCACGAGCACGTGTATGCGGCTGCCGTCGCGGCGGGTGATCTGGCGTTCGAGATTCTGCACGTGCTCGAGCTTGCACAGGTGCGCGTAGAACCGCTCGGGGGCACGCTCGACGAACAGATCGTCGAACGTCCGCTTGCCCGCGAGCGCCTCGGTCGAGCCGTAGCCGAGCAGCTCGAGCGCGGCGGGGTTGACGTCGAGAAACCGGCCCTCGCTGTCGCAGGCGAAGACGCCCTCGTGGACGCGGCTGAACAAGCGCGAGTAGCGCTCCTCGCTCTGGGCGAGCTCGCGCGACTTGTCGTCAACGGCCTGCTCGAGCCGGTTGGCGATCGTGTCGATCTCGTGCTTCGACTCGTCGAGCCGCAGCGCCGCGCCCATGAGCGCGTCGGACAGCAGCACCTGCGCGACGAACTGTTCGGCCCATTCGGTCTCCTGGCCGGAGATGGACTGGCGCGGGTCGGCGGCCCCAGACGACGGCTTCGGAGCGAGCGCGTGGCCGAAGAGCGACGCGAGCGCGCTGAGCACGGCGAGGCGCCCTTGTTCGGGCAGTTCGGTGACCGCCTCGCGGCACGTCATGATCGCCCGGACAATCGCGTCGCCTTCGCCGGAGCCGGGGAGCTGGCCTGGCCCCTCGCGTGCCGGGTCGCTATGGCGCAACTCCATCGCGATGCCCTGTCTTTGGTTGCACTGGCTCTGTAACGGCTATCGGCAGGCCCGGGCGGAAGTTGAGCACGGGTCGGGTTGATTGCTTCAGGCGGCGGCTCAGCCGTCGGCGGCATCCGGATCGTTGGAGTCGGGCCGGATCTCGCGTAGGCGGCCGATCTTGACCATCACCTCGGCGAGCGTGGCCGCCTGGTGCGACATCGCCAGCGCGATCTTGGCCTCGGGCGTGCTTGGGTCGCAGCGTTCGAGCAGCTCCTGTACGGAGTCGCAGAGCGCCGTCAGCGGCTGGTTGATCTCGTGGCTGTAGGTGAGCACCATTTGGCGAACGGCCTCGAGCCGCTGCGTTTCGACGAGCCTCTCGTGCAGCCGTCGGCGCTCGGTCACGTCGTACCAGATCCCCTCGAAGCCGGTGGCCACGCCGCTCGTGTCGCGCACGAGCGAGGCAGTCACGAGCACGTGCACGGGCGTGCCGTCGCGCCGCACGAGCTCGCACTCGACGTTCTGCACGTAGTCGTGCTCGAGCAGGGCGGTATGGAAGCCTTCCCACGACGCGGCGTCGGCAAACAGCCAGCCGAACGTGTGCTCGGTCATCAGCGATTGCGTCGTGCTGTAGCCGAGCAGGTCGAGCGCTCGGCACGTTTGCCGAGTCGGCGTCGCCCGTCATCGGCTCGCGATGCACCGTCACGCCGTGCTCTGCCGCGAGCGTGCACAGCACGGCCAGGCACTCAGCCTCGACCAGCCCGGCGAGCGCGCTCCGGCACTTGCCCAGCCCGCCCAGCACCTTGGTGCAATCGCACCGGGCCGCCTCAGCAGCCAGCGTCCGGCTGTCGGGCCCGCGTGGCGTGTGCTCGTGTTGTCCGTGGGCACTCGAATGCACAGACGTGCCTCGCAATCCGGTCTCGGTCTCCTGTATCGGCAGAAGTGGCGGTCGCGTTGAGCCTCGGCCTCGCGCCGGCTGGCCGTCGGGCGCGCTCGGGGCGTTGCGGCGAGAAAGACGTAAAGACCGTCGGTGTGCCTGCCGACGACTAGGGGGGAGAACCACTGCGCTGTGCTGCCTTGTCCTAACACAGCGCGTGGACCGCACCGGAGCAATGACGGCAGGTACTCATGGCCACAGGCCTCCAGAGGATCGACAGGCAACTGATCGAGCTCGGCCTGGTCACGCCGGCCCAACTCGAGGAAGCCCAGCTCTCGGCCGCCGGCAGCAAACGGCCCATGGTCGATGAGCTCATCGAGCTTGGCTACATCCGCGACGACGAGGTGGTGGCCGCGTTCCAGGCCGCCGACCCGGGCGTCGAGCTTATCGAACTGGCGGCGACCGACGCCGAAGGCCGGATCGACGAATCGCTGCTCGAGCGCATCCCGTACTCATTGACGCAGCGCCACTCGGCGCTCCCGATCGAGGAGCGCGGCGGCGAGCTCGTCGTGGCGATGACGAACCCGTGGGACCTGATGGCCACCGACGACCTCGCGTTGGCCGCCGGCATGCCCGTCTGCCCGGTGCTCGCGCGGCGCTCGGACCTGCTGGGCGCCATCGAGCAGCACCACAGCATCGACAGCTCGGTCTACGACCTGTGCAAGAACCTCTCGGGCGAGGACAGCATCGTGGTGACCTCGGCCGGCTCCTACGACGCGCGCGCGGTGGCCGAGCTCGGGGCCGAAGCCGAAGATGCGCCCGTGATCCGCCTGGTCAACCTGATGATCTCGGACGCGCTCAAGCAGGACGCCTCGGACATCCACGTCGAGCCCACAAGCGAGCAACTCGTCGTGCGCTACCGCGTCGACGGCGTGCTGCGCACCGTGCTCGAGCTGCCCGCGCGCCTGACGCCGGCGGTGATCTCGCGCATCAAGATCCTGGCCGGCATGGACATCGCCGAGCGCCGCAAGCCGCAGGACGGCCGCATCAAGGTGCGCCGCGAGGGGCGCGAGCTCGACGTGCGCGTCTCGGTCATCCCGATCTTCACCGGCGAAAAAGCCGTGATGCGCCTCCTGACGTTCTCAGGTGCCAGGCTCTCGCTCGACACGCTCGGCTTCCGTCCTGACGAACTCGTGTTGTTCCGCGACATGTTGTTCCATCCCCAGGGGATGATCCTGGTGACCGGGCCGACCGGCTCGGGCAAGACCTCGACGATCTACGGCTCGCTGCTCGAGCTCAACGACGGTGTTCGCAACATCACCACAGTCGAGGATCCGGTCGAGTACCAGCTCGACGGGATCAACCAGATCCAGGTCAACGAGCCCGCGGGCGTCACGTTCGGCTCGTCGCTGCGCTCGATCCTGCGCCAGGACCCGAACGTGATCTTCATCGGCGAGATTCGCGATGCCGAGACGGCCGACATCGCCTTCCGCGCGGCCCAGACGGGCCACCTGGTGATCACCACGCTGCACACCAACAACGCGCTAGCGGCCTACACGAGGCTGCTCGATATCGGCGTCGAGCCGTTCCTTATCTCGTCGTCCGTGCTCGGCATCGTCGCCCAGCGTCTCGTGCGCAGGATCTGCCCGAAGTGTGCAATGTCCTACGAAGCGAGCCCCGAAGAGCTCCGGCGCCTGGGCCAGCAGGTGCCGCCCGGCACAACGCTCCAGCGCGGCGACGGGTGCGCCGAGTGCGCCTACACGGGCTACCGCGGACGCGCGCCGGTGTTCGAGATGCTCCACATGACGGTGCCGCTCAGAGAGATCATCAGCCAAGGGCGGCCCGAGACGGAGCTGGCCAGGGCCGCGAGCGCCGACGGGATGCACCCGCTGGCGAGCCGGGCAGCCGAGCTCGTGATCGAGGGCGTCACCACAGCGGAGGAGGCAAGCTCTGTGTGCCCGGCCGAGCCGGGACAAGCGGGGCTGACGCGGAACGGGGCGCCGGCGGCTGCAGGGCCCACGCCGGAGCCGAAGATCGCGGCACCGGCCGTGCTTATCGTCGATGACGATCCCACCATCCGTCTGCTGTTGCGCCGCACGTTCGGCCAGGACCCGGTCGAGGTCTACGAGGCGACCAACGGCGAGGAGGGCCTCCGGCTGGCGCACCAGCTCAAGCCGAGCACGATTATCCTCGACGTGATGATGCCCGTGCTCGACGGCATCGAGGCGTGCCGCCGCCTCAAGAGCAGCGTCGAGATGGCCCATATCCCCGTGATCATGATGACGGCAGGCAGCAACGACGAACGGGAGCTCGAGGCGCTCCGCGCCGGCGCCGACGACTACTTGCAGAAGCCGCTCATGCCGGAGAAGATCCGGCTCCACGTCCTGAAGCACCTGGTCCGGAAGCACCCGCAGCTCCGCATGTCGGTCGAGTTGGCCCATGTCTGATTTGTCGATACCGCCACCGGGCACCGAGTGCGCCGAGCATCGTGGACGAGCCGCCACCGCCTACTGCGGCACCTGCTACCGGCCGATGTGCGACGAGTGCCGCGATTCCTCGGCCCCGGAGCCTCGCTGCCGGAGCTGCTCGCTCAGCGAGATCCTCACCGAGGTCGAGGCGCAATGGGAGCAGAAAGCGAAGCGGCAGGCTGGCGTGCCGGAGGGAGACGAAAGCACCGAACGCCAGAAGCGCCTCTTGCATCGCATCGTGCTCGGGGCCGTCGCGCTCGTCGTGGCGGCCCTGATGATGACGTCGCTGTCCGACACCTACCTCCGAGGCCATCCGGTGTATGCGGTCAACCTGCCGATCGAGGGTGGGCCGGGCCTGAACGGGTGCCTGCGCGAGCTGTGGGAGATCCGGGGCGCGCTCGAGCAGTACATGATGCGCCACAGGGAGTATCCGCACACGCTCGCCGAGGCCACTGGCGGCAGGACGTCGCGCTGTCCGGCCTGCGACCAGCCGTACCTGTACAGGCGCATCGATGGCCAGCACTACCTCCTGCTCTGCCCCGAGCCCGGGAGGCATCACGTGAGCGGCGTGCGCGTCAACTCCGGCAGCGCGCCCACGATCCTGGAGCGCGACGACGGCTCGCGGGGAGACCGATCATGACCGCCAACAAGCACGGGTTGACGCTGGTCGAGATCATGCTCGTGGTCATGATCATCGCCATGCTCGGGGCGACCGCCGTCGGCTGGCACCTGCGCGCCAGGGAGCGGAGCCAGAGCGTCCTGTGCGCCCAGATCCGGCAGCAGGTCGAGAGCGCCGAGGAGCGCTACGTGCTGGGCGAGGGGGCGCACTCGTCGACGCTCCAGGACCTTGTCACCGCCGGCTACCTGAAGAGGCTCGAGGGCTGCCCGGCCGGTGGCGACTATGCTTGGGTCGACTACGATGAGGACTCCGCCCTCTACCACAGCACGGTCGCTTGCTCAGTCCACGGCGTCGCTACGGCACAAGATCACTCGGCCGCCGGGCGACTGTCGGCGCCCGGGCGATTCTCGCCCGCCCTCACCTGGTAGAGAACGAGGTTGTCGTTTCTCGCCACCTCGGTCGCGAGCGCATCGAGATCCCGCTCGAACGCCTCGCCCCACCGGTCGTCGAAGTAGTGGTTGACCAGGATGTGGGTGGCGCCGTACCTGGCGAGCAGCGCCTGCCGCTCCTTGAGCGAGACATCGCCCGTGAAGAACGCCTCGACGTCGGCAAGCCGGTCGAGGCGTTCAGGGCCGAGCCCCGGCACGATGTATGAGAGCGAGTGGATGGGCGCGACCGTCTTCGCGCCGGCGATGGCGGTGACGCACCACGCGTCGATCGGGTAGGCCATCAGCACGTCGCCGGGCACGAGGTGCTCGTCGAGGAAGAAGAACTTGTGCGTCGGGCTGCAGTAGCCCGGGATCAGGCGCCCCTGCCACTCGAGGCGCCCAAGATGGGCCCGCGCCTCGCGCCACCGATACGGGAACGCCACGGCGAGCAGCGCGACGGCGACAAGCCCCACGAACGCCCGCTGCCAGGCGAGCCGCCCCGCGGGCAGCAGCCCGCCCTGGAAACCCTCGATGAGAAACAGCGCGATCGGCACGTGGAGAAAGAACGCGGCGAAGAAGATGAACCGCGCGAGAAAGCCGACGCGCGCACCGGCGGCGATCGCGTAGACGACGAGGCACAGGACGAAGCCGAGGCCGAGAAACAGGTGGCGACGCCGCACAGCGTAGTAGGCGAGCGCCGCGACGCCGCACAGCGCGCCGCCGAGCCGCCCGGGCAGGTCGCCCCTGCCGAAGGCGGCCCCGAAGTTCTCCCGCAGGTTCGCGATGCCCGTGCCGCGCAGAAACAGGTGCGTGTAGTCGAACCACGGCCACACGAGCGCGACAAGCACGGCGGCGATCGGCACCGCCTGCAGCAGCACGGCCCGGCGCAGGGTGCCGCGCGAGATGAGCAGCGCGAGCGCGGCGACGTAGCAGAAGACGCCCGTGACCGGATGCGACAGGAAGCCGACGATCGACGCGGCGGCATAGAGCGCCACGTTGCGCCACCTGCCGTTGTCGCAGAACGCCGCGACGTACGAGAGCGCAAGCAGGCTCGCACCGAACGAGAAGAACGCCACGTACGGCAGCCCGATCAGGAACATGTCGAGATGGTACGCGTTCGCGTGCTCGTAGCCTCGGCCCCACACCAGCAGCATCGTGGCGAGCAGGACCACGGCAAGCGGGCCGGACCTGAACTGCCTCGAGGCGAACCGGTACAGGCCGAAGGCGAACAGCGCGTAGTTGACCAGGCCCGCGATCCCCATCGTGGTGAAGATGCCGAGGCCCGTCGCCCGCTCGAACAGCCCCCAGAACACCGTGTACGGCACGAACCGCCCGGCGTACGGTTCCGACGCGGCCAGGATCGGGTTGGACGGCCGAAGCGGGTGCGCGGCGAGCTCCCGAACCGTCGCCGCCTGCTCCCAGAAATCGAACCCGTGCCAATAGGGCCGGCAAAAGGCGAAGAACGCCACCGGCAGGAATAAAGCGAGGCAGGCAACCAGATAGACACGCCGCCACACGCGCGGGGTGTGGGCTGGGCGCTCACGCCTCGGCGCGGGGGTCTGAGCGCGGTCGGATTCGGTTTCTCGTGGGGGCAGCATCGTGCCGGCGCGCCGCGCCGCCTAGTCCGGCTCGGCGCCGATTTCCCGGCTCAGGCGCGTGATGACGAACGAGACCTTCTCGCGCGTGAGCTCCAGCACGAGCAGCGGTATCTGCGAGCGCCGGAACTCCTTGATCACGCCGTCTTGCTGCCGCACGAGCGTCTCGTTGCCTTGGTAGACGACCTCGTAAAACTCAGCGACCGGGCCGTTCGTTATCTTCTTCTTCGTCTCGCCCTTGCACTCGAGGCGAACGCCGGACGGGATTTCCTTGCCCGCCTTGACCCGCCTGCTCCTGGGGCGCACGGGCTCGTAGGTCGTCGCGCCGATCGCCGTGACTTGGACGTACTCGCCCTTGTCCGGGATCTGGCCGGTGAAGTAGTACGTGCCGAACAACGCGCCGAAGACGATCGCCAGGGCAAGCACCGTGCCGACGAGCCAGGCAAGCGGCGCGAGCGCGGGCGGGATCTTCTGGGTCTTGTAGGTGCCGATCACCTGCAGCACGATGGCGTACGGCGCCGTGACGATCGCCACGACCGGCGCCGCGCCGTAGACGATGATCTTGTGGCTCATCGCGATATCTTCTTTGCCGCCGAAGAGCTTCGCCACCAGGTGCGCCGTGCCCACGTGCAAGAACGCGAGCAGCATCAGCACCACGGTCCCGACGAGCGATAGGATCACGACCCCCCCGAGGGCGAAGACGTGGATCAACAGCTTCGGGACAATCCCCTCGCGCTCGGGCAGCAGGCCGGAGGTTTCGCCGAAGTTGGCCGCCATCTGCTGCACGGTCTCGAGGTGGACGATCGCCAGGACGAGGAACACGAGGAGCAGCGGGATGATCAGGATCTTAAACAGGAACCAGTTCGTTTTCTTCTCGCGGCCGCGCCGAAGCCCCTGGAAGAACGTGACGGGGCCGATGACGAGCTTCATCAGCGTGGCCGTGAACCCGCCGCCGGCCGGATTCCAGAACGGGTTCAGGCGCCGCACCTCTTGGAGGCGCGTGGTCTTGTCGAGCTTGGGCGAGTAGGTCTCGCACCAGCGCCGCAGCTTCGAGAGCGCCTCCGACGTCTCAGTCCAGTGCTGGCGCAGGCGTTTGCGCTGGAATTCGGACTGCCGCGACAGCACCCGCAGGCTCGACGCGTCGTGGATGACGGCCATCACTAGGTCGTGCGCGTCGAACTTGTTGCGCTCGACCTCGACGAGCTTGACGAGCCGCTCGACCATGGCGCCCTGGAACTGCAGGTACTCGTCCTCGCGGCTGTCGGTCACCTCGTCCGCCGTGACGCCCCGGAGGTAGAGCGCGTCGAAGCGGCCCCAGAGCCCGACGAAGTCCTGGACCGTCTCGAGCCAGCTCTTTTGGTAGGTCTTCACAGCCGATCCTCCCGTGCGCTCGGTGCCGTGGGGAACATATACCCCCCGGACGCAACGACGTCAATGAGCGGCCGTCTCATTCGGCAGAATGAGAGGCCGCCTCATTCGGGAGAATGAGAGGCCGCCTCATTCGGGAGAATGAGAGGCCGCCTCGTCGGGCGGGCTGAGCGGGGGCGGTGTCTCGGCCCACTCGAGGTGGCCGTCTTTGTATACGACATTCACGCCGCGGCCCTTGTGGTTGGCAACCCCCTGATCCCACACCAACGGCCGCTTCTCGTCGCCCTCCTGGCCCCAGAACGAGTAGCCGCCCTGATAGAAGTAGCTCATCCCCCCGCCCTCGGGCGAGGGGCTGTCGTCCTTGAGGTGGTGGATCGTGGTGACCACGTTCCCCGTGCCCGGGCAGACGAACAGGTGGAAGTTCGTCGTGTACTCCTTGCCGTAGAGCGGGCGGAGGTCGTTGTTCGCGGGCGGATACGCGTTGTTTGCTCGGGCGTAGAGGATGATCGCCTCGTAGAGGTGGCCCTCGAGACGGTTTCGGCACGCGAGCTCGGTGTCGAAGCGCATATAGGTGTAGATCATCACCAGCGTGGCGCCCGCCAAGAACACGAAGAACAGGATGGCGCAGCCGAGAACCACCCAGCGGACCGAGCGTACGTCGTACGACTCGCGAAACGGCAGGATAGCGTGGGCCGCGACGGCGCCGTCGACGCAGTCGGGGCAGTAGAACTTGCCGCGCAGCGTCGTGATCTCCTCGACGTCCACGCTCCGGCCGCACGTCTCGCACGTGACGTTCTGACGCGCGGCCTGCGGTTCTTGCCGCGCGGGCTGTTGCTCGGCCTCGTCGGGGTGGGGCTGGTCGCTGTCAGTCATGATGTCTCCCTTTCCGGGTCTCCCGCGCCTTGCGCGCCTCCCGCGCCCTGCGCGCCTCCCGCGCCGGCCGCGCGTGTGAGCTCGAACCGGCGGCGATCAGGCCCGATCGTCGTGCACGTGATGCGCAGCGCGTCGTCCGGCAGCAGCGTGCCCGCGCGCTCGGCCCACTCGACGAGGCACACGCCGTCGCCGCCGAAGAAGTCGGAGTGCCCGATCTCGGCCAGCTCGCCGGGCGAATGGATCCGGTACAGGTCGAAATGATACACCGCGCACCGACCGCGGTAGACGTTCAGCAGCGTAAAGGTCGGGCTCGTGACGATCCGCGCGTCCGCCACGCCGAGCCCCAGCGCGCACCCTTTGATGAACGTCGTCTTGCCCGAGCCGAGCTCGCCGAACAGGCCGACGACGTCGCCCGGGCGCAGCAGCGCGCCGACCGACCGGCCGAGCTCGACGGTCGCGTCGGCGCCGTCGGTCTCGACGCGCGCCGGCCTATCCAAAGTGGTCAAAGCCACCCGGGGAGAGCTTCTGCGCCGTGCCATCGTCGTCGATCACAATCACGTCAGGCTCAGCCGCGATCCGGCCGAGCACGTAGAGCTGGTCGCCAAACGCCCCGAAGTACTCGGTCGCCGCCTCGGCCACGAGCTGCGGCGGGATCGTGGCGAGCAGCTCGAAGTCCTCGCCGTCGAACAGCGCTCGCCCGAGCGCCGTGCGTTCCGCGCCCGGTTCGCCCGCGGCCGCGTCGGAGATCGGGATGCGCGCCGCCTCGATCTCGGCGCCGACGCCGCTCGCCTCGCACAGGCGGTGGATGTCGCTCGCCAGCCCGTCGCTCAGGTCGATCATGGCGCGCACGAGCTTGTGCTCGGCGAGCCAGCGACCCTCGCGCACGCGCGGCGTGAACGTCAGGTGCCGGCCCGCGCGCGAGCCGCCGAGCGCGCCGGTCACGACGACGAAGTCGCCCGGTTGCGCGCCCCTGCGCAGCACGCACAGTTCGCGCTCGACCTCGCCCACGATCGCCACCGACAGCACGAGCCCACCGTCCGAGCGGTGCAGGTCGCCGCCGACGAGGTCGACGTCGAACTTGCCCGCGAGCGCGCGCATCCCGGCCCAGACGGCGTCCACTGTCTCGACGGGCGTCTCGGGCGCGCAGCCGAGCGACAGTGTCGCCGCGCGCGGCACGCCGCCCATCGCGGCGATGTCGCTCAGGTTGCACGCGAGCGCCTTGCGGCCGACCTGCTCGGGTGGGTCGTCGGCCACGAAGTGGACGCCCTCGGCGATCGTGTCGCACGCGAACAGCAGGAGGCGCCCGCCCTCGGGCCCCTCGAGCACGGCGGCGTCGTCGCCGATCCCCTCGACGACGCGCGCCGACGCCGTCGCCTGCTCGCGCAGCCGGGCGATCACGCCGAACTCGCCGAGCTCGCTCACGCGCTTGCCGTTCATCAGCCTTTCCTCCCAAGCAGCCTGGGGTGAGCGCCCCTTTGCCGCGCTGGAACCGCAAGGCTCCCGGCAGAGCAGCGCTCAGGAGCCTTTGACACGGACACGACCGATGAGACCCGGGACCTCCTCGAGCAGGAGCGTATGAAGCTCAAAGCGCTGCCGGCTTCAGCCGGCATCCAGCTCTCCAGCGCGTGAGCGCTGGAGAGCGATTTGCCACCGGCTTTAGCCGGTGGTGGCGAGGTCCCAGGCCCCTCTTTCACCCCTCTCCGCTTGCCCAGCCCCTCTTGGGCAGGGCCACCGGGGAGGGGTGGGTTTGCCTTGTGGCGGCACATACCACCGGCTGAAGCCGGTGGCAACCCTGCTTC
>CAZCQN010000061.1:14240-16693 GCA_964500825.1 uncultured Verrucomicrobiota bacterium | reverse complement strand
AAGCACAAGCGCCGCAAGCGGATGCGGCAGAACCGCCACAAGAAGAAGTAGGATGCTCGCGCAGCGCGCCATCGCCTGGTGGCGCGGTGCCGCCGTGTTCGGGGCCGGGCTTCTCGTCGCGGTCCCGTTCTGTCTCCGCGGGTGGGCCGAGCCCGACTGGCGCCGCCCGAGCCTCGATGAGTTCGAGGTGCGCGTCGACGAAGGTGCCGCCGAGGAGGCCGCGTTCCACAAGCGGTTTTACCGCGCCACCCGAATCGAGGGGACCGACGCCGCGGCCGCCCGGCAGATCTACCTCGAGCTGCTGGCCGAACGGCCGGAGACCGCCTACCTGTACTACAAGCTTGCCTACCTCGACCGGCGCGAGCAGCGTTTGGGCGACTGCGTCGAGAACTTCAAGAAAGCGATCGAGCACGACCCGAAGCTGCGCGCCGCCTACGACGATCTCGCCCGCATCTACGGCTTCTGGCGGCGCGACGACGAGCTGATCGAGCTGTGCGAGCAGGCCGTCGAGCACCTCAAGCCGGACAACATCAAGTACTACCTCGCCATCGGCGAGCTGCACAACCGGTACGGCCGCACCAACAAAGCGGCCGAGGTCTACCGGCGCGCCAGCGACGAACACCCCGTGCTCTATCAGCCGTGGCTCAAGCTTGTCGAGCTTCAGCTCGACGCCGGCCAGAACGAGAACGCGTACCAGACGTATCGCGAGGCGCTCGAAGCCACCGGCGGCCACCGCGCGCTGCTCATCGGCGTGCGCGAGCTCTACTTCGAGAGGGGCGACGATGCGCGGGCGTTCGAGCTGACCAAGCTCCTCGTCGAGCGGTTCCCCGCCAAGGCCGGCTTCTGGTGCGACTACATCGCCGCCCTGCTCGTGCGGGGCAAGCCCGAGAGCGCGCGGACGGCGTTCACGAAGTCGTGTGCCTACCTGCGCGGGCAGCAAGAGCAGTACCTGCCGAGAATCGTCCGGCTCTACGTGGCCTACGGCGACGCGGCCGAGGCCATCGCCGTGTTCCAGCAGGCGCTCGAGTGGGAGCCGGAGTCGCGCGAGGCGCTGGTCGCCCTCGCGATCTTCTACCAGCAGCAGGGCGAAGCCGAGAAGGCGCGCGCGCTCTCTCACCGGCTGCTCGAGCTCGACCCGACCTCGGAGTTCGGCCTTCTGTCGATCGCCGAGGGGTACGAGCGCCAGGGCGACCTCGAGGCGTTCGGCCAGTGGGCCCGGCGGGCGGTCGAGGCCCGTCCCGACTCGTTCGCCGCGCAGTTCGCCCTGCTGCGGTACGCCGACGCAGCCGGCAACTCCGACGAGGCGCGCGACACGCTCGACGAGATTCTTGACCAGATGCTTCGCGGTGACGAGCCTGACCCGTCGCCGGCCCTTCGCCTGTGCTCGTACTACCTCGACCGCGGCAACTACGACCAGGTGCGCCATATTGCCGGCGTGGCTCTTGGCGCCGCCGACGGTCCTCCGCTCGTCGGCCGCTTCTATTTTGTGAGCGGCTTCGCCGATTACCTCGAAGACCGCGTCCCGGATGCGGCCCGCAAGCTGGCGGTCGCCGCTCGGCAGGCCCCGGAGCTCGGCGAGGCGCACTTCCATCTCGGTCGCTGCCGGGTGCGTCTCGGCCGCGCCGATCTCGCCGTCGAGTCGCTCGAGCGAGCGCTCGTCCGGTCCTCCGACCCGCGGTGGCAGATCGAGCTCGGGCTCGCCCTGGAGCTCGCCGGCCGCGACGGCGAAGCGCAAGAGCAGTTCGACGAGGCGATCGACGCGCTCGAGCACGCGGCCGACGCGGCGCCCACCAGCGCGGCCGCCCGGCTTGCGCTCGCGGTCGGCCTGAACCGGATCGGCCGAGACGACGCCGCCGCGCGCGAGTTCCAGCGTGCGATCGAGCTCGACCCCGACTCGGCCACCGCGCTCAACGACCTCGGCTACATGTGGGCCGAGGCTGGGCAGAACCTCGACCAGGCGCTCAAACTGATCGAGCGCGCGGTCGAGCTCGAGCCCGACAGCAGCGCCGTCGCCGACAGCCTCGGCTGGGTCTACTTCCAGCAGGGCCGGTACGAGGAGGCGCTGCGCCAGCTCGAGCGCGCCGTCGACCTCGGACCGCCCGTCGCCGAGATCTTCGACCACCTCGGCGACGCCCACCTCAAGCTCGGCGACACGGCCAAAGCGATCGAGGGGTGGAACAAGGCGCTCGAGCTGTACCCCGAAGGCGCCGCCGCCATCCGCCAAAAAATCGTCGAGCACGGCGGCACCCCATCAGTCGACTAGCCTTGCTTTCCCAATGCTTCCTTGCGTGTCGACGAGCTTGCCTGTCGTGCAGCCGGTTCGTGTCGAGATTTCATAGCCCGTCAGGGCGTTTGGAAGTAGCCTCGGGCGCAAGCCCGTGGTATGCGGTACCCCCAATCGTGCAGCCGGTTCGTGTCGAGATTTCATAGCCCGTCAGGGCGTTTGGAAGTAG
>CAZCQN010000061.1:0-14140 GCA_964500825.1 uncultured Verrucomicrobiota bacterium | reverse complement strand
TCGTGCAGCCGGTTCGTGTCGAGATTTCATAGCCCGTCAGGGCGTTTGGAAGTAGCCTCGGGCGCAAGCCCGTGGTATGCGGTACCCCCAAAGAAGAATGGAGCCCCTCCAGGGGCGATTGACAGGTCAACGGCTACGCTTACTCGCCCCCACGGGGCTCACGATAACTGGTGTGTGCGGTGAAGACATACGACGTCGTGGTCGTCGGCGGCGGGCACGCCGGGTGTGAGGCGGCGCTCGCGGCGGCGCGCATGGGCGCGCGCGTCGCGCTGCTCACGGGCAGCGTTGAAGCAATCGCGCAGATGTCGTGCAACCCGGCGATCGGCGGCTTGGCGAAGGGCCACCTTGTGCGCGAGATCGATGCGCTCGGCGGCGAGATGGCGCGCGTGACCGACCGGACGACGATCCAGTTCCGGATGCTCAATACGAGCAAGGGCCCCGCCGTCTGGGCGCCGCGCGCGCAGTGCGACCGCAAAGCGTACCGCGAGGCGATGCGCAGCGTCGTCGAGAACCAGCCCGGCCTCGACGTCTTTGGGGAGATGGCCGTCGAGCTGCTCGTCGAGGGCGCGCGCGTGCGCGGCGTCTTCGGGGCGAACGGCGGCACGTGGCGTGCCGGCGCCGTGATCGTGGCGGCCGGCACGTTCCTCAACGGCCTCATCCACGTCGGCGAGCGCTCGTGGCCGGCGGGCCGCTACGGCGAGGCGCCGGCGCTCGGCCTATCCGAGAGCCTCGCGTCGCTCGGCTTCCGGCTCGGCCGGCTCAAGACCGGCACGCCGCCGCGTCTCGACGGGAAAACGATCAACTGGGCCGCCTGCGATCTCCAGCCCGGCGACGATCCGCCCGGCCGCTTCGCCCGCGCCGAGCCGCCGGAACGCTTGCGGCAGGTGGCGTGCCACATCACGTACACGAACGCGCGCACGGCCGACATCATCCGACGCAACCTCGACCGGTCGCCGCTCTACGCCGGGCGCATCGTTGGGGTCGGCCCGCGCTACTGCCCGTCGATCGAGGACAAGGTCGTCCGCTTCCCGCACCACGAGCGGCACCAGCTCTTCCTCGAGCCGGAGGGGCTCGACACCGACGAGCTCTACGCGAACGGAATCGCCACGAGCCTGCCCGAGGACGTCCAGGTTGCCCTCGTCCGCTCGATCCGGGGCCTCGAACGCGCCGAGCTGACCCGGTACGGCTACGCGATCGAGTACGACTTCGTGCCACCTGACCAGATCAAGAGATCGCTTGAGTCGAAGCTCGTCGACAACCTCTACCTCGCCGGCCAGATCAACGGCACCTCCGGCTACGAGGAGGCCGCGGGGCAGGGGGTCATGGCCGGGATCAACGCGGTGCTCAGGCTGCGCGGCGAGGCGCCCGTCGTGCTCGGGCGCGACGAGGCGTACATCGGCGTGCTCATTGACGACCTGTGCACCAAGGAAATCCGCGAGCCGTACCGCATGTTCACGTCGAGGGCCGAGTACCGGCTGCTGCTGCGCGCCGACAACGCCGAGGCGCGCCTGATGCCGGTCGGTCATCGCGTCGGCCTCGTCAGCGACGAGGATTTCGGGCGGTTCGAGCGTCAAGAGCAGCGTGTCGCCGACGAGGTGAAGCGGTTCGCAACGGTCCGCGCACGCGGGGAGTCGCTCGCCTTGCTGCTTCGCCGGCCGGGCATGACGTACGCGGCGTTGCGCCGTCGGTATCCGGAGCTCGTCCACGAACACGAGTCCGACGTTGAGTGCCGGATCGAGCTCGAGATCAAGTACGAGGGCTACCTCGACAAGCAGCGCCGCCAGGTCGCGCGCCTGGCAAAGACCGAGAACCGGCGCATCCCGCCCGACGTCGATTTCGCCTCAGTCCGCGGCTTGCGTAACGAGGCGGCCGAGAAGCTTGCGGCGCTGCGACCCGAGACGTTCGGCCAGGCCTCGCGCATCGCCGGCATCAACCCGAGCGACCTTGCCGTCCTGTCCGTCTTCCTGCATCAGAAGAAGAAGCCACGGATTTCACAGATCGACACAGATCGGGTTCGATAGCCGGAGGCTATCGGACACATCTGTGGAATCCGTGCAATCTGTGGCAAAAAAAGAGAGCGACGGAAGGGATTCGAACCCTCGACAGCCAGCTTGGGAAGCTGGAGCTCTACCAACTGAGCTACCGTCGCATCGGCATGTCAACTACCACGCTCGTGCCGACTTGTCAAGCCCCGCTGCGGCCCGGCCGTGCTAGCACTGGACGTCGCGGCGGAGGAACACGAGCAGGCCGGGGATGAAGAGCGCGGCGTTATAGAGGGCGAAGTAGCCGATATCGCCCCAGATCTGGCGGACCGGGGGATCGGGCTGAAACACCGGGAGCCAGTAGGTCATCTTGCTGACGAATAGGTAGGGGCGCCAACTCTCGAGCCAGGGCACGGCGGCCACGATGAGCAGGATGAAGTACGTCGAGATCGCGATGATCATCGCCGCGCCCGTGTGCTTGACGAGCGTCGAGAGCGTGAACGACAGTGTCGTCATCGTCATGACAGCGATCGCCACCAGCAGGTACGCGACGAAGAAACGCGCGAGCGCCGTCTGCTCGCTCAGCACGTGCAGCCCGGGGAACGTTCCCGAGCGCACCTGCCCCCGCACCTGCCCCAGGAGCGCGGCAGGCACGAGCAGTGGACCTCGGCCCAGGAACAGCACGCCAAGCCCATAGGTCAGCACCGCTGTGAACAGCACGAATCCGAGCGTGATGAGCGCCGCATAGGCATACTTGGTCATGTAGAAGCCGAGGCGCGTCACGGGCCGCGTGAGCGCGGTCCGCAGCGTGCCGAGCTGGATCTCGCTCGAGATGAGCTCGCCGCCGAACGCGACGGCCAGCACCGGCATGAGCGCGAAGCCCAGCAGACCCATGAACAGCACGGCGAACAGCATCCCGTTGCCGAACGCCTCGACAGCCATGTTCGCCAGAGCACGCTCCGGTGGCGAGGCGTGGCGCAGGTACTCGCTGACCGGATCGAAGCGGCTCACGACGTAGCCGATCAGCAGAACGCTCACGAGCGCGGTGACCGCCGCGAACGCCCAGAACGTACGCTTCTTGCGCAGGTTCTTGACGAGCTCGCATTTCAGCGCGCGAAAGAACATCACCGGATCGACTTCTCCGTTAGTTCCAGGAACAGGTCTTCGAGCGACTGCCGCGCGGTCACGATCGCGTGGACACGATGGCCGGCGCTCACCAGCGCGGTGTTCACGTCGGCGATCCGCTCGTGGGGCAGCGTGAGGCGCAGCTCGGTCTCGTCCATCGAGAGCACGTCCAGGCCGAGCTTCTCCTCGATGAGCCGCCGCGCATCGGCGACGCGGTCGACGCCGAAGGTCACGACCGGCTCGGCGCTCCGGAGCTCGTCCATCGTGCCCTGCGTGACGAGGCGGCCGTGGTCGATGATGGCCAGCCGGGAGCACGTCTGCTCGACCTCGCTCAGGATGTGGCTCGAGATGAAGATCGTCACGCCGAGCTCGCGTGCAAGCGAGGGAATGAGGTCGCGCACGTCCTTGATGCCGTGCGGGTCCAGTCCGTCGGACGGCTCGTCGAGCACGAGCAGCTCGGGCTGCGGCACCAGCGCGCACGCGATGCCGAGCCGCTGCTTCATGCCGTGCGAGTAGGTTTTCACCTTGTCGCCCGCACGGGCGAGCAGGCCGACCGTGTCGAGCGCCTCGTCGAGCTCCTTGCCGTCCACGCGCCGGCTCAGCGAGGCGAACACGGCGAGGTTCGTACGTGCGCTCAGGTGTGGGTGGAACGCGGGCGTCTCGACGAGGGCGCCGACCTTACGGAGCGCCTTTCGCCGGCTGCGCCGCAGCCGCACGCCGCCGATGGCGATCTGACCGGCGTTCGGCCGGATGAGGCCCGTGACCATGCGGATCGTCGTCGTCTTGCCCGCGCCGTTCGGCCCGAGGAAGCCGAACACGTCGCCGCGCGCGACTCGCAGGCTCAGGCCATCGACGGCCACCCGCGCGCCGAACCGCTTCGTCAGCCCCTCGGTTTCCAGGATCGCGTCGCCCATGCTCTCCTCAGTTCCCAAGCATTATATGCTCTGACGAACGAGAAGTTCACCCGTTCCCGCAGGCTTTCTGAAGGAAGACGTCACGCAAAGCCGCAAAGAGCGCAAAGGGGGAAGGTGGATCTGGCGTTACTCGTCCTGAAGGCGTTGCAGAACGACCTTGACGCGGGTCTCGTCCGCGTCCAGCACCTCGACCTGCTGCTCGGCCGTCTCGTACCCCGCCGCCCGCACCGTCAGGGTGTACGTCCCCGGCAACAGATGCTCGATGCGCGTGATGCCGTGACCGTCCGAGGCGCTGTGGATAGACAAACCCCAGTCCCGCTCGTAGTAGCCCGTGCGCCACAGTCTGTCCCTGCCAAGAGCGTCCTTGATGTCGGCAATGGCGCCGGCCACGGGCTTACCCGCTGGGTCGGTCAGCTCTGTGACAAGTGTCTTCCCAGCGGGCAGCCGGAGTTTGACAAGGTTCTTGCCACGCGCCGTGACTGTCAGCTCCACGCGCTGCCACGCCGTCGTCGATGAGACTGCCTCGAGCACATAGTCGCCGGGCGAAAGGCAGCCGATGACGTACTCCTCATACTTCGAGAGGGCGCCGTCCGAGCCGGCGTTGAGGTAGGTTCTGGTGACGAGTGCTTGCGTTGGGTCCCGCAGGGTGACGATCACCTCGCTGACGGGCGCGTCTGGCTGGGCCGATGCGATTGTGCACCTCACCTCATGACCTGCCGAGAGCCAGAGGTCCGCGTCCCCGATCATCTTGCCGCCCACGACATCGACCTCAGCGCGCCCGACGCCATAGTCGTCTTTCGACGCCGTAATAGCATACCGCCCGTCGCCCAGGGGACCAAACGTGTATGACCCCGCGTAGGGATCCGTCCAGATCGGGGCGACTATTTCGACGTCTACCTTGCCCTTGGCTGGATCGCCGAAGATCTGTTCCCTACGGATCGAAACCATCGCGTATAAAACCGGTTTCCCCGTGTCTCGATCAAGAACATGGCCGGTGATCATCCCTGTGGGAAGTTCAAGCTCAAGCTCGACATCGGTTGCCACGACCTCGACGGGCATGCTCGCTGCAAGCGTCCCCTGTGGGTAGGCATTGAACCGCGCGAACAAGGTGTACTTCCCTGGCGGCACGTTGTCGAACCTGAAGCGGCCTCCTTCCTCTTTCCATCCATCCCGAGCAACGAAGCCACTTGAGGGGTCAGTCCCCGCAGGAAGAGGCAGCAGTTGGTACAGACCGTCCTCGACCATTGCTTCTGCGACGGTCGTCCTACCCGACACCGTGTACGTCTCTGGCAGCACGACATCCACGCGCACCGTTTGGCCCGGCGGGATGTCCACGAAACGGGTGACCAGGCCATCGCGATCATAGCCCTTACGGCAACTCAGAAGGGCGCACCCAGGCTTGACCCGCTCGAATGAGTACTTGCCCGCCTCGTCAGTCCAGACTCCGCCGGACTCAGCCAGACAGCAGCTGACGATGACTTTGGCCGGACGACCGCTGGCGTCAGTCACACGCCCCTCGACCCGTGCCGGTCTGACAAGTTCGATGACAACCCCCTCGACAGACTCACCCGGCTTGACACGAAGCGTGTGCCCTTCGGTCACGACGTACTGCTCGTGCAGCACCCGGAGGCGATAATCGGCTGACGGCACGTCGGGGAAGCGAAACGCACCATTGCCGTCGGTCTTTGTGGTCATGGGCTCGCCCGGCTCTTCAACGGAAGTGCCGTCAAACCCCCAAAACGGGGGATCAAGGCTGACCTGCACATTCTCAACTGGCCCGCCGTCTTCACTCGTCACGACGCGTCCGTTGACACTGGCCTTCTGGTCAGCCACCTTGAGGGTGACATCGGTCGTCTCGCCGGGCGGCAAAACGAGTTCTCGTTCGACGAGCGGAACCTCGGCCAGGATAGGCCCGAAGCCGCTCTGGGAGAGCCTGGCAACAGAAACCTTGACGCGACCCGCGAGAAGCTGCGACATGCTGAATGCTCCTTCCTTATCAGGAAGGCCGCGCGGCGACATGCCCCCAAACCAGTACTCTGCGGACGCCCGGAGTCTTCGTCCCTTCACCACGACGCCTGTCTCGGGAACGGGATCGCCGCTTGATGCCCAGATCACTCTACCCGTGAGCCGGGCGCTCCTGCAGAGACGCACAACAAGACGCATGCTGACGCCCATCACAGGCTGGACCATCTGAGTGACCGAGACGTACCCGTCCGCCTCAACTTCAAGCCAGCACGCACGGCTCTGTACCTCGTCGAAGCGAAACTCACCATGCGTGCCGTCGACAGTGATGCGCTCTTCCTTCAGATCCTCTTCGTCGAAGCCACCGAAGCCCGTCGGTGTCGCGGCATCGCTTGATGTCCAGGTTAGCGTCGCGGTGAAGTGCATCACCGGGTCACCTGTGTCTGCGTCAACGACGCGCCCGACGATCGAGCCCGGGCCATAGAGGACAAGGCAAATGCCTTCCTGCGGCTCGCGGAAGACGCGCACGGGACCGGCGCAGCCTTCTTTCTCGACGACCAGCCCGTACCAGAGCTTGTCGCACACGCGGAGGGCGAACCAGCCGTTCTCGTCCGTGAGACACTGCGGGCACTTGCCCCAAGGCGGACCAACCCTGACCTCCTGCACGCCACCACCCAGGTCGGCATCGATCAGGAACCCCATCTCTCCGGGATCGGCCCGGCCGAACCCACCTACCTCTGTATCGCTTTCCGGTTCTGTGGGATCATCTCGCGGGTCAATCCTCGGCCCGAAGTCGTATCGGTTCTCCAATCCTTCCGTGTTCAGCGGCGTCGCTAGGTAGGGCGCAAGGTGGCACGCAGACACGCACACCCCCTCCACAGGCGTGCCGGTCTCATCGACGACGATGCCGGTGACGTTGGGCTCGGGGGGTGGCTGGCGTTGATCGGCCGTGTCTTCGGCGAACCAGTCGCGGGAGGTGGACGCGGCCGGGCGGGTCGTGTCGGTGATGTCTCTTCGGGCGGCGTCGCGCTGGCTTGGCTCGGGTCCGGACGAGATGCGCGTGTCGATGAGCGTGGTGGTGACGACAACCAGGGCCAGGATGCAGATGGCGGCGAGGGCGATGAGCAGTGCGCGCGGACGAGACATGGCAAGCCTCTCCCTGGCCTACAGCCTGACACACAAGCGGACGCACGCCGAGGGCGTTCTATTCACACTGCCTTCGGGCTTCTCTGCGGGCTCTGCGCCTCCGCGAGAGAGAAAAAGAAAGCCTCTCGCAGAGGCGCCGTGCGTGCTTCGCACGCGAGCTCGCAGAGGAGAGTCGTGAGCAGAAAGAGCTAGGCCTGCTCCTTGGGGAAGAGGGGGACGGGCGGCTCGACGGGGGTGCCGGGCGTGAGGCCGCCGAAGGTTTTGAGGTCGTCGAGGTGGGCGGTGGCGTGGGTGTCGCCGAGGCCGAGCTGCTGCCAGATCTTCGGGCCGATGGTCGGCATGAAGGGGGTCACGAGCAGGCCGACGATGCGCAGCGTCTCCGCGAGGTTGTACAGGACGGTGCCGAGGCGGTCGGCCTTGGCGGGGTCCTTGCGCAGCTTGAACGGCGCGGTCTCCTCGACGTACCGGTTGGCGCGCTGGATGAGAGTCCAGATCTCGGTAAGCACCTGGCTGAGGGCCGAAGTCCGTACGAGGGACCAGACCTTCTCGACGGTCTGCTCGGCGAGTTTTTTTAAGTCGGTATCAGGGCCCTCGTTCTCCGCCGGCTGCGGCACGGCGCCGCCGCAGTACTTGCCGATCATCGCGACGACGCGGTTGAGCAGGTTGCCGAGGTCGTTGGCGAGATCGGCGTTGTAGCGCTCGTCGAACTTCTCGAGGCTGTAGTTGCCGTCGCGGTCCCAGGCGACCTCGCGCAGCAGGAAGTAGCGGAGCGCGTCGGGCCCGCGGCGCTCGGCGGCGACGATGGGGTCGATGAGCGGCGCCAGGTCGGGCCGTTCCGTCAGGACGCTCTTGCTCATCTTCCATTTGTGCGGTGCGCCGTCCTCGTCGAGGCTGACGGCGTTGACCCAGCCGTGGATGGAGACTTGCTTTGGCACCGGCAGGCCGGCGCTCATGAGCATCGCGGGCCAGTAGAGGCAGTGGAAGCGCGAGATGTCCTTGCCGATCACGTGGATGTCGGCCGGCCAGTATTTCTTGAAGTTGTCCGTCGCCGGGTCAAATGCGGCGCCGTCGTGACCGTCAGGCGCGAGGCCGCTCAGGTAGTTGATGAGCGCGTCGAACCAGACGTAGACGACCTGGGACGGGTCGAACGGCAGCGGGATGCCCCACTCTTTGGCGACGCGCGAGATGCTGAAGTCGCGCAGGCCTTGCTCGACGAGGCCGAGGACCTCGTTGCGCCGCCCCTCGGGGATGATGAACTCGGGATGCGCCTCGATGTGGGCCTTGAGCCGGTCCGTGTACTTCGACAGCGCGAAGAAGTAGTTCTCCTCCTTGAGGTACTCGACCGGCTTGCGGTGCGTCGGGCAGCCGTATTCGCCGTCGGTGGGGACGAGGTCCGCCTCGTCGTAGAACGCCTCGCACGAGCCGCAGTAGTAGCCCTCGTACGTGCCCTTGTAGATGTCGCCGGCGTCGTAGCAGCGCTGGATGAACGCGTGCACGGTGCGCTTGTGGCGTTCCGACGTTGTGCGGAGGAAGTCGTCGTAGCTCGCGCCGAGCAGCCGCCAGGCGGTATCGAAGCCCGGCACGATCTCGTCGACGAACGTGCTCGGGTCGACGCCCTTCTCGCGGGCGGCCTTCTCGACGTTCTGGCTGTGCTCGTCGGTGCCGGTGAGGAAGAACACGTCGTAGCCGGCGAGCCGGTAGAACCGGGCGAGCGTGTCCGTGGCGATGAGCTCGTAGGCGGTGCCGATGTGCGGCAGCGCGTTCGGGTAGGGGATCGCCGTCGTGATATAGAAGGGCGTCGCACTCATGTCTTCTTTCTCTTCGGCGGCCGTTCCTGCAGGATCTCGACCTCGTCGGCGCGGAAGCTGCTCATGCGCTCGTCGTCGAGCCGGACGGTGACCATGCGCCTGAGGATGTTCTGGTCCACGACCGTGCCTTGGCCTTGCTCGGTCTTGACGAGCGTGCCGTTACGGGGCAGGTCGCGGGCCATTTCCTTGTAGCACTCGTGCTCGTAGCGCAGGCAGCAGAGCAGCCGGCCGCACACGCCGGAAAGCTTCGTCGGGTTGAGCGACAGGTGCTGGTCCTTGGCCATGCGGATGTTGATCGGCGTGAAGCCGCGCAGCCACGACGCGCAGCAGATGACGCGGCCGCACGCGCCGATGCCGCCGAGCAGCTTCGACTCGTCGCGCACGCCGATCTGCCTGAGCTCGATCCGGGCGCGGAACGCGCGGGCGAGGTCCTTGACCAGAGCGCGGAAATCGACCCGGCCCTCGGCGGTGAAGTAGAAGACGATCTTGTTGCGGTCGAACGAGTACTCGGCATCGACCAGCTTCATCGGCAGGCGGTGGGACTCGATTTTGCGGAGGCACGTGTCGCGCGCGGCCTGGGCGTCGCGGATGTTCTTGTTGATCTGGAACCGGTCGTTGACGGTGATTTTGCGCACGACCATCAGGAGCGGGTCCTCGAACTCGCTCTCCATGGCGTGACGCGGCTCGTCGGTGACCTGGCCGAAGTCGAGGCCGCGCTCGGACTGCACAATGCAGTACTCGCCCGGCTTGAGATCCAGGCCGCCAACGGTGTCGGCGCTGCCGACCTTGAAGAACCGGACCTGGCCGGCCTGACGCAAGCGCATCTGCACCGCGGTGATCATGGGGAAGACTCCATATCGGGCGGGCTAGGCGACCGGAGCTCTTCTGAGCAGATCGAGCTTGAGGAACAGCGCCTCGAGGCTGTTGGCAAGCTTGACGTTGAGCGCAATCGCCTTGCGCACCTCATCTATCGTATCGAAGGCGGCGAGCAGCTCATCGGTCGACCTCGCAGTCGTCTGGGCCGCGATCAGCTCGGCATAATCGGCGTTGATGAGGGCGGCCGTTCCGGCCGCTAGGGCCCCCGCACCTGTTTCCTTTGAGATTAGCACGTCACGATACCACAGGGCAATGGCGTTGAGCAGCCCGTCGACTTCGCGGCGGAACTCGCTCTCGGCGTGGGCGTTGTGCTGATCCGTGAGCGCCTTCTGCGCGGCCGCGTCCAGCCCCCTGAGCAGCTCGGCCTGCTCGTCGGCCAGCTCCTTCTTGAGCGTCTCGCGCCGCGCCACGAGCTCCTGCTCGATGCCAAGCGCCATCGCCTGGAGGTCGGCGAAGTGCTCGAACCCGCCGACTGCCAGCATGTTGTAGAGCGCACGCCGGCGCTGGCCCGCCCGCTCGTCGAGGTACTCGATCGCCGCCGCAAGGCTGCCGCGGCCCAGCGAGGCGGCGATCGCGGCGCGCTCGGGATCGGCGTCGCGGTGTTCGATCAGGTACTGCTCGATCGCCTCGCGCGGGATCGGGTGGAAGGCCACGCGCTGGCAGCGCGACCGGATCGTCGGCAGGAGCGCTTCGGGCAGCGCCGAGGTGAGGATGATGACCGTGCCCGGCGCCGGTTCCTCGAGCGTCTTGAGCACCTTGTTCTGCGACTCGACGTTCAGGCGGTCGGCGTCGACGAGCATGAAGACCTTCCACCGGCCCTCGTACGGTTTGAACGCCGCGGCCTGGAGGAACTCGGCGACCTGCTCGACGCGGATCATGCGCATCGCGCCGGCGGGGCGAAACCAGAGCACGTCGGGATGCGTCCCGTGGTCGATCTTGCGGCAGGCAAGGCACGCGTCGCACGGCACGGTACCGCCCTGTTCGCAGTTGAGCGCCTTGGCGAACGCGCGGGCCACCAGCCCCTTGCCGACGCCCGCCGGCCCGGCGAACAGGTAGGCGTGCGCGACCCGGCCCTGCTCGATGCTGCTCGCGAGCAGCCCGATCGCCCGCTCGTTGCCGATTATTCGGACAGGATGTCCGTCATCGAAGCTCATCCTGAACACCTGTGGGGCGTTTCAACGTCCCGTCCTGATAGGCCAGCCCTTCAAGGCTGGTGCAGCAGGACGGCTGTCCCATCATAGGGCGTTTCAACGCCCTATGCATGTTGGCTTAAGCCACTCCACAGAAGCCCGTTGAAACGGGCTCCGGCAATGTGTGGGCCCGCGCGCTCAACCAGCCCTGAAGGGCTGGCCTAATCAGAACGAGACAAGCCTGTTGATGGTCATCAACCATGTATCTTGATACCCGGTACCTCTTGCACGCGTGAGCGATGTAGGGCGGGTCGCCCTCGGCCCGCCGTGTCGCTGACTGCTTGTGTCGCCGCTACGCGGCTGCGGCGGGCCGAGGGCGACCCGCCCTACATCGCGCCGTCAATCCATTTCGTTGATGCCCATCAGCAAGCTTGCCGGTGTCGCGGTCCCGGCCACCATCCTCAGCTCCGTTCCCCATGGAAGCGACATCTACTCCCGACACTGTGTGAAATCGTTCTCGGGTCACGGCAAGAGACCCAGCTGCTCGGCGATGGCTTTCCTAATGCCGGCCTCAAGCTCGTCGGGCGGCAGCGTGGCGTCGAGGACGACGAAGCGGTCGGGCTCGCGCTTGGCAAGCTGGAGGAAGCCGTCGCGCACGCGCTGGTGGAACGCCAGCGATTCGGCCTCGAACCGATTCCCTTTGGTCGCTTCCGTCCGGGCGCTCCCCGCATCGAGCTTCCGGTTTCGCTTGAGGCCTTCTGCCACGTCGAGGTCGAGGAGAAGGACCAGGTCGGGCTTCAGGCCGCCGGTGGCGAAGTCGCAGATCGGCTCGACCACGTCGAGTCCGAGCTCACGGCCGAAGCCCTGGTAGGCGAGTGACGACTCGGCGAACCGGTCGCTCAGGACGAGCTTGCCGGCCGTGAGCGCCGGCTCGATCACCTGCTCGACGTGCTGGGCGCGGGCGGCGTTCATCAGCAGCAGCTCGGTCCGGGCCGTCATCTCGCCGTGCGCGAGGTCGAACAGCAGCGCGCGGACGCGCTCGCCGATCTTCGTCCCGCCCGGCTCGAACGTGACGACGACGTCGCGCCCCGTCGAGCGCAGCCACGCGGCAAGGTGCTCGATCTGCGTCGTCTTGCCCGAGCCCTCGGGCCCCTCGAATGTGATGAACGTGCCGCGTGCCATGAGTTCTTCAGCCACAGATCACACAGATCGCGCAGATTCCGTTCTGTCGCCCCTTCGGGGCTTATGTTGTGTTGTTGCGCTTCTTCCCGGCCCTTACGGGCCGGGCTAGGTTCCTTCGCGCCTTCGGCGCTGCTCGTCCGCGTCGCTTAGCGCTTGCCGCGTTTGGCCGTCGTCGGCGCTGCTGGCATCCCGAGCTTGCATCGCGCGTCAGGCGGCGCGTCTCTCTGTCTCAAGACGGTTGCGGCGACAACTGACCAGCCGCGAAGCGGCGGCAGAACCTAGCCCGGGGCGTGAGCCCCGGGTACGAGAACCATAACAAGACCCAGAGCGCCGAAGGTGCGACACATTCCGATCGCTGTGATCGCGGCACGCTTCTCCCTCTCTATCCCTTCTTGATGCGGAAGCCGCCGGGGACGTCCTCGACGGTGTAGCCGCGGGCGGCGATCGTGTCGCGGATGGCGTCGGCCTTGGCAAAATCCTTCGCCTTGCGGGCGGCCTGGCGCTCCTCGGCCAGCTTCGTGATCTCTTCGGGGATCTCGGCCTCTTTGCCGAAGCGGATGACGCCGAGGACGGCGTCGAGCTCATCGAGGAACGCGATCGCTGCCTTCGCTTCGCCCGCGCCGACGGTGCCGTCTGCGAGGAGCTTGTTGACGTCCCTGACGAAATCGAACAGGGCGGCGACGCTCACCGCGATGTTCAGATCGTCGTCGAGGCCGTCGTCGAACGCCTTCCGGGCGCGCTCGATGAGCGGGCCTATTCCCCCACCATCCGCGCTGACGGTCTTCGATGCCGCCTCGTCGAGCTTGAGCAGGTAGTCGTCGATGCGCTCGAGGCTCGCCTTGGCGGCGTCGAGGCCGTCGAAGGTGAAGTTGAGCCGGGCGCGGTAGTGGGTCGTCAGGAGCAGCCAGCGGATCTGGCGGCCCGAGTAGCCTTTGTCGAGCAGGTCGCGGAGGGTGTAGAAGTTGCCGAAGCTCTTGGACATCTTCCGCCCCTCGACGATCAGGTGCTCGTTGTGGAGCCAGTAGTTGACGAACTTCTGGCCGGAAAACCCCTCGCTCTGGGCGATCTCGTTCTGGTGGTGGGGGAAGATGTTGTCGACGCCGCCGGTGTGGACGTCGAAGTGCGGGCCGAGCAGCTTCATCGACATCGCCGAGCACTCGATGTGCCACCCAGGCCGGCCGGGTCCCCACGGGCTGTCCCACTTGACGTCGCCGTCGTCGGGATCCCACGCCTTCCAGAGCGCGAAGTCGGCGGCCGCTTCCTTGTCGTATTCGTCCTGGGCGACGCGGGCGCCGGCCCTCAGCTCGGCGGGGTCGATGTGGGCGAGCTCGCCGTAGGTCGGGAACTTGGCGATGCTGAAGTAGACGCAGCCGTCGTCGCCGCGGTAGGCGAAGCCCTTCGTCTCGAGCCCCGTGACGATCTCGATCATCGCGTCGACGTAGTCGGTCGCGCGCGGATAGTGCTCGGCGCGCTCGATGTTGAGCGTGTCGAGGTCCTCGAAGAAGGCGTCGATGTACTTGGCCGTGTACTCGCTCAGCGCAATGCCGGCCTCGCGCGAGGCGCGGATCGTCTTGTCGTCGACATCGGTCAGGTTCATCACCTGGATGACCCGGTGCCCCTTGAACTTGAGGGTGCGGCGGAGCAGGTCCTCGAAGATGTAGGCGCGGAAGTTGCCGAGGTGGGCGTAGTTGTAGACCGTCGGGCCGCACGTGTAGAGGCCCACCGTGCCCGGCTCGATTGGCTCGAACTCGCGCTGCGTGCGTGTCAACGTGTCGAAGAAACGGAGCGCCACGACCTTCCTCCTCGGGTGTTCGATGTCGGTGAGGCCTGGCAGGGCGGCACTATACACCATCTCGACTCGGGTTGACCAGACACTGGGAGCTCAGCCGGTGACCTCGTGCAGCATGCCGAATGCGCAGTCGCCGACTTGCTGAGCCCGCGCAGCGGGCGACATCGTGTAGCCACGGGCGTCAGCCCGTGGTACCCGGGGCATTGCGCGCCACAGAGCCCCCGCA
>CAZCQN010000060.1:0-16816 GCA_964500825.1 uncultured Verrucomicrobiota bacterium | reverse complement strand
ACGGGTTCTCGTTCGTGTTGAGCTTGAGCCAGTCGTCGCCCTCGGGCTGCACGCCGGGCACGTAGGCCTCGAGCGCCTCGACCGCTTTCCTAAGCAGCCGCCGGGCGCTCATCGTTCGAGCCGCTCCCGCACGGCCACCGCGTGAGCCGGCAGCCCTTCGGCTTCCGCGAGCGCCTCGACGATCGGCGCGAGCGCCTTGAGCGCCACGCGCGAGCACTCGATCGTGCTCATGCGTTTCACGAAGTCGTCGACCGACAGGCCCGAGAACATGGCGGCGGCACCGCCCGTCGGTAGGCAGTGACTCGGCCCCGCGGCGAAATCGCCCACGGGCACCGGCGAATACGGCCCGATGAAGATCGCGCCCGCGTTCGTGATTAACCTGCTCAGCCGCCGCGCATCGCGCGCGACGATCTCGAGGTGTTCCGCGGCGAAGGCGTTGGCGAACTCGATCGCCTTCGGCATGCTCGGCGCGACGACGGCCACGATGCCGCGCTCGAGCCGCTCGCGCGTCCGCGACAGCGCCGGTAGCTCGTCGAGCCGGGCCAGGACGTGCGCACGCACCCGCTCCGCCAGCCGGCGCGACGTGGTGACAACGACGGCGAACTCGTGCCCCGTGCCGTGCTCGGCCTGCGAGAGGATGTCGGCCGCCACCCAGCGCGCGTCGGCCGAGCCGTCCGCCAACACGAGCACCTCGCTCGGCCCAGACGGCGCGTCGAGCGCCACGTCGCCGTAGACCAGCCGTTTCGCCGTCGTCACGAAGATGTTGCCGGGGCCGACGATCTTGTCGACGCGGGCGACTCGCCCTGTCCCGAAGGCGAGCGCGGCGATCGCCTGTGCCCCGCCGATGCGGTACACCTCGTCGACGCCGCAGAGCGCGCACGCGGCGAGAACGGCCGGCGCCACGCGGCCCCGCTTGCCGGGCGGGGTGGCAACGACGACCTCGCCGACGCCGGCGACCCGCGCCGGGACAACCGTCATCAGGACCGTCGAGACGAGCGGCGCCACGCCGCCGGGCACGTATGCCGCCACGCGACGCAGCGGCACGATCCGCTCGCCGAGCACGGCACCGCTGCGCGTCTTCATCGTCCACGACGCGCGCCGCTGCCGGCGGTGGTAGGCCTCGATGTTGCGCCGGGCCGCCTTGAGCGCGCGCAGCAGCGTCGGCGGCACCTCGTCGAGCGCCGCATCGATCTCGCACCGAGGCACGCGGAGCCGGGCGGGGGTGAGCCGCACACCGTCGAACTTGCGCGTCAGTTCGATGACGGCCACGTCGCCGCGGCGGCGCACCGCGTCGACGATCGGGCGGACCCACGCCTCGATGTCGCGCTTGTGCGCGGGCCGCTCGAGCAGGCGCTCAAGGCGCTCGCGATCCTTCGCGACGCCGATGCAGAGTAACTCCATGGCTCACGGACCCGTGGGTGAATCGATGCCGAAGTATACCACATCACGACGGGACAAACGAAGACCGGGTGGCAATCGGCGATAGGACGGTGGCAGGGCCGCTATTCGCTGCGCTTGCGTCGACGCAGCAGGCCGCGGCGCGGCTTCTTCTTCGGCTTCTCTTTCTTGGCCGGCTTCTCTTGCGGCTCTTCATCAGCGGCCTCTGCCTCGGGGGCCGCCTTATCGGCTGTCGCCCTTTCTTCAGCCTCGTCGCCGGGCTCAGGCTCCGGCTCGGCCGCTTTGGCCTCCTGGACGTCTTCCTCACCGGGCTCGGCAGGTGCGGCTTTTTTCTTGCGCCTCCGCTTCGGCTTCTCCACGACGGGCGACGCGCCCGCACCGAAGCGGTCGACCAGCTCGAGGATGGCCAGTTCGGCCCCGTCGCCCGGGCGAGCGGCAAGCCGGACGAGGCGCGTGTAGCCGCCCGGCCGGCTCTCGTAGCGCGGGCCGAGCACGGCGAAGAGCTTGCGCAAAACCTCGTTGTCGCGAATCCGCCGATGCGCCAGCCGCCGGGCGTGCAGCGTGTCGCGCTTGGCGTAGGTGATCATGCGTTCGGCGACGCGGCGAGCGGCTTTCGCTTTCGGCACGGTCGTCTGGATACGTTCGTGGGCAAGCAACGACGTAATCATGTTGTTGATCATGGCGCGGCGATGGGCCGACGTGCGTCCGAGCCGCCCTCTGATCTTGCGGTGTCGCATCCGGGGCTACTCCTGGTCTTCCTCGTCGTTCTTCTTGTCCATGATGTGGTCGACCTTCATGCCGAGACTGAGGCCCATTCCCTCGATGATGCCCTTGATCTCGGCGAGCGACTTCTTGCCGAAGTTCCGGTACTTGAGCATGTCGGCCTCGGTCTTCTGCACGAGGTCGCCGATCGTCTCGATCTGGGCGTTCGCAATGCAGTTGGCGGCGCGCACCGAGAGCTCGATCTCGCTGATCGGCATCAGCAGCAGCTTGCGCAGCTCCTCTTCCTCGTCCTTGCGTTCGCGCTTCGGCGCCTCGAATTCGACGTAATGCTCGTCGTAGTCGACGAACACGTCGAGATGGCGCCGCAGGATGGCCGACGCCTGCTTGAGCGCCTCGTCGGGCGTGAGCCGCCCGTCGGTCCAGATCTCGACGATGAGGCGGTCGTAGTTCATCTGCTGGCCGACGCGCGTGTTCTCGGTCGAGTACTTCACCTTGCGCACCGGGCTAAACAGCGCGTCGATGGCGATTTTGCCGATCGGCTCGTCCTCGCCCTTGAGCAGCTCGCTCGGCTTGTAGCCGCGGCCGACGCTCACGTCGAGATCCGCGCTCAGGCGCCGGTTCTCGGTCAGTGTGCAGATATGCAGGCCCGGGTTGAGGATCTCGACCGTGCCGTCGGTTTCGATGTCGGCGGCGGTCACCTCGCCGTCGCGCTTGACGCTGAGGCTGAGCTGGCGCGTCTTGCGTGAGTGCGACACACAGAGCACCTTCTTGAGGTTGAGCACGATCTCGGCCACGTCCTCGACGACGCCTTTCATCGTCGAGAACTCGTGCTGCACCCCGGCGATCTTGAGAGCCGTGATCGCGGCGCCCTCGAGCGACGAGAGCAGCACGCGGCGCAGCGAGTTGCCGATCGTGTGGCCGAACCCGGCCTCGAACGGCTCGGCCACGAAGCGCGCGTAGGTATCCGTCGCCGTCTTGTCGTCTTTGATCAGCCGGTTCGGCAATTCGAAGCGACCAAGCTTGATGGCCATTTCGCCTTCACTCCCAACGTGTCGGTCTGTGTCAACCCCTGCTCCCCGATGAAGCGGGCGGGCACCTGGTCCCCGGCGTGGCTCGCGCCGGTGGGCTAAATGCGGCGCCGCTTCGGCGCGCGACAGCCGTTGTGCGGGATCGGCGTCACGTCCTTGATCATCGTGATATTGAGCCCGACGGCCTGAAGCGCCCGGATCGCGCTCTCGCGGCCGCTGCCGGGCCCCTTGACGTAGACCTTGATCTCGCGCATGCCGTAGGCCTTGGCCGTCTTGCCGGCATCCTCGGCGACGAGCTGCGCGGCGAACGCCGTGCTCTTGCGCGAGCCGGAAAACCCGACCTTGCCGCCGCTCGACCAGGCAAGCACCTTGCCGGACGGGTCCGTGATCGTCACGATCGTGTTGTTGAACGTTGCCTGGATGTGGGCAATGCCGCCGGGCACGATCTTGCTGATTCGCCGTTGCGCCGCCTTTCGGCGCCCGCCGGATTTTTGGTCACGCTTTGCCACTGATGCGCTCCTCCTCGACCTACTTCGTCACCTTGCGCTTGAGCGCCACGGTCGCGCGCCGCGGCCCCTTGCGCGTGCGGGCATTCGTGTGCGTGCGTTGGCCGCGCACGGGCAGGCTCAACGTATGGCGCTGGCCGCGGTACGAGTGGATGGCGATGAGCCGCCTGATGTTGCCTTGGGTCTCGCGGCGCAGGTCGCCCTCGATCGGATACGGCGCGCGGCTGAGCACCTCGGTGATCCGGCCCACCTCGTCGGGCGTCAAGTCTTTGGCGCGCACGCTCGGCTCGATGCCCGTCTCCTTGAGCACGGCTTTGGACCGAGTCGGCCCGATGCCGTGGATGTAGGTGAGCGCCACCTCGATCAGCTTCTCCTTCGGTATGTCGACACCAACAATGCGTGGCACGTCTGTTCCTCCAGTCGCAGTCGGTTCAGCCCTGCCGCTGCTTGTGGCGCGGGTTCGTGCAGATGATGCGCAGCACGCCCTTGCGCCGGATCACCTTGCAGCGCTCACACATGCGTTTGACGGATGCTCGGACTTTCATGTGCGAAACTTCTCCCGGTACACGATGCGCCCCTTCGTCAGGTCGTAGGGCGTCATCTCAACAGTGACTCGGTCGCCGCGCAGGATGCGGATGAAGTGCATGCGCATCTTACCCGAGATGTGCGCCAGGATCATGTGGCCCGTCTCGAGCTCCACCCGGAACATCGTGTTCGGCAGAAGCTCCTTGACCAGGCCTTCGACGCGTATCACGTCCTCTTTGGACATGCGGTCAGCACCTCGCGGCCGTCCCGTGTCACAGCGACCATATGTTCGAAATGGACCGACGGCCGCCCGTCGGCCGTGACCGCCGTCCACCCGTCATCCAGCACGCGGGTCTCGTGCGTCCCCGCGTTGACCATCGGCTCGATGGCGATCACAAGCCCGCGCCCGAGCAGGGGGCCCGTGCCGGGCCGCCCGTAGTTGGGCACCTTCGGCTCCTCGTGCATCTCGCGGCCGACGCCGTGCCCGACGAAGTCGCGCACGACCGAGAAGCCGGCCGCCTCGGCCGTCGCCTGCACCGCGTGCGAGACGTCTCCGAGCCGGTTGCCCTGCCCGACCTGGTTGATGGCCGCCTCGAGGCAGCGGGCCCCGACCTCGAGCAGCCGCTGCTTGAGCTCGTCCACCTCGCCGACGGGCACCGTGCGCGCCGTATCGCCGATGAAGCCTTCGTGGCGGATGCCCACGTCGAGGCTCACCACGTCGCCCTCGACGAGCCGGCGCGGGCCGGCGATGCCGTGCACGATCTCCTCGTTGACCGAGGCGCAGATCGTGCCCGGATAGCCCCGGTAGCCCTTGAACGCCGAGTCGACGCCGTGCTCGCGCATCAGCCGCTGCGCCTCGTGCTCGAGGTCAATCGTCGTGACGCCGGGCGCCGCCTGCGCGCACAACGCATCGAGGATGGCCGCCGCGATGCGGCCCGCTTCGCCGAGTGCGGCAATCTCGCGATCGCTCTTGAAAATGATCATTGCACCTCACCGAGACTCTCTGCAATCGTCGCATACGATTGCTCGACGGGGAGCGCGCCGTCTATCTCGAGCACCAGCCCGCGGTCGCGGTAGAACTGCATCACATCGCGCGTCTGCGCCTCAAAGACCTTGAGCCGGGTGCGGACCGTTTCTTCTTTGTCGTCGTCGCGCTGGTAGATGCGGCCGCCGCAGCCGTCGCACTTCCCCGACTCCTTCGGCGGCATGGTGACCAAGTTGTAGACGGCGCCGCACAGCCGGCACTGGCGCCGCTGTGTGAGCCGCTCGAGCACGACCTCGTCCGGCGTGTTCAGGTAAACGACTTTCTCGACCGGCGCGCCGACGCGCTTGGCCGCCTCGAAGAGCATCTCGGCCTGTGGGATCGTGCGCGGGAACCCGTCGAGCAAGAAGCTCCGGTTCCCACGCGTGGCGCGCATGCGCTCCTCGACGATCGGGATCACCACCTCGTCGGGCACGAGCGAGCCGGTCTCGACGTAGCCCTTGGCACGACGGCCAAGCTCCGTGTCGCCGGCGATCGCCTGGCGCAAGATCTCGCCGGTGGCAATATACTCGAACCCGAAGTCCCGAATCAGCCGGCTCGCCTGGGTGCCCTTGCCGGCACCGGGAGGGCCGAAAATGACGATGGAACGACGTCCGCTCATCAGTACCGCCCCCGTAAGCGTCCCTTTTTCATAAACCCGTCGTAGTGGCGCATCAGCAGGTGCGACTCGACCGTGCCCATCGTGTCGAGCATCACGCCGACGATGATGAGCAGGCCCGTGCCGCCGAAGAAATTCGCCATCGAGTAGGTCACGCCCGTGTGCGCCCGAGTCAGCAGCGTCGGCAACACGGCGACCGCCGCCAAGAACAACGCGCCCGACAGCACGAGCCGGTTCATCGTCCGATCGAGGAACTCGGCCGTCGGCTTGCCGGGACGTTTGCCTGGAATAAACGTGCCGTTCTTCTTCATGTCGTTCGACATCTTGATGGGGTCGAACTGCGTCGCCGTCCAAAAATAGCAGAAGAAGATGATCAGTAACGCATACAGCATCGTGTACAGCCACGAGCCCGGCGACAGCATCGTGCTGAGCGACTGGAAGAAGCCGCCGCTACTGAAGAAGCGCGCCAGCGTGGCCGGGAACATCAGCAGCGACGAGGCGAAGATGATCGGGATGACGCCGGCGTAGTTGACCCGTAGCGGCAAGTAGCTCGACTGGCCGCTGTAGATGCGGCGCCCGACAATGCGTTTGGCCTGCTGCACGGGGATGCGGCGCTGGCCGCGGGTGACGATGATGATCGCCATCACGACGAGCACGAACAGGGCGCCGAGAATCAGCAGCAGATACGGCGGCAGCGTCCGCGAATCCGGATCGATCAGCGAGAGGTTGCGCCATGTGTCCGAGATCGCCACGGGCGCGCGCGAGATGATCCCGACCGTGATGATGAGCGAGATCCCGTTGCCGACGCCGCGCTCGCTGATCTGCTCGCCGACCCACATCAGAAACATCGTGCCGACCGTCATCGTCAGCGCCGTGACGATCCGGAACCCGAACCCGCCCCCGGCTACGATCGCTTGCGACACCCCGAGCCCGAGCGCCTGATGGCTCAGGCTCTCGACGTATTGCGCCATGAAGTAGCCCTGAAACAGGCAGATCAGGACCGTGCCGTACCGCGTGTACTGGGTGATCTTGCGCCGGCCCTCCTCGCCTTCCTCCTTGGCGAGCCGCTCGAGCGCCGGGATCACGGCGGTCAACAGCTGCAGGATGATCGAGGCGGTGATGTACGGCATGATGCCGAGCGCGATGATCGTGGCGCGCAGGAACGCGCCGCCCGAGAACATGTTGATGAAGTTCAGTAGGTTGCCGCCGAGCGCGCCGGTCTGCCTGGCGAACAGCTCCTCGAGTGCGTCGCCGTTGACGCCCGGGGTCGGGATGTGCGCCCCGACACGGCACACCGCCAACAGCAGCAAGGTGATGAGCACCTTGCGCCGCAGGTCGTGGATTCGAAAGATGTTGGCGAACGCGCGCAGCATCGGACTACTCGATCACCGTGCAGGTGCCGCCGGCCTGTTCGATCTTCGTGCGCGCCGCGGCGCTGAAGCGGTGCGCCCGGACCGTGAGCGCGACGGCGAGCTCGCCCTGGCCGAGGATGGTCACCCCGTCGCGCAGCTTCTTGACGAGCCCGCGCTCTGTGAGCTGCTCGGGCGTCACCTCCGAGCCGGCCTCGAAGCGGGCAAGATCGCGCACGTTGACCACGGCATAGCGTGTCTTGAACCGGTTGTTGTTGAAGCCCTTCTTCGGCAACCGGCGATACAGCGGCATCTGGCCGCCTTCCTGCCAGGCGCGTCGGGACGAGCCGGCGCGCGCACGCTGGCCCTTGTGGCCCCGGCCGGCGGTGCCGCCGGTGCCTGAGGCCCCACCGCGGCCCCGGCGCTTGCGCTGCATGCGCCGCGTGTTGTTGCTGAGCCTATTCAGTGACACGCTGGCCGGCCTCCTTGAGCCGTTCGATGTCCTTGCGGCGACGCAGCGTCTTGAGCCCCGCGACCGTGGCATTGACCACGTTGAGCCGGTTGTTCGAGCCAAGGCTCTTGGTGAGCACGTCGCGCACCCCGCCGGCCTGGAGCACGGCCCGGGCGCCACCACCGGCGATGATGCCCGTGCCGGGTGAGGCCGGCTTGAGCAGGACGCGGCCCGCGCCGAACTCGCCGATCACCTGATGCGGGATCGTGCTTCCCTCCATCGGAATGGTGAACATGGCGCGCTTGGCCTGCTCGATGCCTTTCTTGATCGCCTCGGCAACCCCGTTCGCTTTTCCCAGGCCCGTGCCGACGCGGCCTTGGCCGTCGCCGACGACCACCAGCGCGCCGAAGCTGAACCGCCGGCCGCCTTTGACCACCTTGGCACACCGGTTGATGCTGACGATCGTCTCGATCAGCTCGCCGCTCGGCTTTTCCTCGTCGAACCTTCTTCTTGGCTGGGCTCTGCGTTGAACCGCCACGATGGCGCACTCTCCTTGTCTTTTGATGGCTAAACAGCGATCTTCGCGGCCCGCAACGCGTCGGCGACCGCCTTGACACGCCCATGGTATGGGTAGCCGCTGCGGTCGAAGACGACGCGCCCGATCTTCTTGTCGGCCAGGCGCTTGGCGAGCACCTCGGCCACGGCCCGGGCCGCCTCGATGTTCGTCGGGCTTGCGAGCCCGAGCGCGCGGAACTGCGGCATCACGGTCGTGGCGGTCGCGACGACCGTGCCGGTCTCGTCGTCGATCGCCTGGACGTGCAAATTCGCGTGGCCCTTGTAAACGCACACCCGCGGGCGCTCGGCCGTGCCGCGTACCCGCTTGCGGATGTGCCACCGGCGCCGCTGCCGGGCCGTTGTCTTTGTCGTGTGTCGTGCCATTGCCTTGCCGTTAACCCACCGTCTTGCCGGCCTTGCGCCGCACGTGCTCATCGACGTACCGGATCCCCTTGCCCAGGTACGGCTCCGGCGGATGGAACCGACGGATGTCGGCGGCGACCTGCCCGACCAACTCCTTGTCGATGCCCGAGAGCGCAAGCAGCGTGTACTTCTCGGTCGAGTGCATCGAGGTGATGGTCGAGATCCCAATCTCGATGCCCTCGGGGAGCGAGTAGAGGCACGGCCGCACCTTGCCGACCGAGACGTCGAGCGTGCGTTCCGTCAACCGCGCACGATAGCCGACGCCGCGAATCTGGAGCTTCTTCTCAAAGCCCTTCGTGACGCCCTCGACCATATTGGCCACGTGGGCGCGCGTGGTCCCGTGCAGGGCCTTGTCCTGTTTGCTATTGCCCGCCCGGGCCACGCGCACGAGGCCGTCGGCCACCGTGACGCTGACCCGCGGGCTGAGCCGCCGGCTCAGCGTCCCTTTCGGTCCCGTGACGGTGACCACGCCGTCGCCGAGCTGCACATCGACGCCCGGCTCAAGCTTGATCGGCTGTCGGCCAATTCTCGACATCGCTGCCGCTTCCCGTCGCCTTACCAGATGTAGCAGATCACCTCGCCGCCGACGTGCTCGCGGCGACACTCCTCGTCAGACATGACCCCCTTCGGCGTGGTCAATACCGCCACGCCGAGGCCGCCGAGCACGCGCGGCACCTCTTTGGCCTTGACGTACTTGCGCAACCCGGGCCGGCTCACGCGCCGCAGGCCGGTAATGACCCGCTCGCGCTCGGGCGTGTACTTGAGGTGGACGCGCAACACGCCCTGCTTGGCGTCGTCGAGCATGTCGAAGCTGTCGATGTAGCGCGTCTCGCGCAGCACCTGAAGCACCTCACGTTTGAGGTGCGAGGCAGGCACATCGACGTGCGGCTTGAGCGCCTGATTCGCGTTGCGAATCCGCGTGAGCAAATCGGCTATCGGGTCGGTCATTGACATCGCTCGGGTCGTTCTCCTTTTCGCCGCGCTCTGGCGGCGCCCTCGCCGCGCTCTGGCGCGCCGTTACCAGCTCGCCTTGATCACACCTGGAATAAGCCCCGCGCTCGCCAGCTCGCGGAAGCAGATGCGGCAGAGCTGGAACTTGCGCATGTAGCCGCGCCGACGCCCGCAGCGCCGGCACCGGTTGTAGCGGCGGACCGCAAACTTCGGCCGCCGATGGCTCTTTTCGATCAGTGCTTTGCGTGCCACGTTTGTTCGGCTCCAGTCCTTCGTCCTAAAGGCGCTTGAACGGTATCCCCATGAGCTCGAAGAAGCCGATGGCTTCCTCATCGCTGTCGGCCGAGCTGACGAGCGTCACGTCGAGCCCCTGTACCCGTTTGACCTTGTCGGCATTGACCTCGGGGAACACCGTCGCTTCCGTCAGTCCCATATTGTAGTTGCCTCGGCCGTCGAGCGTGCGCGGCAGCCCGCGGAAGTCGCGAATCCGCGGGATCGCCACACCCACCAGGCGCTCGAGGAACTCGTACATGCGCGCCCCGCGCATGGTGACCTTGGCGCCCACCGGCATGCCCTTGCGCAGCTTGAAGCCTGCGATGCTGCGGCGCGCGAGTGTCACCACGGGCCGCTGGCCGCTGAGCATCTTGAGCTGGCCGAGCGCATCGTCAATGAGCTCCTTCTCGCGCGCGGCCACGCCCAGGCCCATGTTGAGCACGATCTTGCGCAGCCGCGGCACCTGCATGGCGTTGCGATAGCCGAAGCGCTCCATCATCTTCGGCACCACGGTCTCGCGGTAATGGTCGAGCAAGCGCGGCATCGCTCCTACTCGGCTCCCTTCTTCGTTTTGGCGCCCTCGCCGACGCGCCGCAGGTTCGACACGTGGATTAGGCTCTCCTTCTTGACGAACCCGCCGGACTGATTCAGCTTCGCGTCGGGCCGTATCGCTTTGGTGACGAAATTGACGCCCTCGACGAGGGCTCGGTCCTTCTTCGGGTAAACGCGCAGCACCCGGCCGCGCTTGCCGCGGTCGCGCCCGGCCAGCACCTCGACGATATCGTCGCGCCGGATATGTGCTTTGAGCGCGCCCATTTACAGCACCTCTTCGGCCAGCGAAATGATTTTCATGAAGTTCTTCTCGCGCAACTCGCGCGCGACCGGCCCGAAGATACGCGTCCCCTTCGGGTTGCGGTTCTCGTCGATGATGACGCACGCGTTCGAGTCAAACCGCAGCGTCGACCCGTCGGCCCGGTGGATGGGCCGCCGCGTGCGCACCACGACCGCCTTGACCACGGTCTTTTTCTTGATCGTCGCATCGGGCGACGCCTCCTTGACCGAGGCCACAATGATGTCGCCCACGTGCGCATAGCGCCGCTTCGAGCCGCCGAGCACGCGGATGCACTGAGCGCGCCGGGCGCCCGTGTTGTCGGCCACGTCAAGCTTTGACTCCTGCTGAATCACTGGCCGCCCACACTCCGTTGACCTGCGTGCGGCGCGGACTTGACCACCTCGATGACCCGCCACCGCTTGAGCTTGCTCAGCGGCCGCGTCTCGCGGATGCGGACCGTGTCGCCGCGGCCGGCCTCTTCGGCCTCGTCGTGCGCGTAGAACTTGCGCGAGCGACGGACCACCTTCTCGTACTTGGGGTGGCGGAATACCTGCTCGACCCGCACCACCACGGTCTTGTTCATCGCATTGCTCACGACCACGCCCGTGCGCTCGCGCCGCCGATGCCGCATCGCGCTGCCGTGTTGCCGTTCCGCTTCAGCCATCGTGTCGTGTCCTCGCTCCAGCACTCGCCGGGCTATACGTGGCTATAGCCGCCATCCTTGAGAATCGTCAGCACCCGGGCGATTGTGCGGCGCACCTCCTTGACCCGGTGCGATTTCTCGAGCTGCGAGACCGCGCCCTGCGCCCGGAGCCGAAACAGCTCCTCGCGCAGATCGTCGTAGATCTCCTCGAGCTCGTCGCTCGTCTTCTCTCTCAGTTCCTTCGCCTTCATCGCCGCCCGCTGCGCCGCCTATTCATGGTGGTGCCGGCTGACGAAGCGCGTCCGAAACGGCAGCTTGGCCGCCGCCAGCCGGAACGCCTCCTGCGCCACGGCATGGGGCACGCCCTCGAGCTCGAAGAGCATCCGGCCCGGTCGCACCACGGCGACCCACCCCTCCGGCGCGCCTTTGCCCTTGCCCATCCGGGTCTCCGCCGGCTTCTTGGTGTACGGCTTGTCGGGGAAGACGCGAATCCACATCTTGCCGCGCCGCTTGATGTGGCGGTTGATCGCCACGCGGGCCGCCTCGATCTGGCGCGCTTCGAGCCAGGCGCGCCCGAGGCTCTGCAAGCCGTATTCGCCGAAGCTGATCGCGGTGCCGCGCTTGGCCATGCCCGCCCGGCTCCCGCGGTGCACCTTGCGATGCTTAACGCGTTTTGGCATGAGCGCCATGAGCCGGCTCCTTCTTCTCGGGCAGCCTCTCGCCCTTGAATACCCATACCTTGACGCCGATCGTGCCGTACGTCGTGCGCGCCTCGGCAAACCCGTAATCGATATCCGCCCGCAACGTGTGGAGCGGGATCTTGCCCTCTTTGGCGTGCTCGGTGCGGCACATCTCGTGCCCGCCGAGCCGCCCGGAAACGCTGACCTTGATGCCCTCGGCGCCGAAGTCCATCGCCTGGCCCACCGCCTTCTTCATGGCGCGCCGGAACGAGATCCGGTGCTGGAGCTGCAACGCGATGTTCTCGGCCACAAGCTGCGCCTCGAGCTCGGGCCGCTTGATCTCGGTCACGTCGAGATGCACTTCCTTGCCGGTCATGTCGGCCAGCGCGTCCTTGAGCCGGTCGATCTCCTGGCCCTTGCGCCCGATCACGATGCCCGGACGCGAGGTGCGCAGCTTGACGATGACCCGGTTCGACGCCCGCTCGATGATCACCTCCGGGATGCCGGCCGCCGGCAAGTGCTGGCGGATAAACTCGCGGATCATGATGTCCTCGTGCACCAAGTCGCCGAAGCCGCGCTTCGGCGAGAACCACCGCGACCGCCAGTCCTTGTTGACGCTGACTCGGAACCCGATCGGGTTGACTTTCTGTCCCACGCAGACCTCCTCAACCGCCGTGCTCGGCTTCTTCGACCACCACGGTGATGTGGCTCGTACGCCGATGAATCAGGTCGACCGCGCCGCGGGAACGCATCCGCCGCCCGGGCCAGCCGATGCCCTCGTCGATGCGCGCGTCCTTGACGACGAGCGCCGAGCGATCGAGCTTCGCGTTCGTCTCGGCGTTCGCGATCGCCGACCGAAGCACGCGCGCCACGAGCCGTGCGGCTTTCGAGTTGACGAATTGCAGCTGATCGAGCGCCGCCTCGGCGTTCTTGGTGCGGATGAGCGCGGCCACCCGCCGCGCTTTGCGCGGCGCGATCCGCACGTGCTTGGCAACCGCTCTCACCTCCGCCATCTCCCCGGCGCGCCTCCGCTACTTCTGTCCCGCGTGCTTGCGGAACGTGCGGGTCGGCGAGAACTCGCCGAGCTTGTGCCCGACCATGTTCTCGCTGACGAAAACCGGCATGTGCTTCCGCCCGTTATAGACCGCAAACGTGTGGCCGACGAACTCGGGCACGATCATCGAGCGGCGCGACCACGTTATGATCGTGCGGCGCTCGCCGGCCGCCTCCATCCGCTGCACCTTCTTGAGCAGCTTCTCGTCAACGTACGGCCCCTTCTTGATCGAACGCGACATCGCCTTCGTTCCTATCGCTTCGCTGTCCGCGGCTTCACAATGTGCTTGTTCGACTTGCGCCGCTTGCGCGTGCGGAAGCCCTTGGCGAGCTGGCCCGTGGGCGAGCACGGATGGCGCCCACCGCTCGACCTGCCTTCGCCGCCGCCCATCGGGTGATCGACCGGGTTCATCGCCACGCCCCGCACGTGCGGCCGCCGGCCGAGCCAGCGCTTGCGGCCCGCTTTGCCGAGCGAGCGCGACTCGTGCTCGGCGTTGCCGACCTGACCAACCACGGCGCGGCACTCGACGCGCACCTTGCGCACCTCGCCCGACGGCAGCCGCAGGTGGGCGTACGTGCCCTCGCGCGCCATCAGGTCGGCGCCAAGGCCTGCGCTGCGCACCATCTTGGCGCCCTGTCCGGGCCGGAGCTCGACGTTGTGCACCGTGGTGCCGAGCGGGATCGCCTTGAGCGGCATGCAGTTGCCGAGCTTCGCCTCGAGCGCCTCGCCGCTGGTGACCGTGGCGCCCACGGTCAACCCCTGCGGCGCGACGATGTAGCGCTTCTCGCCGTCCTCGTAGCTGAGCAGCGCGATGTTGGCCGTCCGGTTCGGGTCGTACTCGATCGCCTCGACCGCGGCCGGCATGTCGTCCTTGTCGCGCTTGAAGTCGATGCGCCGGTACAGCCGCTTGTGGCCGCCGCCGCGGAACCGGGACGTGATCCGGCCGTTCGCGTTGCGGCCGCCGCTCCTCTTGAGCGGCTCGGTCAGCCGCTTCTCGGGCCGTTTGGCGCTCAGGCCCGTCGAGTCAAGCGTCACGGTCGACCGCAATGAGGGCGTCACCGGTTTATGTTTCTTGATAGCCATCGCTCGCAGCGTGCTCCTAAACGAACTCGATCGTGTGCCCTTCTTTCAGCGTGACCACGGCCTTCTTCCAGTCCGGCCTATAGCCGACCTTGCGCTGAAGCTGCTTGCGTTTGCCGGACATCCGCATCGTGTTGACGTTGGCCACCTTGACCTTGTAGAGCCGCTCGATGGCCCGTTTGATCTCAATCTTGTTCGCGCCGAGCGCCACCTTGAAGAAGTACTGGTTGTGCTTCTCACCGAGGTCCGAGCCCTTCTCGCTCAGCAGCGGCTCGCGCACGATCGTGTACTCGTCCTTCCTCACGACGCGCCCTCCGTGGAGGAGGCCTCCTCATTCGAGGAGGCTTGCTCGGCCGCGGCGCCCTCACCTTCGTCGGCGAGCCCCAGCGGCCCGAGCGCGTCACGCGTCACGACGACCGTGCGCGCCCGGAGCACATCCATCGCGCCCACGTTCCTCGCCGCCTTGAGCGCCAAGTTCGGGATGTTGCGCGCGGCGCGGCGCAACGTCGCATCGACCGCCGCGGGCACCAACAGCACGTTGCCGTCGAGCTTGAGCGACCTGAGCAGCGCGGCAACGAGCCGCGTACGCGGCTCGGCGATCTCGAGCCGCTCGAGCACGAGCAGCCGCTCGTCTCGGACCGTGTCGGCCAGCGCGGTCTCAAGCGCGAGGCGGCGCACTTTCTTGGGGAGGTTGACGCGCATGTCCTTGGGCTTCGGGCCGTGAATCGTGCCGCCGCCGCGAAACATCGGCGACTTGCCCATCCCGGCACGTGCCCGGCCCGTGCCCTTCTGCCGCCACGGCTTGGCCGTCGAGCCGCGCACCTGGCTGCGGTCGCGCGTATTGGCCGACCACTGCCGCTCGTTGGCCTGCACGGCGACCACATAGTCGCGAATCACCTGCGGCCGCGGCTCGCGCGCGGCGATCCGATCGGAGATGGCCGCCTTGCCAACCGCCTTGCCCTTGTCGTTGTAGACTGGCACCTGTGCCACGATTCGTCTCGCTACGAGTCCGTTGCGCGTTTCTTGACCGCGAGGCTCAGCGACACGATGCCGCTGGTCGGCCCCGGCACCGCGCCCTCCAAGAGAATCTGGTGCTGCTCGGGCCGCACGGCGACCACGTGCAGGCTCTGCACTGTCACTCGGCGGGCGCCCATGTGGCCGGGCATCCGCACCCCCTTGAGCACTCGCGAGGGGCTCGCCGACTGCCCGGTCGAGCCGTGCTGGCGCTGTGTCCGGCCGCCGTGGCTCTCGGGCGAGCGCCGCAACCCGTGTCGCTTGATCCCACCGGCGAATCCGCGCCCTTTCGAGATCCCTTGTACGTCGACCATGTCGCCCGGCTTGAACAGCTCCCCGACCGTGAGCTCCTGGCCGACCGAGTAGGCGCTGGCATCCTCGACGCGGCTCTCGCGCACGATGCGCTTCGGCGCCACGCCGGCCTTGCTGAAGTGGCCCCGGAGCGGCTTGCTCGTGACGCGTTCGCGCTTGTCGAGGAACCCGAGCTGCACCGCCTCGTAGCCGTCCGTCTCGCTCGTTTTGACCTGCGTGACCACGCAGGGGCCGGCCTCGACCACGGTCACGCCGACGGCGTCGCCGCGCTCATCGAAGAGCTGCATCATGCCGAGTTTTCGTCCTAATAGTCTCATTGCCATGCTCATATCGTCGGCGATGCCACCCGCCAGGCCGGCCGCGCCGATCCACAAGACGGGAAACGCGCTTTATACGGGAACTGGAGCCGCTCGTCAATAACGAATCCGCACCCGGCGCGTATGGCCCGCGCGCTGCGCCCCTACACCAGCTTCACGCTGATGTGCACGCCTCCAGGCAGATTGAGCTTCTTGAGCTCGTCCACCGTCTTGGCCGTCGGGGTCAGGATGTCGAGCAGACGCTTGTGCGTGCGAATCTCAAACTGCTCCCGCGACTTCTTGTCGACGTGGGGCGAGCGCAGCACCGTGTAGCGTTCCTTGCGCGTCGGCAACGGGATCGGCCCCGTCACCGAGGCGCCCGTGCGCTTGGCCGTCTCGACGATCTCCTTGGCCCAGTAATCAAGGATCCGGTGATCGAACGCCTTGAGTCGTATCCGAATCCGCTGCCCTTCCAAAACCGTCCTCTTTTCTTTGTGTGTCGTGTCTGCTCGACGCGGGCGGCGCGCCGCGCCTACTCGATGATCTCCACGATCGTGCCGGCGCCCACGGTGCTGCCGCCCTCGCGAATGGCGAACCGAAGCCCCTTCTCCATCGCAATCGGGCTAATCAGCTCGATGGTCGGGGTCACCCGGTCGCCCGGCATCACCATCTCGACGCCCTCGGCCAGCGCCGCCGTGCCGGTCACGTCCGTGGTCCGGAAGTAAAACTGCGGCCGATACCCACTGAAAAACGGCGTGTGACGACCACCCTCCTCCTTGGTCAGCACGTAGACCTCGCCGCTGAACTTGGTGTGCGGCGTGATCGTGCCCGGCGCCGCCAACACCTGACCGCGCTCGACCTCGTCCTTGGCGATGCCGCGCAAAAGCACGCCGATGTTGTCGCCCGCCTCGCCGCGATCCAAAATCTTGCGGAACATCTCGACGCCGGTCGCGACCGTCTTGCGCGTGTCGACAAACCCGACGATCTCAACCTCGTCGCCGGTCTTGATCACCCCGCGCTCGACTCGTCCCGTGGCCACCGTGCCGCGACCGGTGATCGAAAAGACGTCCTCGACCGCCATCA
>CAZCQN010000059.1:0-17033 GCA_964500825.1 uncultured Verrucomicrobiota bacterium | reverse complement strand
CATCGGCCTTGCCCTCGACGAGGAAAACCAACCCGACCTCACCCCCGCCCGCGTCACAAAGTGGGTCAAGCGCCTCCGGCTGGAGATGGAGGCCTAACCCGTCCAACCACAAAAAGGACCCCTCTCGACGAGAGGGGTCAAATGCCGGTTCTCAGGGTCGGCTGCCCCACGACTCTGTAGTCTTGTTGTGGGAAGACCGCAGATTCGGAAGTGCTAGAATTTTGCTCATATGCTATCCTAGATGCAGGAGCTTGTCAACACTTCTTTTCGGGGGTGGCCATGAAAGCTTACACCCTAGGTCTTGACCTGGGAGCGAACTCACTGGGCTGGGCGATCGTTCCGGACGAGCCTACTGCGGAGACGGGAGGACTGGTAACGGGTGTGCGTGTCTTCCCACAGGGAACTGAGCCAAGGAGGACCCGGGAGCAATCGCGGAACAAGGATCGCCGCGACGCGCGGCAGATGCGCCGCCAGCTCTATAGACGGCGGCGCAGACGGCGCAAGGTTCAGCACCTGCTCGTCGAAGGGAGCGCGATACCCGACACGCCTGAAGCGCTGGCCGAGCTGCGCTCGTACGACCCATACGAGCTTCGCCGCAAGGGACTCGACGAGGAGCTGACGCCCTCCGAATTCTCGCGTGTCCTCATCCACATGGGCAAGCGGCGCGGCTTCAAGAGCAACAAGAAGGCCCAGGGTGACGCGCGCAAGGAACAGAGCAAAGTCGTCGGACCAGCCATAGACCAACTCTCAGCGAAGATGCAAGCGGCCGGCGCTCGCACGCTCGGCGAGTACCTGGCCATTCTGCGCGCGCGGGGTGAGAAGGTGCGCAACTACCAAGGCGGCGCCATGTACACAAGCCGCGAGATGTACCAGAAGGAGTTCGGGAGACTCTGGCGTAGGCAGGCGTCTTCGAGACCTGACCTGTGGACGGAAGACCTTAAGGGGTCCCTGGAGAACGCGATCTTCGGGCAACGCCCGCTGAAGCGAGTGAGTCACCTCGTCGGCAAGTGCCAACTCGAGCCTGAGGAGCCCCGCGCCCCGAAGGCCAGCTGGTTCGCCGAGCAAGTGCGCCTCTTGCAGGAGGTCAACAACCTGAAGATTCTCTCGCGTCGAGGCGACGAGCGCAAGCTCACACCCGACGAGCGAGAACGCCTCCTCCACGAGCTGATGACGCGGGTCAGCGATCCAGCGCTCGATACGGTCAAGAAGAAGGTGCTGAAGCTGGGAGAGGCTGAGTCGCTCAACTACGAAGGCGGGCGGCGCGGGAAGATGCAGCCGAACAAGATCGAGGCGCGGATGCGCAAGCTCTTCGGCAAGGAGTATGAGGCCAAGGCCGGTTGGCTCCGCGAGACGGTGTGGGAAGCGCTCGTCCATGACGAGGTCGAGGAGTTCGAGGAGAAGGCCCTGGGCGAATGGGGGTTGACGCACGAACAAATCGACGCGCTGTACAAGATCGATCGTCCTGACGGCTACAGCCGGTTCTCGCTCAAGGCGCTCAGGAAGCTGCTCCCGCACCTTGAGCAGGCCAGACTGATGCACGAGGCCATCGCGGCCGTCGGCTACAAGAGCCCCGAGACAGAGGAGCGCGGATGGCTACCGCCAGTGAAGGCCGGTGACTTCCGCAACCCCGTCGTGATCCGCGCGCTCAGCGAAACGCGCAAGGTCGTCAACGCCATCGTGCGCGAATACGGAAAGGCCTCGCGCATCGTGGTCGAGCTGGCTCGAGAGACGCGGGGGACGATCACGAGCCGTCAGGAACGCCTCAAGTTCAACCGCGAACAGGAGGCCTACCACACGAGAATCGCCGCCGAGCTCAAGGACCAGGGCATGACACCGTCGCGTCGACTCATCGAGAAGTACAAGCTGGCCGATGAGTGCGACTGGGTCTGTCCCTATACGGGACGGTCTATCGCCTTCCACCAGCTTTTCGGCGCGAACCCCGAGTTCGACGTTGAGCACATCATCCCCTACCCGCGGAGCCTCGACAACGGCTTCATGAACAAGACGCTGTGCGCCAAGAGCGAGAACCAACGCAAGAGCAACCGCACACCATACGAGGCGTACAACGGGACGCCGCAGTACGACGAGATCCTTGTGCGGATCAGGAAGCTGCCCTACGCCAAGCAACGGCGGTTCACCATGAAAGAGGTGCCCGACGATTTCGCCAACCGGCAGCTCGTGGACACATCCTATGCCGCCCGGTCCTGCGCCGAGTATCTGCAGCAGCTTGGCGTGCCCGTGGAGACCACGCGAGGAGCCATCACGGCCGAGCTGCGCTGGCAGTGGGGCCTCAATAGCATCCTGGGTGTAGATGAGGCCGTGAAGGCGCGCGACGATCACCGACATCATGCCGTTGACGCCATCGTGATCGCGCTCACGTCCAGGAAGCACATCAACAAGCTAAGGCGGAAGTACGAGTTCTGGCGCGAGGAGCGATTCGCCGCGCCCTGGGAGGAAGCGGGCATTTCGAAGGAGGCCTTCCGCCAGACCGTCCGAGCGTCGGTCGAGGCGATCAACGTCTCGCACCAACCTCTTCGGAAGCTCCAGGGCCGGTTCAACGAGGAGACCAACTACGGCGCCCTCGATGTGGAGAAAGGCGAGTACGTGTACCGCGTGCCGCTCAAGACGATCAGTCCGGCCAAGGCGGCCAAAATCGTCGACCCCGTTGTCCGCGAGCTTGTGGCGAAGCGCCTGCGCGAGCACGGCATCGAGCCGGGCAAGGGATCAAGTTCCGTGCCCGCGGCCGTTTTTGAGAAGGAGCTCCGCATGCCCGGCGATGGAGGGCCTAGAATCGAGACTGCCCGCGTCCGCGTTAAGGCCACCAACATGGTCCCGATCGTCGACGAGACTGGGAATGCCTATCGATACGTTGAGCCAGGCAGCAATCACCATATTGCCATCTTCGAGTACAGAGACAAGAAGGGCCACCTGCGCCGGTGCAAGGAGATGGTCACGCGCTTCGAGGCGGCGCGCCGCAAGCGAGCCGGCGAGCCCGTCGTGCGACGGACACACCCGGACCATCCCGAGGGGAAGTTCCTCATGTGGCTGTGCAGTAACGACATGCTTCTCTTCGAGAAGGATGGAACAGCGCGTCTCTACCGTGTGCAGAAGATGTCGGACCTGAAGGGCTCGGAATCGGCGAACATCTGGCTGCGCGAGCACAGAGCGGCTACGCTCGATCGTCCGGAGACAGCCGTGCACGTCACGTCGCTCAAAGCCGACAAGTTCAAGGCCGAGAAGGTCACGGTGGACGTCTCGGGTCGGATTCATCCGGGCAATGATTAAGCGGACGATTGAAGTCTCTGGGCTGGACGCGTCGCTCTCGGTGCGCGATGGACAGATCGTGGTGAAGCGGGACGATGAACGGGTGGGCCAGTTGAGCGCCGAGGACGTGGGCGTGCTCATCGTCGATTCGCCCACGGCCCACTACACGCACGCGACGCTCATGGCGCTGGTCGAGCACGGCGCGGTCGTGGTGCTGTGCGGCAAGGACCATCTGCCTGCGGCGCTGATCACCTCGTGCGCGGGCAACACGGTTCAAACCGAACGCCTCGCGGCCCAGGTCAACGCCAAAAGGCCGCTCAAGAAGCGGCTCTGGCAGCAACTGGTCCAGCACAAGATCCGCAACCAAGCGTGCAACCTGCCTATGAATGGCTCGGAGCGAGGGGACTTGCTGGCGCTCGTCAGGCGCGTACGCTCGGGCGATCCTGCGAACATCGAAGCGCAGGCCGCACGCATCTATTGGCGCGCATGGCTTCGTGAAGAGGGATTTCGTCGACAGGCGCAAGGCGAGGCGCCCAACAACTTCCTCAACTACGGCTACGCGGTCCTTCGCGCGGCCGTAGCACGAGCGATAGCGGGCGCGGGCCTGCATCCGTCGATCGGCCTGCACCACCACAACCGCTACGACGCATTTTGCCTAGCCGACGACCTGGTCGAGCCGCTCAGGCCCCTGGTGGACCGAGCGGGGCGCGATCTGTACCTGGAAGGACATGACGAGATCAACAAGGAGACCAAAGCCAAACTGCTGGCGCTGCTGCTCGAGCCGGTGGCGCTGCGCGGTGCAAAGGGCCCCCTCTTTGTGCATGTCGAGCGGATGTTGGCATCACTTGTGCGTTGCTACATGGGCGAATCGGCCAAGCTGGAAATCCCGACACTCATATGATCCAGAGCCCGTATCGCATCATGTGGCTGCTCGTGATGTTCGACCTGCCCACGTGCGAGCCCGAGGAGCGCAGGGACTATCAGCAGTTCCACAAGTTCCTGATCAAGGACGGCTTCAGGATGATGCAGTACTCGGTCTACATGCGCTACTGCGCCAGCCCCGAGAACGCCGAGGCCCACATGGGACGGATCAAGGCCCACTTACCCCCCGAGGGTGAGGTGCGCATCCTGCAACTCACCAGCAAGCAGTTCGAGCGGATGCAGGTCTACTGCGGGAAACTGCGACGGGAGCCGGAAAAAGAAGTGCCCCAGCTCGCCTTTTTCTAGGCGGCACTGGGGCGAATGCCTTGCAGCGGAGGGGCTTATGCAGCCCCTATTGTAGCACTTCCGAATCCGCGGTCAACCCACAACCTGCACCTGGAAGGACGGAGCAGCGGGCGCATTGTAGCACTTCCGAATCCGCGGTCAACCCACAACTCGACGAGCTTCGTGAACACTGGCTTGCCGATTGTAGCACTTCCGAATCCGCGGTCAACCCACAACGCGCCCCTGGCAGACTTCACCGTCCTGGGTATTGTAGCACTTCCGAATCCGCGGTCAACCCACAACGAAGAACCTGGCGGGATCCTTCTCGAAGCGATTGTAGCACTTCCGAATCCGCGGTCAACCCACAACGGGTGCCTTAACCGTGATCTGGCCGCCGATATTGTAGCACTTCCGAATCCGCGGTCAACCCACAACCTGCGGGGTGGGGGCCGTGCGCCTTCGCGAATTGTAGCACTTCCGAATCCGCGGTCAACCCACAACGCACCTCGGCATGCACCCACTCATCCGCCAATTGTAGCACTTCCGAATCCGCGGTCAACCCACAACACTATCTCGCGTGGGCGCACCATGCTGTCGATTGTAGCACTTCCGAATCCGCGGTCAACCCACAACCCGCTGCCTCGTGTCTTATTGTGCCCCTGATATTGTAGCACTTCCGAATCCGCGGTCAACCCACAACGTCGATGGCGATGGCAATGTCTTTGCATCCATTGTAGCACTTCCGAATCCGCGGTCAACCCACAACACTCCGTCGCCCGGTTGCAGTTGCGAGCAAATTGTAGCACTTCCGAATCCGCGGTCAACCCACAACTAGGGAATCCCGATGATGACGATGCGTGTGATTGTAGCACTTCCGAATCCGCGGTCAACCCACAACAGTCATCGAGGCAATGGCCCGAAGTCTGCCATTGTAGCACTTCCGAATCCGCGGTCAACCCACAACTACTACGACCGGAGATGCACAACAAGAGGCATTGTAGCACTTCCGAATCCGCGGTCAACCCACAACAAGAACATGAGTGTCGCCGAGGCGGACGATTATTGTAGCACTTCCGAATCCGCGGTCAACCCACAACTGCACGCGCGGCCTTGCGCCCGCTACACCTTATTGTAGCACTTCCGAATCCGCGGTCAACCCACAACGTCGAGAGCCGCCGGCACGTCAACCGGCGGATTGTAGCACTTCCGAATCCGCGGTCAACCCACAACTCAGGATTCACGGCGGACCGTAAGGAGAACATTGTAGCACTTCCGAATCCGCGGTCAACCCACAACCTAGAACTGCGTGTAGGCGGCGTTGATGGCATTGTAGCACTTCCGAATCCGCGGTCAACCCACAACGCAAGTAGCCGGTTGCTCTTGCGCTCAAGGATTGTAGCACTTCCGAATCCGCGGTCAACCCACAACGTCTGCTCGATGGGAGAGCTATTCGATCCGATTGTAGCACTTCCGAATCCGCGGTCAACCCACAACACTCGGTCTCGTGCGTGGTTGGTTGATCCAATTGTAGCACTTCCGAATCCGCGGTCAACCCACAACGTTGCATACGTCCGGTGTTCTGCTCAATCTATTGTAGCACTTCCGAATCCGCGGTCAACCCACAACGCTGAGAAGTACGGCCACATGAAACACGTCATTGTAGCACTTCCGAATCCGCGGTCAACCCACAACTTGGGCGAAGTGCTTCATCTCCTCGAACGCATTGTAGCACTTCCGAATCCGCGGTCAACCCACAACTCCTGGTGTGTCGGCGATCCCCTCGACTTGATTGTAGCACTTCCGAATCCGCGGTCAACCCACAACAGGCCGAGCAGGCACCAGATTGGCCCGGCTATTGTAGCACTTCCGAATCCGCGGTCAACCCACAACCGTTGGCGGCGATACGCTCAGCGGCGCCATATTGTAGCACTTCCGAATCCGCGGTCAACCCACAACTGCGCGCGCGTCCGGGTCCGGGAAGTATTCAATTGTAGCACTTCCGAATCCGCGGTCAACCCACAACCCGCCGACCACTAGTCACACCATGGTCACAATTGTAGCACTTCCGAATCCGCGGTCAACCCACAACTGGTGCCCGTTGAAGTAATTCACGCACGCCATTGTAGCACTTCCGAATCCGCGGTCAACCCACAACCGTGAACGTGATCTGCCCTGGTCCGTGGAAATTGTAGCACTTCCGAATCCGCGGTCAACCCACAACGATCAGCTGGGTGAGCCTGTCGATCACCGCATTGTAGCACTTCCGAATCCGCGGTCAACCCACAACGACGTTGATGGCGCGGCGAAGCGACGGCAGATTGTAGCACTTCCGAATCCGCGGTCAACCCACAACCTGATCGAAACGTCTGGAGAGCCGCGCATGAATTGTAGCACTTCCGAATCCGCGGTCAACCCACAACGGCGTGTCGCTACGATCGCGCTGGCGTTTCATTGTAGCACTTCCGAATCCGCGGTCAACCCACAACATGCCAAGAAGCTGCCGGACGATCTGGTACATTGTAGCACTTCCGAATCCGCGGTCAACCCACAACATGCTTCATGTCGGGCAGGTTGTCCATCTCATTGTAGCACTTCCGAATCCGCGGTCAACCCACAACCATACTGCCCTCCTTCCCGGCTTCACCGATATTGTAGCACTTCCGAATCCGCGGTCAACCCACAACTCAAGTCCTCGATGGGGAAACACACGTTCGATTGTAGCACTTCCGAATCCGCGGTCAACCCACAACTTGCGCGTCGATGGGCCATGCGACCTCAACATTGTAGCACTTCCGAATCCGCGGTCAACCCACAACGCGCCAGGCAGCCGACCTCCGACCGGCGTGCATTGTAGCACTTCCGAATCCGCGGTCAACCCACAACGTGGCGCGATCGCGGCTCCTGTTGGCTGGTTATTGTAGCACTTCCGAATCCGCGGTCAACCCACAACGCGTGAATCGCGTGGCCCGTGGCGTTGCCCATTGTAGCACTTCCGAATCCGCGGTCAACCCACAACGGTTGTGACTGGGCGCGTCAGGATACACGCATTGTAGCACTTCCGAATCCGCGGTCAACCCACAACGGGCTCAGCAGGGGTGTTCGAGATTGAGGTTGACGGTGGGCGGGGGGCGCCTAGAATGCCGCGGTGTTCTCGACGAAGGCGGACCGCGTGGGGCGGTGTGCCGGGTCGATGTGGCGGGGCCGGCGGCTGGGCTTGGCGGCGGGTCTTGTCCGGCGGCCCCGGCGAGAACGGACCGTGGAGACGGGCGAGTGAGAGAGTACGACCCGAGACAGCCGCTGATTTCGATCCACCTGCCGAAGTCGGGCGGGACAACGTTCCGCCTGGCGCTTGAGACCTGGTTCCCGCATCGGCTGCACTATCACTACTTCGTCGAGAAGCACAAGAGGCGGCCGACGAGAATCCGGCTCCGACGCGGGTTCCTCGGGCTGCGCCGGCGGCACGGCATGTGCATTCACGGTTTTTTCAACCGGAACCGCGGCGCGGGCGTGTTCGATTACTACCCCCACGCGCAGCAGTTCATCACCATTGTGCGTGATCCGGTCGAGCAGCACCTGTCCCACTACTTCTACCTGCGCAACAAGTGCGAGCGCGGCGAGCACTACTTCAAGGGGAAGCAGGTGCGGTTCAAGTACGCCAATCCCGAGGAGTTTCTCGACCGCGAGGAGCCGTACGTGCCGCGCTACTTGCCGTGGGAGCTCACGCTGGAGAGCTTTAGGCAGTACTTCGACAAGTACTTCATTCACGTCGGCTTGACGGAGAAGATGCAGGAGACGGTCGATACGCTCGCGGACCGGCTCGGCAAGCCACGAGTCGAGCTGGAACGCCGCAACGTGACGCCGCGCGACGAGGCGCCGTCGCCCGAGGCGGTCGCGCGGTTCAAGGAGCGCCACCGGCTGCTGTTCGCCATCTACGATTACGCCGTCGAGCTGAATAGCTGAGCCACCGCGGGTCACCCTCACTCGCCCCTGACGGGGCGCTCTGTTCGCGTTCGTGTTCGCGCGCACAGGCGGCGGGGTGTCTTGGGGGTTTTCGGGTTGACGGTGGGCGGGTGGCGCCTAGAATGGCGGCGAATTCTCGACGAAGACGCACTGCACGGGGCGGTGTGCCGGCTCGATGTGCTGGGGCCGACGGCTGGGCCTTCCGGTGGGACCGCCCGATCGAAACGCACGGACAGTGAACGCAATGGACCACACGGGCACCCCAGCGACGGCGGCGGAGAAGACCGGCGGGAACGGCCCGCGCCTTGTGCACACGCACTACGAGGGCGGTCGGCCATCGGTAAGGCGGTACCTGTGGCCGCACACACTCGTGCGGAGACTCTGGTCGCACCGGCGGTTGCTGCATCAACTGAGCAAGTCGCGGTTCTCGGCGGGCCACCGCGAGGACGTGCTGGGCATGGCGTGGCTCGTGCTCGAGCCGCTGGCGCTGCTGGCGGTGTTCTCGGTGGTGTTCATCGTCATCTTCAAGGCGCGGTGGCCGGGGGCCGAGGACAAGCCCATTATGCGGGTGCTGTGCCTGTACGCGGGGATCGTCACCTACCAGATGTTCGCGCAGACGGCGAGCGCGTCGGCCAACATAATCCGCAGCGCGCGCGGGTACGTGAAGCTCATGGTATTTCCGACCGAGATGCTGCCGGCGAGCGTGGTGGGCGGCATTCTCGTGCCAAGCGGGATTGGGTTTGCGCTGCTGCTCATTACGGCGACGCTCGGCGGGGTAACGCCGACGCTGACGGTGCTGTGGCTGCCGGTGGTGCTCATACCGATGTGGCTGTTGTTGCTCGGGCTCGGATGGTTTCTGAGCGCGTTGTGCGTGTTTGTGCCCGACGTGCGTACGCTGACGGCGCTCGTCGTGCGGTTCATGTTTTTCCTCACGCCGATCGTCTACCCGCTCGAGGGCGACCGGGTGTCGGGCACCATGCGGTTGCTGCTGCGGCTCAATCCGCTCACGACGATCGTGGTCAACGCGCGGCGCGTGCTGATCTTCGGCAAAGTGCCGGAGTGGGGTTATCTTGCTGTGGTGACGCTTGGCGCGGTGCTCGTGTGCCAACTCGGGTTCGCGTTCTTCATGCGGTCGAGGAGGTGGTTCGCCGATGTCGTCTGAGCATGCGGGGCAGACCAGCGACGACACGGCGATCCGCGTCGAGGGTCTGACGAAGGAGTTCCGCTTCTACGACCAACCGAGCGACCGGCTCAAGGAGCTGCTGGTGTTCAACCGGCGGCGACACCATACGATCAAGCAAGCGCTCTCGGACGTGTCGTTCACGGTGCGGCACGGGGAAGCGGTCGGCGTGATGGGCCGCAACGGGGCGGGCAAGACGACGTTGCTGTCGATCCTAACGGGCACGACGGCGCCGACGTCGGGCTCGGTGGACGTCTACGGTCAGGTGGGTGCGATCCTGGGCCTGGGCGTGGGGTTCTTGCCGCAGTACACGGGGCGCGAGAACTTGCGCAGCGGGCTCATTGCGCGCGACGTGCCGCGCGACACACTGGCGGCGAAGGAGGCCGAGGTCATCGAGTTCTCTGAGCTGGGCGAGGCGATCGACGACCCGCTGCGGACCTACTCGTCCGGCATGGCCGTGCGGCTGGGGTTCTCGCTGGCCATCTCGGCCGAGCCCGACATCTTGATCGTCGACGAGGCGCTCGCCGTGGGCGACGCGGCATTCCAGAACAAGTGTCAGCGCGCCATTCGCGGGTTCATGGAGCAAGGCAAGACGCTGTTCTTCGTCTCGCACAACACGGGCATCCTCGAAGCAGTGTGTGACCGCGGCATTGTGCTCGAACGCGGACGCGTCGTGTGCGACGGCTCAATCCGCGAGGCCATCGAGCAGGTCCGGGTACGTTTCTTCGGCCATGACCCGGACGCCCCCAGCTCGCCCGGCGAGCGGGCCTGGGGCGATCCAGATGTCGGCCTCGTGCGCGTCGACATGCGCCAGGCCCGTCTGATGCGGGAGAACGTCTACGAGCAGCACCAGGGCGAGTGGGCGCGGATCGCAGTGACGGTCCGGACGCCGACACCTGTCGAGCGCCCGACGATCGGCATCATCATGCACAACGCGCTCGGCAAGGAGGTGTGCGGGTACTCGACGGTCAACTCGAGTGTGGCGCTGCCCCGGATCGACGCGGGCGAGTTCTCGTTCGAGGCGCGCGTCCCGCTCAACGTCCCGCCGGGGATGTACACGTTCCGCCTCAGCATCGCCGACCAGGTGAGCAAGCCCCCGCGCCTGGTCCACATCTGGCAGGACGTGTGCGCCGTCCGCGTGCGGAGCGTGGGCTACACGGTGCGCGGCATGGTTGATCCGGGCATCGAGGTTCTGTATGGTGACGACGTCTACTCGCTTCGCGTCGAGAACGAGCGCCGACGCGGCGCGCGACCAGGCGGCGAGTAGAGGGGGTGCGGCCGCTGCGGGCCGGCACCGCGTCTTGTTGAGGGGCTTCCTCGGACCACGGGGGCCGGGGAGCCGCAGGAATGAAACGAGTCAGGAGCGCCAGGCCGTGGCGTGTGCAGGGGCGTCGGCCATAGACGCACTGCTCAAGATGCTCGCGCGCGAGCGGCTCGACGAGCTGTCGGTCCTCGAGATGGGTGCCCTCGACGGAGCCTCGAGCCGACGGCTCGAGGCGCTCGGCGCGTCGGTGACCACCTACGAGACGAGCCGCGAAGGGGTCGAGGCCGTCCGGCATGCGTTTCCGCAGCGAACGGTGCATCATGTCGATCTGTCGCAACCGTGGTCGGGCATGCCGCGTGAGCGCTTTGACCTCGTCATCGCCCCCGGGCTGCTTGACCACGTCGAGGACTGGGCGCCCTTTGTGCGGTTCGCACGGCAGGTGGCGCCCCGCCTGCTCATCGACGCCGGGACGCGCGAGACGGCCGCGCTGATGCGGCGGCTGCTCGAGGAGCTCGACTATATCGTCACCCCGCTCGACGATGACGAGGCGCCGGCGCGCTGGCTGTTCGCCATTCAGCGCCATCTCGAGGCGGCGGCCTTTGCGCCCGTGCTCGTCCATGTGCACATGCTCAAGTGCGCTGGATGCAGCGTGCGGCGCCTGTTCGGTCTGAACTTCGGCGACCGCCACTTCAACATGTATGATTGGGACCCGGCGTTCGTGCTCGAGCCCGACGAGATCACGCGCCTGCTGCTGGCGCAGCCGGCGATCGCATCGATCTCGTCGCACGGCATTCGCTCGTTCCCGCCCCTGCTCGGGAGCCGGGTTCCGCTCTACGTGACCTTCCTGCGCGATCCGGCCACGCAGTTACTCTCGTACATCAAGTACGTGAAGAACGAGTGGGCCACGTTGAGCGACGAGCACCGGCGCCGTCTGCCGCCGGACGGTGAAGCGATGCCGATGCGTGAGTTCGCCCGCTGGCTCGTCACGAGCAGCGACGAGACGCTGTTCAACCGCGACTACGCGGTCCGGTACGTAACCGAGATCGTGCTGCGCGACGAGCTCCGGGGGCTCCAGCGGCATCTGGGTGATCACGCCGCGCTGACGAGCGCGCTGAACAAGCTGCAGGGGCCGGTGGACGTCGAGCTCGCCATCTCGGTCCTCGAAGGCTTCTTCTTTGTCGGTCTGGTCGAGGAGATGCACGAAAGCATGGCGTTGCTGCGCGAGCGGCTCGCGCCGTACGGGTTCGAGCTCGAGACGGACGAGTACCGCCGCGAGAACATCTCGCCGCAACGGGGCGGGGGCGCCGAGTGGCTCACCGAAAACGACGAGGTGGGCCGGCTCGTGCTGCAATCGCTGCGTAAGGACTACCGGCTCTACAACCACTTCAAGGCGCGATTCCGCGAGCAGCACGCCGCGCCGCGCCGGCGGCACCTGCACGAGGAGCGGCCGCGCTACGAACGGCTCGCCGCCGCGATGCCGCAGTACGGGCTCAACGAGCGCTCGCTTCGCGAGGCGCTGCAGGACGCGCGACAGGAACTCGGTCTGCTGCGCACGCACCTGCGGAACATCCTGTCGTCGCGCTATATGCGCTTGGTCTGGATGACGCGGGTGGTCAAAAAACCCGAGTGGGTTGACGAGTTCCTGCGCTCGGTGCAGGAGCAGGACAACGAGGCGGTGGCGCGCGCGGAACAGTGACGAGCACGGAGCCCGTCGGCATTCAGGACACGTTGGCGCCGTGGCGCCTGGTTGATCGGCGGATCGGGATCGAGTATAGTCTGCCTACCTACTGGAGCTGATCCCTGACGACCCCAAAGAACACAGAGGCGCATGGGCCATAGGAATCTAAGCACGAGACTGCTCAACAAGGCACGGCGGTTCGCCGACGCGACGCTCGACGAGCGGCTCGCCGCTATCCGCGACCTGCCGCGCGTGATGTTTCAGATGGCCAAGGCGGCCGTCACACCCCAGCCCGAGAAGCGCGATGACCCACGCGTGGCAGCGGTGACGGGCCAGGCCCTTGTCTGGGGCACCAAGAAGCACGCGAAGCTCTTCGGGGCGAAAGCGCAGCCGATGGACTGGGCTTACCGCTGGGTGATGGCGCAGCTCCGCGTTATCCGCCTCCTCAACGGCGGTGACAGTCTCGTCGACAAGGTGCTGCTCGACCTGGGCGCCGGCCGGTGGAACCCCGTCATGGCCGAGTATGCCACCAAGGTTCGTCACGCCTGGCTGGTCGACAAGGTCGATCCAGGCGAGTCGTTTGCACGCGGCACGTTTCTTCGGGCGGACCTCAACGCGCCTCTGCCGCTGCCGTCGGGCGGCGTCGACATCGTCGTGAGCGTCAATACGCTCGAACACCTGTCGAGCAAGGACCGGCTGGGTCTCATGCGCGAGATCGAACGCGTCCTGGCGCCCGGCGGCCGCGCGCTCATCACCATGTCGTACTTCTTCGATCTGGACGACCGCGCGCTCGATGTGCTCTCGAAGGATACGGCGCTGGTTGAGCAAGGCAACGGCATCGTGTCTTGCCTCGATGTGGCTTCCATGTTGGACGCCGCATCCGGCATGCGGTTGCTGGGCGAGTCGGACCGCTCGCTGTTTCCCGGCTTCGATGGCTTCGACGAGCGCACGGTGCGCGGCGTCGACGGCCTGCTGACCGAGCCGCTCACCGATTCCAAGTGGGCCACCTTGGCGCCGGAGACCAACGCGCTTGGCCTCACTTGGGCCGTGTTCGGCATGGTGCTCGAGAAGCCCGCCGTGGGCGACATCGAAGCGGCAGCCGCCCGGGGGCGGAAGAGCACGGCCCGGCTCGGAGCCGCCACAACGGATCGCCGGTTCGAGCGCCTCTTGACAGCCTGCTCGACGCTTGAGGGCAAGAGGGTCCTCGTGGTGGACGACGACGGGGGCGAGCTGTCCGGCGCAATCGAGCACGCCGGCGCAACGGTGCACTCGTGCGTGGCCGACATGGAGGCGTATGCGGCCGTCAAGGCACGTTTCCCCGGTCGTACGTGCTGGGTCCACGACCTTGAGCAACCGTGGAACCTGCGCGTCGGCGACCGCTACGATCTCGTCGTCGCCTTCGACGTGCTGCACCGTCTGGCTGACCCAGAACCGTTCATGGCATATGTGACGCAGCTCGCGCCGCAGCTCGTGATCGACACCATTGTCGTCGATTCGGCACAGGAGACCGTGGCGCCGCTCAACGACGACGAGTCGCGGTGTGCGCCAAGCCCGGCGTGGATCAAGGAACGCTTCGAACGGCTCGACGTAGACGTTGTCGATCTGTCGGACGCGGTCGAGGACGGCCCCGACGGTTGCTACACGTGGCGCGCCGCCGACAGCGGAACGCACCTGGTTGACGGGCGTCCGCGGCGGCGTTTCTACCTATGCCGCCGTCGGCGCGACGCGCTGTCACCGCTGCTCGTGCACGTGCACATCCAGAAGTCGGGCGGGCAGTCAGTCAACGACTTCCTCGGCAAGCACTCGTGGCACCGGATGGTGCACTTCTACAAGGACCAGCCGATGATGGGGCGCTGGGACGTGTTCGACCGCGTGGTCAACGAGCCGTCTGAGCCGCTCATTTTCACCTCGCACGTGACGCGGTTGTCGTTCCCGCCGCTGCTCGGCAGGCGGCTCGCGCTCTACAGCTCCGTCTTCCGGCATCCGTACGACGCGGTCTTCTCGTACGTCAAGTACATCAAGAAGAACTACGAGCTGCAGGTGCCGTCGCTGCGCAAGATCCTGCCGGAGAACATCAAGGAGATGGCCGTCGAGGACATCATGAAGTGGTACCTGCGCAACCCGCTGCCGGTGCACTTCACGGGCCATACGCTGCCGGTCTTCTTCCTGACTGGGATGGCCGACCTCGAGCGCGCCAAGCAGATCGTTGGACGCTTTTTCTTCGTCGGCATCACCGAGGAAATGGAGCGCAGCATGGCGCTGCTCCGCAAGAAGCTAGTGGCTTACGGGTTCCACTTCCCCAAGGTGCCGTGGGTCAAGAAGAACGTGACGAGCGACGTGAAGCTTGGCGGCTACGACATCCGGCAGGACCACGAATTCCTCGAGTACGCCGAGAAGAACCTGAAGCACGAGACCGAGTTCTACGAATGGGCCCGCGAACGGTTCGAGCGTGACGCCGAACGCTTCGGCGTCTGACCCGTGAGTCAACGCCATGACACCGTTGGTTTCAGTCGTCATCGTCACGTACAACCCGCGCCGTTCTATCCTCGAATGGGCTATTGACTCGATCGAGGCGCAGACGCTGCCAAAGGATCAGTTCGAACTGGTCATTGTCGACAACAACTCGGATCCGCCGCTCGACGAGGCGCGGCTGCGCCAAGGGCGTTCGATCGAGATCCGGCTCACGCGCGAGCCGCGCCAGGGCAACGTGTTTTCGCGCTGCAAGGGCATCGTCGAGGCGCGCAGCGATCTTATCGTCTTTGTTGACGACGATAACTACATCGCATCCGATTACATCGAGACCGCCTTGCGCATCGCACGGGCGCATCCCGAGATCGGCGTGTTCGCGGGGGGGTGTGACGCCGTGTATGAACGGCCCGTCGCGTTGTGGAAGCGCTGCGTCGTCCCGCACGTGCTCCCCTACCTCGCCGTGCGCAACTGGGGCAGCGAGGTGGTCACCTCAAACGAAGACAGGTGGGGGCCGTGGGAGCCGCCCACGTCGGGCATGGTGCTGCGCAAGGAGGTGGGCGAGCGCTTCGTCGAGTTCGTCGAGCGCTCACCGGGGGCGCAGAGGCTCGGCCGCAAAGGCAATTGGTCGCTGCTCAGTTGCGAGGACTCGCTGCTTGCGCGGCTCGCATATCGGGCCGGTTACTCGTGCTCGTACCAGCCGGCGCTCCGGATGCACCACTACCTGCCCGCATCGCGGTTCACCGTCAAGTACCTCGTGCGGCTGCTTTACGGCCTGGGCCGCTCGTACATCCTGCTGGACCGCATCCTGGGCAAGCCACTGAGCGGCACGCCGGAAAGCGTCAATACGCTGAGTGTGACCGCTGCCTTGTTGCGGCGTTTCCTCGGGCGCGTGCTGCACTTCCAAATCGCCGGGCTGATCATGTGGTCATGGGACCTCGGCGAGCTCACGGAGCTCTACCGCCAACATCACAACAAGCGGAGCGCGCTCAAGTGGTGCTGACGTTCTCCGTTGTTATACCCAACTTCAACTCGGGCGCCGTGCTCGAGCGGTGCATCCGGTCGCTCCTCGAGCAGGACTATCCCAAGCTGCAGCTCATTATGGCCGACGGCGGCAGCACGGACGAGTCGCGCGCCATCATCGACACGTACCGCGACCGCTTCGACGTGGTCATCAGCGAGAAAGACAACGGCCAGGCCGACGGCATCAATAAGGGCTTCGCGCACGCCACGGGCGACATCGTCAATTGGCTCTGCGCCGACGATGAGCTGCTGCCGGGCGCGCTCAAGCACGTGGCCGAGCTTTTCGACCGGCACCCCGAGGCCGACGTCGTCAACGGCGCGTGCGAGCGTCACTATCCCGACGGCTCAACGATTGTCTACACGCCCGACGTCGATCCGTGGAGTGTGATCACGGTCAAGGACGTGATCGAGCAGCCGAGTACGTTCTGGCGGCGCGCCCTGCACAAGAAACTGGCCCCGCTCGCCGTCGATTACTACATGGCCTTCGACTGGGACCTGTGGATCCGGATGCGCAACAGCGGCGCCAAGCTCATCACGACCGACCGCGTGCTGTCGCGCTACTACTTCACGTGGGATAACAAGTGCGGCCGCGCCGGCAACCGGTTCGCCGAGGAGGCGTTCCGCATCATCCGCCGCTACGGCCCCTTGCGCGGGCGGCTCGCCCGCATCTACCGATTCGTCTACAAGCACTTCGACCTGAAAGGCTGCTACGATCGCCCCGTGACGTGCTCACGCTTGCGCTGGCTCGTGTACTGGGTCACGCGCGCCTTCCTCAATGCTCTCATCGGGCCGCGGCTGCTCAACATGTACAACTGGCACTTCGCCTCCTGCCAGGAACGCGACCTGAAGTGGTGGGAGTGAGGCTCGACCCCCTCATCGACTGTTGATGACCAGCTCGATCCCCACGATCGAGAGGAACAGCAGCGCGGACACGATGGCCGCTTTACGATCCACCCTCCCCTTTGCGACACCGAGGCCGAAGTACCGCCCTT
>CAZCQN010000058.1:5648-17250 GCA_964500825.1 uncultured Verrucomicrobiota bacterium | reverse complement strand
CGTCCGAGGCTTGAACGCACCGCCGCGCAGCATCGACGCGCCCGCCGCCTGCACGCGCTCGGCCGTCTCGACGAGCATCGCCTCGTTCTCGACCGCGCACGGCCCCGCAATCACCACCACCTTCGTGCCGCCGAACACCACACCATCGACGGTGACCTCGCTCGGCTCCTTGTGCCACTCGCGATCGGCCAGCCGAAACTCGTGCAGAATGGGGAAGCTGCGCTCGACGCCCGGCATCGCGTCGATCGGCAACGTGCGGATCAGATCCTCCTCGCCGATCACACCGATCACGACGCGCTCTTCGCCATAGATGGCCTGGTAGCGCAGCCCGATCGACGTGATTCGCTCGAAGACGTGGTCGACCTGCTCCTTGCTCGCCCCATGCTGCATAACGATGATCATGGCCTAGTCCTCCTTCCGGAAATTAGGGACAGGCACCAATTTCCGGCACCTATTCCCTAGCTGATATCCGCGAAATAGGTGCCTGTCCCTAATTTCCGGATCGCCGACGCGGCTTCTCGACTGGCGGCTTCGGCACGAACTCGTCGCGACGCGCCAGATACTCGTCCCGCAGAATCGCCATCATCACCGCATCCACGTACTGCCCCTCGCGGTAGCGGTACTGGCGCTGCACGGCCTCACGCACAAACCCCACCTTCTCGTAACAGCGAATCCCGCGCTCATTGTCAGCAAACACCTGCAGCTCGATGCGATTGAGATTCATCTGCTCGAACCCGAATCGCACAATCGCACGCGTCGCGTCCGTGCCGTACCCCTTGCCCCAGTACCGCTTCTCGCCGATAAAGATGCCGAACAGCGCCCGCCGATCCTCCCACGAGATCTGGTGCAGCCCCACACCACCCAGATACAGACCGCCGTCGAGTGTCTCGATCGCGAACGTCTTGTCGTCCGCCCGCGGCTTCATTATCTTCTCGATGATCTCCCGCTCAGCGACCCGCGAGATCGGATAACGCCGGTTGAGGTTCCGCACCATCTCCCAGTTGTTGAACCAGCGCCAGCAATCCTCGGCGTCCTCTTCTTGGAGCGCCCGCAAGCGCACCTTCTCGCCCGTAATCATGACTCACACCTTTCCTTGCTGGGCATTCGATGCTCGCATGAACTCATCGCGCAGGATCGACATCGCAACGGCGTCGACGTACTCGCCGTCGCGGTAGACGTTGCGGCGCAGCACGCCCTCGTGGAGGAAGCCGATCTTCTCGTAACACCGGATGGCCCGTGCGTTGTCCGCATACACGAACAACTGAATCCGGTTGAAGTTCATCTCCTCAAACGCGAAGCGCACCAACGTCCGTGTCGCGTCCGTGCCGTAGCCCTGACCCCAACGCGCCTTGTCGCCGATCGCGATGCCGAGCTGCGCGCGTCGGTCCTCCCACGAGATGTGGGTCAGATCGCACCCCCCGATCAGATCGCCCTCGTGCGTCTCAATGGCGAACACTTTGTGGTTGGGCTCCAGTTTCATCATCTCCCTGATGTCCTCGCGCTCGGCCGACCTCGGAGACGGATACCGGTTGATCATCCACCGGCCCATCTCCCAATCATTGGCCCAGCGCCACATCAGCTCGACGTCGCCCTCGTCGAACGCTCGAAGCCGCACCTTCTCACCCCGAATCATCGTCGCTCTCTCCTCAACGCGAAAAAGGCCCCAGGACGACGGGTCCTGAGGCCTTGACTTCCTTTATCCCGCAGCCTAGGGACCCGCGCGCCTCCAGCTCGTAAAGCCGAAGGGATACGTCTCACCGTAGAACGATGCACACGCACCGGCAAGCTCGGTCATGTATCCCACGCGCACCATTCGTCAGGTCCCTCTGCCTCGAATCGCGTTCCCTATACCGCAGCCGGGCCGGCCCGTCAACGGAAAATAGGGACAGGCAACCATTTTTCTGAAAATGGGTGCCTGTCCCTATTTTCCGTCTTCATCAAGAAACCGGCCAACCTTCTCCAGCAGCGCCGCCGGCTCGATCGGCTTCTCGATGAACTCGTCGGCCGGCAGAAACTCCTCGTCGCCCTCGAAATGGAACCGCAGGTCCGTCTTCTGGTGGATGGCCGTCACGATCAGGATCGGCACGTTGCGGTACTTCGCGTACAGCGAATCCGGGTCATCGCTCCGGATCTTGTACGCGACGTGGAAACCCTCGGTCGGCGTGAACATCATGATGTCGAGGATGATCAGATCCGGCTCGCACTCCAGCACCTTCTCGAGCCCTTCCTCCCCGCTCGACGCCGCCACGACGCTGTAGCCGTTCGCCTCGAGCGGCAATCGCACCGCCTCGATCAGGTCCGGATCGTCATCAATAACAAGGATCTTCTTCCGCTCGCTCATCATACTGCTCGCGGACCTGCTTCCCTCCTGATCCGTGAAACCTGTCGCCGCCCTACTTGAGCTTCCGCCGCAGGACCGCCAGGAGCGTATCGGGGTCGATCGGCTTCTGGAACACGCCGCTCAGGCCGAGCTCGGCGTAGTCCGTGCTCATGTGGAAGCTGTCGCCGACCGAGCTCAGCATGTAGATCGGCGCCGTGCTCCCGGCCGCCTTGAGATCCCTCACAAAGCTCGTGCCCGAGTCGACCTCCTCCATCATCAGGTCGACGATCATCAGGTCCGGGTTCGATTCCTTGCACACCCGGAGCCCTGCCTCCGCCGTCGTCGCCCCAACCATGATGTAGCCGTTTGCCTCGAGCACCAGCCGCAGCGACTCGAGAATATCCTGATCATCGTCAATGCACAGGATTACGTACTTGCCCTCTTGCATCACCTGTCCCCATCAGAAGATGTGGCGTTCGAAGCCGACTCCTCATTATACCCCGTGGCTGCCTCGCCGAACGAGCCCTCGCGCACGACACGTTCAAGGAATGCGAGCGCCGCCGCCATATTCGCCTGCGCCTTCTCCGAAATCGTCTCGCCGAACTCGTCAAACACGTGCCCGCGGATGCCGAGCGCGTACGCCTCCGTCGTCGCCTTGTACAACTGCTGCGCGAGCGCGACCACCCCGCCGGGCTCGACGATGTGGCTGCTGAAACTCCCACCCGGGTTCGGCTCGACCCGCTCGAACGAGAACGGCTCCGGCGCCGTCAGGCTCGCGTCGACGAACACGACCACGTCGTGATCCGCCAGCGTGCGCGCATCCTCGACCGCAAGCTGGTAGGCCGACTCGACCGTCACGCCCGGCAAGCCGAGCTTCTCGAACGCCGCCGCAAACGCCGGCCCGAGCCCGTCGTCGAGACGGCCCGGATTGCCGTACCCGATCACGACAACCGTGCGCCCCGCCTCGCCCATCGCCTAGTCCTTCACCCGCCGGTCGAGCAGCGCGCCGTCGCCGCCGCGCAGCTCGACCACGAGCGGCATCTGGCCGAGCGCGTGCGTCGCGCACGACAGGCACGGATCGTACGCCCGGATCACCACCTCGACGCGATTGAGCAGCCCTTCCGTGATCTCCGGCTTGCCCGACAGGTAATCCTCGGCCACGCGCTGCACGGCCCGGTTCATCGGCTCGTTGTTATTCGTCGTCGAGACGATCAGATTCGCCATCGTCACCTGGTCGTTCTCGTCCACCTTGTAGTGGTGGAACAACGTCCCACGCGGCGCCTCGAGCAGCCCGACCGCCTCGCCGCGCCGCTCGCCCCGCACGACGAGGTCCGTGCCCTGAAGGTCGGCGTCGTGCAGCAGCTCGCCGATCTTCTCGATCGCGTGCACGACCTCGATCATCCGCGCCCAATGATACGCCATCGTGATGTTGTTCGGCTTGCCGTCCGTGACGGCCATGAACTCCTTGCGCGCCGCCTCGGCCTTCGGCGTGTCGATGAAGTCGCACGCATTCACGCGCGCCAGCGGCCCGACGCGGTACCAGCCGGTCTCCGGCCCGAGCGACTTGATGAACGGGAACTTCATGTACGACCACGGCCGCACCTCCTCGGCGATATAGTCGAGATAATCGGCCGGCGCCACCTGGTCGAAGATCGTCCCGCCCGTCGCATCGATCGCGCGCAGCTTGCCGTCGTACAGGTCCATCGCCCCGTCGGCGCGCACGAGCGACAAATGGTTCGACTCGAACGAGCCGAACGGCGCCAGCTCTTCGAGGTGTTCGACCGTGTAGTCCTTCGCCACCTTGAGCGCGTTCAGGCCCCACGCGTCGATCTGCTCGATGTCCGCCAACAGGGCGTCGCGCTCCTCGATCGACAGGTTCTTGTTCATCCCGCCCGGGATCGCGCCCGTGCCGTGGATCTTCTTGCCCGCCGTCGCCTTGATGACTTCCTGGCCGAACTTGCGCAGCAGGATGCCCTGCTTCGCCAGGTCCGGGTGCTTGGCCGCCACGCCGATCACGTTCCGCACCGTCGGGTCGGCATCGAACCCGAACAGCAAGTCGGGCGAGCACAGATGGAAGAAGTGGAGCGCGTGCGACTCCAGGATCTGCCCGTAATGCATCAGCCGGCGCACTTTCTCGGCCGTCGGCGTCAGTTTGTCTGCGCCCACGATCACGTCCATCGCCTTCGCGCCCGCCAGGTGGTGGCTCACCGGGCAGATGCCGCACAAGCGCTGAACGATCACGGGAACTTCCCAGTAGAACCGCCCCTGGATGAACCGCTCGAACCCGCGAAACTCGACGATGTGCAGCCGCGCCTGCTTGACCTGGTTCTCCGCGTCGACGAGGATCGTCACCTTCCCGTGCCCCTCGACGCGCGTCACCGGGTCGATCGCGATGCGTTTCAGGCCGCTGGTCTCCGCCACCATTCTCCTCCGGCTCATGCTCAGTCGTACTTGATCAGCTCGTACGGCAGGTCGAGAGGCTTATCCTTCAACAGCGCCACGAGCGCCTGCCAAATCGTGTCCGCGCTCGGGGGGCACCCGGGCAGGAAGTAATCGATCTTCACCACCTCGTTGATCGGGTACACCTTGTCGAGCAGCAGCGGAATCTCCTCGTCGTTCGGCACCGCGCCGCTCGGGTTGTACACCGACGGCCCGTTCACGTACGCCTCGTCGAGACATTCCCGCAGCGGCACCAGGTTCCGCATCGCCGGGATGTCGCCCATGATCGCGCACTCGCCCAGCGCGATCAGGATGTCGCAGTGCTCGCGGAACGCCCGCAGCACCTCGACGTTCTCCTCGTTCGCGCAGCCGCCCTCAACAAGCCCGATCCGGCACCGCCCCGTGAATGTCTTGATGTCGTTGATCGGCGACTTGTCGAAGTCCACGATCTCGATGAGATCGAGGATCCGCTCGTCAATGTCGAGCAGCGACATGTGGCAGCCAAAACAGCCGGCAAGCGATGTGGTCGCGATCTTCGGCTTCGCCATTCTCGTCGTCCTCACTTGCTCTTCGCAGCGTCCTTCGCTGACGCGGTGTTCTGAGCCGCGCCCGCAGCTTCAATCTTCGACCCGATCGGCTCGTGATCGTACTCGCGCTGGCCGATCGGTACCGCGTAGCCGACGTGCTTGCGCATCAGCGCGCCGACCGGGCAAACGTCCAGCGCCTTGTCCGTCGCCGCAACGTCAGTGTCCGACAGCTTCGCCTCGGCGTTGAAGATGATCTTCTTGTCCGAGCCGCGTCCCGCGAACCCGAACACGTTCTTGCCGTCCACGTCGCGCGACGCCCGCACGCACCGCGCACACAGGATGCACCGATGGTGATCGATGAAGATGTCCGGATGCGACGCCTCGACCTCCCGCTTCGGAAACAGGTACGGGTAGCGCGGCGCCATCATGCCGAACCGGTACGCCAACGCCTGCAGCTCGCAGTTGCCGCTCTTCTCGCAGAACATGCAGAAGTGGTTCCCCTCGACGAACAGCATCTCGATGATCGCGCGCCGGTACGCCATCACCTTCTCGCTGCTGTTGTCCACCACCATGTCCGGCGCGATCGGCTGCGTGCACGCCGCCTGCGGCCGCCCGTTCACGAGCACCGTGCAGACCCGGCACGCCCCGTACGGCACGAGATCCTTGTGATAACAAAGCCGCGGGATGTAGATCCCCGCCTCGTCGGCCGCCTGGATGATCGTCTGCCCCGGCCGGCCCTGCACCTCCACGCCGTCGATCGTAAACGTAATCGTCTCGCTCATCCCTGCTCCCTAGAAACGGTCACGACAAGACCCCAGCCGCGCGATCCAAGCCCGCGCAGCGGCCCTTAGCCCATGAAGAACCCAAGCGATCCGAGCCCGCGCAGCGGGCGAACCCGCCGTTTCGGCGGGCGACATCCTGTAGCCACGCGCGTCAGGGCCTGTTGAACAAGTACCATGTCGGGCGCTTGCTTGTTGCCCCGAAGGGGCTTCATAGCACAGCCCAGGGCAACGCCCTGGGTCAGCAGGGAACAAGACGTCACCGCATAGCCCAAAGGGCTTACATAAAGCGCCTTTTTCAACAGGCCCGTCAGCCCGTGGAGAACGGTCACGACAAGACCCCAAGCCCCCGCAGGGGGCGACATCTGTCGGTCCTAACCCACAACGGAAACACGTCATCTCAGTCACAAACTCATGCCCTAGTCGTGAGAATGCGCCGACTTCCGCCCCGTAATCGCTTCCGACTCCTCGAGCGCCGCAGCCAGGTCGAACGTCGACCGGTATCCCTTCTTCTCCTCCCGCACCAGCGCCTCGTACGCAGGCCGGAAATTCTGCAGCGTGCTCAGAATCGGGTTCGGCGACGTCTGACCCAGCCCGCACCGGCTCGTCGCCCGAATCGTCTCGCCGAGCTCGCGCAGGTAGTCCAGGTCGCCCGGCTCGCCGCGGCCGGCCAGAATCTGCTCGAGCCGCTCGCGAAGCAGCACGTTGCCCACCCGGCATGGCGTACAGTAGCCGCAGCTCTCCTCGACAAAGAAGTCCATGAAGCTCTTGGCCACCTCGAGCACGTTGCGCTCGGGGCCGAACACCATGATCGAACCGCCCGTCGCCAGGTCGTCGAAGCAGATCGTCCGCTCGAACTGCTCCCGCCCAACCATCTGCCCGCTCGGGCCGCCCACCTGCACGGCCGCCGCGTCAGTCGCCCCGGCGAGCTTGAGCACTTCCTTCAACGTCACGCCGAACGGCAGCTCGTAAACGCCCGGGCTCCGGCAATCGCCCGAGATGCTCAGCAGCTTCGTGCCCGGAGTTCCCTTCGTGCCGAACTCGGCGAACCAGCCCGGCCCCTTCTCGAGAATCCGCGCCACGCAGCACAACGTCTCGACGTTATTGACCACCGTCGGCCCACCCAGGTAGCCCTGCTGCGCCGGGAACGGCGGCCGGTTCTTCGGATCGCCGCGCAGCCCCTCGCACGAGCTGATCAGCGCCGTCTCCTCGCCGCAGATATACGCGCCCGCGCCCATCTGGATGCGGATCTCGAAGCTGAAGCCCTGGGTGCCGCACACATCCTGGCCGAGCAGGCCGCGATCGCGCCGCAACGCCAGCACGTCCTCGAGGAACGCCCTCAGATACGCGTACTCACCGCGCAGATACAGGATGCCCGTGTCGGCGCCGACCGCGTAACCGCAGATCGTCATCCCCTCGAACACCGCGTCCGGATACTCGGTCAGGATCACCCGATCCTTGAACGTGCCCGGCTCCCCCTCGTCGGCATTGCACAGCACGTAGCGCTGCTCGCCGGCCGCCTTCCGCGTAAACTCCCACTTGAGCCCCGTCGGAAACCCCGCGCCGCCCCGGCCGCGCAGCCGCGCCGTCTTGACGTCGCGGATCACCTCGGCCGGCGTCATCGCCAGCGCCTTCGCCAGCGCCTGACCCGGCGTGAGCTCCGCAAGCACCACCGGCCCGGCCTTGCGGATGTTGTTCACCACCATCGACTGCACGAGCGGGTGCGCGTTGTTGCCGTCGCCCAGGTGCTCGACGAGCTGGTGCGGCGCCAGCCGCTGCCGTAGCTTGCGCACGATCTCGCGCGCCGCGTCGCTCGACAGGTGCGTCACCACCGTCTCGTTCACGAGCGCCGCCGGCGCCTGATCGCACATCCCGATGCACGGCGCGTACTCGAGCGTGATCAGCCCGTCCGGCGTCGTGTCACCCACGTCGATGCCGAGCTCCTCGCGGAACGCCTCCGCCACCCGGTCGCACCCGCGCATGCAGTCGATCACGTCGTGGCACAGCCGGATGACCACCTTCCCCTTCTGCTCCGTCGACAGGAAGGCATAGAACGATACGACGCTCTCGACCTCCACGCGCTTCGTGCCCACCGCGCGCGCGATCATGTCCATCGCCGCGCTCGACACGCACCCGAACTTCTCCTGCACCGCAAGCACGATGTCCATCATGCGCCCGGCGTCATTCCCGTAGTGCTTGCAGATCGTCTTGATCGCAGTGTCCGAATCCTGGCTCATGCACGACCTCAGCTAGTGTGGTCCCGGTCGGCTCGGTGCTGACCCGTGATTCCCTTCAAGCCTACCTGCAACACGCATCAGAAGCAGGAAAACCGACCGGATGTCAAGAAGTGCACTCTCCCCATTGGCCAGGCCGCACCTGGCCACCAGCGAACCTCAACGGGGCAAGATGCCCCGCCTCGCGCGTTTTCCCGCGCCTCGTACAGCCCCAGGCGTCAACCGACGCCTTAGACAACCAGCTCGTCACAAGCCACTTACGCAACAAGCCAACCTCCGGCCGCCGAACGACGTTCACCTTCTACAAGTCGCGTGCCGACCCGTACTCTGTCCAACACGCCGAGACAGACCCCGGTTCCAGGAAAGGCTTCAGGCAGGCGTTCACGGAAGCTCAGTGGCGGAGAGGGTGGGATTCGAACCCACGGACCTGTTGCCAGGTCAACGGTTTTCGAGACCGCCCCGTTCGACCACTCTGGCACCTCTCCGCAGGAGAGGCCTGCACCTCTCCGAAGGTGTCGCGGTGTTCCGCGACGCGGCACCCTAGAATAGACGCAGCCCCCCGCAGGGGTCAAGCAACACTGAATCACCGATCGGCGGACAAGAGCCGACTCGAAGGTTGGGGAGACAAGAGCAAGCCCCGTCAGGGGCGCTTGGGAGTAGCCTCGCGCGCAAGCGCGTGGGACGAGACGCCACCGACAACGCCCGAGCCCCTTCAGGGGCGATTGATGCCAACGTCTCGACGAGAAACGCCCCTTAACCGCCAATTCGGCGAATCAGCAGTTGATCACGAGAGCAGGTGATCAGGCGAGCAAGCAAGCAACGCCATCCTTCACCTGCTCTCCTGCTCTCCTGTCCTGTTCCCCGTGTCCCCCGTGCCCCCAGTGGTTCAGTCAAAGTCAAGCGCGCGCGCCACAGCCTCGACATCGGCCTCGACGACCGTCGGCCTGTTCGCGTACGTCGCCGTCGGGTCGGCGTGGTATCGGCGCGCACTCTCGGAGAACTTCGCCCCGTGCCCCGTCAACATCACCACCACGCGCGCGTCCCGTTCGATCGCGCCCGCCACCGCCAGCTTCCGCACCGCGGCCACCGCCGTCGCCGAGTTCGGGCAGATGGCGATCCCGCTCTGGTCGACGACCGCGCGCGCGTCCATGATCTCGGCCTCGCTCACCTGCTCGACGAGCCCGTCGCTCGCCTTCAGCTCGCGCACCGCCTTCTTGAAGCTGACCGGCCTGCCGATCTGCATCGCGCTCGCCACCGTCGTCTGCGCCTCGACCGGCTCGAGCGGCGCGAAGTCATTCACAAAGCTCCGGTACAGCGGATTCGCCCGCTCGGACTGCGCACCCACCAGCCGAGGCAGCCGGTCGATCAGGCCGAGCTCCTTGAGCTCGCGCAGCCCCTTGCCGAGCGCCGAGATATTCCCCGCGTTCCCCACCGGCACGACGAAGTAGTCGGGCACGCGCCAGCCGAGCTGGTGCAGCGTCTCGATCCCGATCGCCTTCTGCCCCTCGATCCGGACGCTGTTCATCGAGTTGAGCAGATACACACTCGCGCGGCGCGCGAGATCTTGGACGATGCGCATGCACCCATCGAAATCCGTCTCGACCTCCAGCACGCGCGCGCCGAAAGAAATCGCCTGCGAGAGCTGCTCGTCCGACACCTTCCCGCGCGGCAGAAGCACGGCGGCTGGGATTCCCGCCCGGGCCGCATACGCCGCCATCGACGCCGACGTGTCGCCCGTCGAGGCGCAGATCACGCGCGCCGCCCCGACGTGCGCGGCCCACGAGACCCCGGCCACCATGCCCCGGTCCTTGAAGCTCAGCGTCGGGTTCAGCCCCTCATGCTTGAGCCAGAGCGTCCCGACGCCGCAGTAGGCGCGCACCCGCTCGTCGGCCTCGCACAGGGGGGTATCGCCCTCGTTGAGCGTCACCACGCGCTCGTCGGGCAGATCGGGGAGCAGCACGTCCTTGTACCGCAGGAAGGCTACCTCGTGGCGCCGGTGCTCCCACCGGGCCTGCCACTTCTCGGCCGAGCGCCCGAACGACGCCAGATCCGTGACAACCTCGAGCAGCTCGCCGCAGTCGCACACGTATCGCGCGTCATCCAGACGATACGTGGCCCCGCACTCGATGCACCGGAAATGCGACCTCATCTCGGACGACCTTCGCACCTTCCTCCTCAGCCTTGGCGATGTACACCGTCGAGTCAGTGCCGCGCTCGCCGAACGCCGCCTTCATCGCCCGGCCGATGTAATCGGCCTTGCCCACGGTGTCCGTGATCGCGAACACCGACGGCCCCGCGCCGCTGATCGAGCACCCGTACGCACTCGCCTCGAGTGCGGCGTGCTTCACGTCGTAGAACCCCGGGATCAGCTTCGCGCGCACCGGCTCGATGACCACGTCGTTGATACACCGCCCCAGAAGGCTCAGGTCGCCCTTGGTGAACGCGGCAACCATCAGGCACGAGTTCGCCATGTTCTCCACGAACGCCTTGAGCGGAATCTGCTCGGGCAGGATCTCGCGCGCGTGCTTCGTCGTGATTTGGAAGTCGGGCGTCACGATCACGATCACCAGGTCGCGGATCGACCCGAGCTTGATCACGTCGAGCGGCTCGCGGCACCGCGTCAGCGTCGCGCCCCCCAGCAACGCCGGCGCCGTGTTGTCCGCGAAGAAGTCGCCGCTCACCGCCGCCTCGGCAACCGTCGCCGGGAAAATGAGATCCGTCGGCGTCAGCCCGCCGCCATACAGCTCGTTGACCGCGAACGCGCCCGCCGCCGCGCTCGCCGCGCTCGAGCCGAGGCCCGCCGCCGTCGGCACCGTCTTATGGATCGTGAGCTCGACGCCCGCACCCACGTGGAGCAAGTCGAGCACCCGCTGCGCAGCGATCGCCGCCGTGTTCTTGTCCGCCTCCAGCGGAATCCCGCCGTTGAACCCCGTCATCTCGAGGATGCGCACGCCGCTCGCCGCCTCATTGGCATCCACATAGTCGCCCAGCGACGTGATCGCCAAGCCGAGCACGTCGAACCCGGGGCCGATATTGCCGATCGTGGCGGGCGCGAATACCCTGACGCTTCTCATCCGCCTCTCGCCAGTTGCTTTTCAACTTCCGAAACGCGCGCCAGACCCCCGATGGTTCACGCCACCGCCCGAACGCAGTCCGCCGCGCCTTCCCAGAAGCACACATTCCATGCCAAAGGCCAGTCGCGGGAAGAAGCAAGGCCCGGAAGCCGCAGATCACACAGATCAACACACATTCTCCGAACCTCGGCGGCCAACGGCCGCCGGCCAATCCGTGTCATCCGTGAAA
>CAZCQN010000058.1:0-5548 GCA_964500825.1 uncultured Verrucomicrobiota bacterium | reverse complement strand
GCCGCCGTCGCCGCCTCCCGCAGCGCCTCCCCCATCCAGTGCTGATGATCCTCCGGATCCCGCTTGAGCAGACTCATGCGTGCAGTCTACCGCCCGCGGTCACACGACACAACGAGATGCTGAACGCCGACAAGAGCACGTACTGCCCTAACGCCACAGACCCTTGAAGAGCAACATCACGACGAAGCAGACAACCATCACGCCTGCGGTGCCCCATTTGAGATACTCGATGCCCGTCCACGGGCACCACTTCAGCTTGCGGTCGCCGATTCTCGAGTCGAGGTACTGCGTGATGATCCCATACTGCGACACGAAGCCGGTCAGCAGGATGCGTGTCCCGCGCGCATCACCCAATCTGGTGAAGGCAGTCGTGCCGAGCAAGTCAAACGGCATCGGGTCGCGGCGCCGGATCGAGACAATCTCGTCGTAGCGGATGAACTTCGTCGTGCCAAGGGCCCAGTGTTCGATACCGTCCCGCGAGAGCACAACGCGCTGGGTCGCAACCCAAAGGTAGTAGAAACCGCTATTAAGAACTCCCGCAACAAACGCTACGATAAAGGGCACCGCCACCCGGGACAGGAAGCCGAACGGCCCCAAGGTCAACACGAGCATGAGGATGCCACCGACAGGGGTTGCGTAGCCAACCAGCCTATACAGGCGGGGCGGCCTGTACGTCCCAAGCGCGGGGTCGTCGCCACCGCCGGGTGCCAGTCGAGACAAGCTCACCTGCGCCGTCCTCCCCCAATCACCGAGCATCGACCCGGAGTCTAGCACCCCGTTCATACGCGGTCTACCACACCGACCCCAGCCCAATCACACACAGCTCTGGACGCCACCGGGCAGACCAACCTGCCTCCTGAGTCAGCCGGCTTCAGCCGGCTCGCCCGCCGAAGCGTCAGCGGAGGCGGGTTGCCACCAGCTTCAGGACCTGTTGAAGAAGCGGCGGGGGGCTTTCAGCGCATGCCCCGAAGGGGCTTCATAGGATAGCCCAGGGCAACGCCCTGGGTTGAGAGGAAACGAAACACCGGCACATAGCCCGAAGGGCTTACATAGAGTACCTTCTTCAACAGGCCCTTCAGCCAGTGGTCGCACACAGCACGCACACCCAACCAGCCTGCTTCAGCAAACGCGCCGAAGGCGCGCCTTCTCGACAGCCGGCTTCAGCCACCATCTCCACCCATGATGCACCCTCTTCCCCCAGGACCGTTTGCCTCGCTCTCCCGTTGACCTTCACCCAGCGGACGCGCATACTGCTGTCCAGGGTTGAGGCAAGTTCCACCACTTCTCGAACAAGGACACCCGTGAGGACGCTGGGAATCTGTCTTGGTGCGACGACCCTCAGCCTCGTCGAGGCATCTCGGGATGGCGGCGAGGCCAGGGCCGAAGTCCGCCCGCTCGCCATCGTGCCGCACGAGGGCAACCCGCGCCGCGCCCTCGTCGAGGCCCTCAAGAAACTCGACCTGACCCGCTACGACCGCGTCGCCGCCACCGGCCGCAAGTTCCGCCACTTCACCCGGCTCTCGTCGATCACCGAGTGCGAAGCCGACGAGATCGCCCTCGCGTACGTCCGGGACGGACGAGTGCTACCCAACGGCGACCTCATCAGCGCGCTTGTCAGCGCCGGCGGCGAGACGTTCATGGTCTACGTCCTCGACGAGACAGGCACGGTCTCCGGCGTCCATACCGGCAACAAGTGCGCCTCCGGCACCGGCGAGTTCTTCCTCCAGCAGATCCGCCGCATGAACCTCGGCCTCGACGACGCCGTCGAGCTCGCCCGCGGCAGCGAGCCGCACAAGATCAGCGGGCGCTGCTCGGTCTTCTGCAAGAGCGACTGCACCCACGCCCTGAACCGCGGCGAGCCGAAGGCCCGCGTCGTCGCCGGCCTCGCGCGCATGATGGCCAAGAAGATCAGCGAGCTGCTGGTAAAAGTGCCCGATGGCCCCGTCATCGTCGTCGGCGGCGTCGCCCAGAACACCGTCGTCATGGACTTCCTGCGCGCCGAACGCCCCGGCATCATCATCCCCGACGAGGCGCCCTACTTCGAGGCCCTCGGCGCCGCGCTCTGGGCGCTCGACAACGAGACGATCCCCCCAAAGAACCTCGACGAGCTCTTCATCAAGGGCAAGTCGGCGTTCGACTTCCACCGGCCCCTGACCGAAGCCGAAGGGATGGTCACGTTCAAGCCGTCCGTTCGCGGCACCGCGCACGCCGGCGACGAGTGCATCATCGGCCTCGACGTCGGCTCGACGACGACCAAGGCCGTTCTGCTCCGCACCGACGACGACGCGATCGTCGCCTCCGTCTACCTGCGCACAAACGGCGACCCCGTCGGCGCCTCGCGCAAGTGCTACGCCGCCCTTGCCGACGATCTCAGTGTACCCGTCGACATCGTCGGCCTCGGCGTCACCGGCTCGGGCCGCCAGATTGCCGGCCTCCACGCGCTCACCGACGCGATCATCAACGAGATCATCGCCCACGCGACCGCCGCCGCGCACTTCGACGCGAGCGTCGACACGATCTTCGAGATCGGCGGCCAGGACGCGAAGTACACCTACCTCACCGGCGGCGTCCCGTCCGACTACGCCATGAACGAAGCGTGCTCGGCCGGCACCGGCTCGTTCATCGAGGAAGCCGCGAAGGAATCGCTTGGCCTCGACGTGACCGAGATCGCCGGCATCGCACTCGCCGCCGGCCACCCGCCGAACTTCAACGACCAGTGCGCCGCGTTTATCTCGAGCGACATCAAGAACGCCGCGCACGAAGGCATCGACCGCGACGACATCGTCGCCGGCCTCATCTACTCGATCTGCATGAACTACGCCAACCGCGTCAAGGGCAGCCGGCCCGTCGGCCGGAAGATCTTCATGCAGGGCGGCGTCTGCTACAACCGCGCCGTGCCGGTCGCGATGGCCGCGCTCGTCGGCAAGCCCATCGTCGTGCCGCCCGACCCCGGCCTCATGGGCGCGTTCGGCGTCGCGCTCGAAGTGAAGAACCGCCGGCGCACCGGCCTCCTCGACGAGACACGCTTCGACCTGCGCCGCCTCGCCGCACGCGACGTAACGTACAAGAAGCCGTTCACCTGCCGAGGCGGCGTCGAGAAATGCGACCGCCGCTGCCAGATCAACCGAATCGTCATCGAGGGCGAGACGTACCTGTTCGGCGGCGCGTGCAACAAGTACTCCAACCTCCGCCTCAACGTCCGCCACGACGCCGCCGCCCTTGACCTCGTCGCCGAGCACGATCGACTCGTCTTCGAAAAGCACGCCGCGCACTCTCCCTCGACGAACGGCGCGAGGACCGTCGGCATCAACCGCTCATTCCTCACACACACGCTCTTCCCCCTCTACTCGCACTTCTTCGCGAACCTGGGCTTTCGCGTCGTCGTGCCGAGCATCCCGCGCGAGGAAGGCTGCGAGCGCCGAGGCGCCGCGTTCTGCTACCCTGCCGAGCTCGCGCACGGCATGTTCGACGATCTCCTCAGGAAGCAGCCCGACGTCATTTTCATGCCGCTCGTCGTCGAAGCACACGTCGCCGACGACGCGCCATACAAGAAGCTCTGCCCCTTCGCCCAGAGCGAGCCGTACTACTTGAAGACCGCGTTCGGCCTGAACGGCGATGCGCCGCGCCTCCTCTCGCCCACGCTCAGCTTCGCCGACGGGTTCCGCTCCCAGCGCAAGGTCTTCGCCCAGCTTGGTGAGCAACTCGGTGCAAGCCGCCGCCGCGCGCTCGACGCATTCGACGCCGCCTGCGACGCGATGGACGCCTGCCAGCGCGAGATGGACGCGATCGGCCGCCGCGTCCTCGACGAGCTCGAGGCCAAGCCCGACGCCCTCGCCGTCGTGTTGTTCGGCCGCCCCTACAACGCCTTCGCCGCCGAAGCGAACATGGGCATCCCCCACAAGTTCGCCTCGCGCGGCGTGCGCATCGTGCCGTTCGACTTCCTCGCCTTCCTCGACGAGGATTGCGCCGACTCGATGTACTGGGCCATGGGCCGCCTCAACCTGAAGGTCGCCAAGGCAGTCGCGCGCCACCAGCAGCTCTTCGGCACGTTCATCACGAACTTCTCGTGTGGGCCCGACTCGTTCCTCCTCACGTTCTTCCGCGACATCATGGCCGGCAAGCCGTCACTCACGCTCGAGCTCGACAACCACACCGCCGACGCCGGCCTCAACACGCGCATCGAGGCGTTCCTCGACGTCGTCGCCCGCTACCGCCAGCTCCAACGCGGTAGGAAGCGCCGCGTCCTGCCGAGCCCGTTCGTCGCGGCCCGCGCCACGACCGAAAACAACCGGCTCGTCGTGCGCACCTCGTCAGGCGAACGCCTCGACGGCCGCGATCCGCGCGTCCACGTCCTCGTGCCGTCGATGGGCGCGCTCGGCACGCAGGCGCTCGCCGCCACGATTCGCAGCCTCGGCGTCCGCGCGACCCCACTGCCGCCGGCCAATGCCGACACGCTCAAGCTCGGCCGTGGCGCCACCAACTGCAAGGAGTGCCTACCGCTCCAGCTCACCGTCGGCAGCCTGCTCAAGCATCTTGACGAGAACCGACGCAGCGGCGACGTCCTCGTCTACTTCATGCCGGAATCGACCGGCCCGTGCCGCTTCGGCCAGTACAACGTCTTCATCAAGCGCCTCATCGAGCAGCGCCGAATCCCCAACCTCTGCGTCGTCCCACTCGGCGACGCGAACGGCTACGCGGGCCTCGGCCCAACGTTCACCTACCGCGCGTGGCAGGCCGTCACCGTCGCCGACGCCATGAACGAGATTCACTCGGCCGTCCAGGTCCTCGCCGACGACACGGCCGGCGGCCTCGCCGTCTTCGACGAGGCGTGGTGCATCATCCTCGCCGCGCTCGCGCGCGACAACGGCATCCGCGTCGACGAGGCGATCACCGAAGCGGCCGCACGCCTCGCCGCCATCCCGCTGACCCAGCCGCTCGAGGAAACGCCCGCCGTGCTGCTCACCGGCGAGATCTTCGTTCGCCACGACGAGTTCTCGTGCCAGCATCTCACCGACCGCCTTGCCCGCAAGGGCCTCATCACGCGCACCTCGCCGATCAGCGAGTTCCTCTACTACGTCGACTACATCTACCGACACCGGCTCTCGAAAGAGCGCCAGACGCTGCAGGACCGACTCCGCCTGCTCATCCGCCCGATCATGCAGCACCGCGTCGAGCGCCGCACCAAGCGCCTCCTCGCGCGCAGCGGCCTCTACCGCCCCGAGCTCGTCGACATCGACCGCACCATGGACGCCGGCAGCCGCCTGATGAACCCGCGGTTCCTCGGCGAGTCCGTGCTCACCGTCGGCAGCGCCGTGCGCGAGATCCTGCACACCGTCGTCGGCGTCATCTCGATCGGCCCGTTCGGCTGCATGCCGTCGCGCGTCGCCGAGGCGATCCTGAGCGAAACCATGCACGCCGACCGCCTGCCCGAGACCAACCACACCGGCGAGCTCATCACACGGCTGAGCGCCGGACACGGCCGCATCGGCAACCTGCCCTTCCTCGCCATCGAGACCGACGGCGCCGCCTTCCCCCAGCTCGTCGAGGC
>CAZCQN010000057.1:0-17688 GCA_964500825.1 uncultured Verrucomicrobiota bacterium | reverse complement strand
TCGCGGCCGCCTCGAGCGGCGTGCGCCAGCCTGTCTCGGCGGTGGCCGTGTCGCCGAGGCCGTCCATAATGAGCAGGACGATCGAGCCGCCCTCGTCGAGCAGCAGGGTATCGAGCAGGCTTTCCTGGATCATGGTGGGCGCCTCCACTGCTTGTCACGCGTGCGGCTGCCTATTAGCACAGCGCTTCGACGGGCCGCAAGGCAATTCGGGGGGCGCTACGGACGGCCCGGGTCCTCGGCGGTATCACCCTTGGGCGTAGGCTCTTCGCCGCTGCCTTCGGCCGGCCCTTGGCCGCTGCCTTCGGGCGGGGCGTCGTTGCCCGCGGGCTCCTCGTCCAGGCCGCCGATCTCCTCGGCGAACTTGAGAGCCTTCTCGTGCTTCGGGTCCATGGCGAGCGCGAGCCGCAGGTACGCGTGCACCTCGGCCTTCTTGTGCGTGCTCGTGGCGGCGAGGTAGGCGACGTCGGCGCCGATCGTGCGCGTCTGTTCGGCGAGCTTGTCCTCATCACGCGCCGCGTACGCGCGTGCCAGCAGCTCGTACACGTACGGGTCGTAGAGATTGAACTCGAGCGCGCGCTCGAGGACTCGGACGATGTTCTTCCAGTCGTTCTTCTCTTCGTAGAGGGCGGCGAGCTTGCGGAGTGCGGCGTATGGGTGGTGCTCGACGCTGATGACGTGCTCGAGCTCGGCGATCGCTTTGTCACGCTCGCCTCGCTTCTCGTAGATGGCCGCGAGCTTGTGGCTGATCTGCGCGTGCCCCGGGTAGATGCGCAGGGCGGCTGTGTAGTGCTCGACCGCTTCGTCGAACCGCTCGGCCGCGGCCGCGACGTCGCCGAGGTAGGCGTGGCCCGCGAAGTCGTCGGCGTCGAGCGCGAGCGCGGCCTCGCAGTGGCGGCTCGCCTTGTCGGCGTTGCCGGCGACGAGCTCGAGGTAGGCGAGCGCCGTGTGCGGCTCGGGCATCGAGGTGCCGAGCTCGATGGCCTTCTCGGCGTGCGTGCGCGCTTCGCCGGCGAGCCTCGACGCGTCGGGAGCCGCGGCGCCGGCGAGTCTCTGGGTCAGTGCCTGGGCGTAGCGCGCGTGGGCCTCGGCGTCGCCCGGCGACGCGTCGACGCGGGCCTTGAGCCGCTCGGCGTCGTCGAGAATGAACAGCGGCGACGCGCCGAGCGCGTGGCCCTTGCCGACGATGAAGGTCTTGACGCGGCGTTCGAGCTCGGCCTGCGGCATGCCGCAGACCGCCTCGATCACCTCGGCCGTGCGCTTGCCGTCGCGATACAACTTGAGCATCGCGACGATCGCGTCGCGGCCGAATTCCTTGTAGAGATACTCGGTCGTGAGCGCCGCTTGCGCGTAGGCCCACTGCTTCTGGTTCATCGTCCGGGGGCGTGTGAACCAACTGCTCAGCTCGTCGAGCGGGACGACCTCGTCGAGCACGGCCGCGCGCACCGTCATGCGGTCCCAGTCCATGGGCCGCGGGCCCTTCTCCCAGCACACGGCGAGCCCCTCGGTGAACCAGAACGGGATTCGCATCTTCGTCTGCTGGAGCGTGACGACGTGCGTGAATTCGTGCTCGAAGACGCGGCGCCAGTCGAACCCGCCTTTGCGGGGCGAGTCCATGGCGAACACCTTGCCGAAGCACGCGCCGACCGTCGCGATGAACGGCACGCCCGCGATGCGCGCGGCGAACCGGTCGTGCGTCGGGAACACCTCGATGAGCGTTTTGTTGGGCGGCTCGAAGCCGAAGTGCGTGCACACCTCGTCGTAGACCTGCTCGCAGATGTCGGGCAGGAAGTGGTCGAGCACGAAGTCCTTGTCGCCGTGCCACTTCATGATGAAGTGGTCGGTCTCGCGCACCACGTAGCCCTGCCGGATCTCCTTGAGCACCTTGCTGAAGTTGAGCGTCCGGTGGTTGTAGCTGTCGAGCTTGAAGGCGGTGTTGAGCGCGTCCTCGGCCTCGGCCTCGCGCCCCTCGCGCATGAGAATCACCCCGAGATTCGTCCAGGCCGGGGCGTATTTCTCGTCGAGCTCGATCGCCTTGCGGAGCAGGGCGAGCGCGTCCTCATTCTGGCGGCGGTACTCGCAGGCGGCGGCGACGATCTCGTAGGCGCGCGCGCACTTCGGGTTGATGGCGAGCACCTGCTTCATCGTGCGCTCGAAGGCGCTCGTCTCGCCGAGCTGGTCGTAGTACGAGGCGAGGTGCGAGAGCGACTCGAGCGAGTTGGGATTCACGCCGAGCGACTTGTCGAGCGCGTCCTTGGCGGCGGCGTATTGCTCGTCGAGGATGCGCATCCGGGCGATGAGGTCGAGCGTCTCGACGTGGCGCGGATTCACGGCGAGCGCGGCCTCGCACTGGCGCTGCACGTCGCTGAACTGCGACCGCTCGAGGGCGATCTCGGCCAGCCCGACGAGCGCGCCCGTGTGCCGCGGGTTGATCGCGAGGATCTCGGCGAACTCCTTGGCGGCGTCGCTCGGCTGGTGGCGCTCGAGGAAGAGCTGGCCGAGCCACAGGCGCGCCGGGATGTAGGTGGCGTCCTTCTCGGTCGCCTTGACGAAGCAGTAGAGGGCGTCCTTCGGGTTATCCGTGGAGCGGCACGCGACCCCGACGTGCGTCAGGACGCGTGCGGTGAGATCGCGTTCCGTGGCGGCCGATTCGTAGATGTCGTAGAGGCGGTAGAATGCTTGTTCGGCTTCCTCGCTCTTGCCGCTGTCGGCGAGCGCGCGGGCGGCGCCCATCATGGCCTCGACGTGCGTCGGGTCGACCTCGAGCGCGCGGGCGTATTCGGCCGCGGCCTTCGCGTAGCGGCCCGTGTAGCAATAGAGCTCGCCGAGCAGCGCGTGTGCGTCGGCCGAGTCGCGTTCGAGCCGCAGTGCCTTGAGGCAGGCGGACGTGGCGTGCTCGTACTCGCCGACGGCGAATGCAGCGCGCGCCTCGCCAAGGTAGGCGCCGAAGTGCCCACCCTCCTCCTTGCCGATCGTGCGGAACGACTCGAGCGCCTCCTCGTAGCCGCCGCGGCGCAGCCTCACGTCCGCGAGCAGGAGGCGGGACTCGACGTGCTCGCAGTCGAGCTCGACGTTGCGCTGCGCGTGCCGCTCGGCCTCGTCGAGCTTGCCCCACCGGAGGTGGACGCGCGCGAGCCGCAGCCGGGCATCGAGGTGTGCATCGTCGGCTTCGAGGATTCGCTCATAGAGCCAGGCCGCTTCGTCGAACCGGAGGTACGCCTCGCACAGTTGGGCCATGCGGAGGGCGAGATCGGGCTTGAGCTCGTCGCCCAGCAGCGTCGTGAGCTCGGCGCGCACCTCGTCGGGTTCGGCGTCGCTCGCCAGCCGCAGCTCGAGGATCTTGGCCGGGTAGTCGGCGTTCTCCGGGTGCTTCTTGAGAAGCATACGGTAGACGTCGGCCGCCTCGCCCTCGAAGCCCCACTCGGTACAGATCTCGATGACCGTCGCCCACTGCGTGTCCGTGAACACGTCGGCGTCGAGCGCATCCTGGATGGCGCGGCGGCACCGCTTTTCGTTGCCGGCGACTTGCGCGAGCAGGTTGATCAGCTCGAGGTGCGGCAGCGGGTCTTTCGGGTCGGCGGCGATCGCCCGGTCGTACAGGTCGGCGGCGTTCGTGTAATGCCCCTGCTTTTTCTCGACGGCGGCCTGGTCGAGAAGCTCTCGGAGCGAGGCGCCGTCGGCCTCCTCGACGCAGACGGCGACCGACGGGGTGATGGCACAGACAACGACAAGACACGCAGCCCGCAGCGCCTTCATGATCGCCTCACCGGCATGGTGGTTGCTCGGGAACCGGTCATCCGGTCGCTGCCGCTCGGGGCCAGGCGGCCTGTCAGTCCGCCTCGACGACCACCGGCTTGGGCGACAGGTTCTTCAGTAGTTCGACGCAGTTTGCCTGCTCGAGGATCCGGTAGAATTCGGCGTTGAAGCGCAGCCATTCCTTATTGACCCGGTTCCCGTAGGCTCGCAGGAAACCGCCGAAAAAGTCGAAGCGCAGGTAGCGCTTGACGATCTCGCGCGGTGAGTAGAAGCGCGCGAGCGCGTTCCAGGTTTCCAGATGGAGCTGGAGCGGCGACATGTTCTTCGGCTTGAACACGACGTGCTGCGCGTCGTAGAGGCTCCAATCGCGCACGAGGATTCGTCCCTCGCTCTCGAGCTGGCGCTGTGTCTCCGTGTCGGGCAGCGGGCAGAGGATCATGAACTGCACCGTGTCGATCTGCATGCGCCGCGCGAAGCGGCCCGTGTCGCGCAAGGTGCGGACCGTATCGGTGTCGGCGCCAAAGATGAACATGCCGTGGATGCGGATCTTGTGGGCGTGCAGCTTGCGGATGCAGCGCTCGATGTCCTCGAGGGTCTGGTGCTTGTTGTAGAGCTTGAGCGTCTCGGGGTTGATGGATTCGAGTCCGACGTAGACGAACTTGCAGTTCGAGCGCCGCATCAGGTCGAGCATCTCATCGTCGTTGGCGGCCTCGACGCGCACCTGGGCCGACCAGCGGGGCGTGACCTTGCGCTCGATCATGAGCCGCATGAGCTCCTTGGCGCGCCGGGGGTTGGCGATGAAGTTGTCGTCGACGAAGAAGGTGAAGAACCACCGCTTGAGCGCCATGGCCTGCTCGAGCTCGTCGACGATCTTGTCCGGGCTGCGGAACCGGTAGCGGCGGCCGAACATCTTGGTAACCGAGCAGAACGAGCAGTTGTACGGGCAGCCGCGCGAGGTCATCACCGGCAGGATGCGCATCCGCTGCCAGCCCTCGATGAGCGTGAGGTCCGGGATCGGCAGCGTGTCGAGATCGACCAGCTCAGTCTGCCGCGGGTTGTGTACGCAGCCGAGCTCGGCCCGGTACGAGAGGCCGGCAATGCTCGTGAGCTCGTGGCCCTTCTCGAACTTCTCCAGGAACTCGAAGAACGTGTCATCCGCCTCGCCGCGCAGGACCCAGTCGGCGTGCTCGAGTGCTTCTTCCGGCCGGGCCGTCGGGTGCGGGCCGCCCATCAGGACGGGCAGGCCGCGCTGGCGGAACTTGTCGGCGAACGCGTACGCTCTCGGCGCCGTGGTGGTGATGGTGGAGACACAGACGAGGTCCGCGTCGCACGCAGCGTGGAAGTCCACCTTGCCGACGTCCTCGATATAGACGCGCACCGTGTGGCCGAGCTCGCGGGCCCGGGTCGCCATCGTCGGCAGGCCCATCCGGGGCATCTTGAACTTCGTGTAGACGTGGATGCCTACAGCGCGCGGCTCGAAGAACGTGATCCTGAGCATGCTGGATTCGCCTTCCTGGTTCTCGTTTTCCGCGGTAGGGGATCTGAGACGCACGTACGCTATGGCCAGACGGCTCCGCGACGCAAGGGAAATGTTCGCTGCTCTCGCCGCACCCTGTTGCAATCAGGCGTCTGGTGTGGTTGACTGTGCCGGCACGTAGACGGCATGGGAGGCGCTCAATGACTCGTGGTATCCATAAGGCACGGCTCGCCCGGCTGTTCCGGAGGCTCAGCGGCGTGGCCGACGCCGTCTTGTTGCAGGGCGACCCGCAGTTGCTTCGGTGGCTGACGGGCACGCTCGAGGGGATGGCGGTCGCCGCGAAGAAGGGCGTGACGATGATCGCGCACCCGATGTTCGCCGAGGCGTGCGCGCAGACGCCCTGGCCCGTCGTCGTCCTCTCGGAAAGGATCAAGCAGCCTCAGGCCATCCGCGACGCGCTCGGCGGCGCCAAGAAGGTCGGCGTCCGGTTCGACTCGGTGTGGACCGGCGTTCTCTTGCACATGAAGAAGGTGCTTCGCGGGCGGAAGCTCGTTGACATCGGCGAGCACGTCGACCGCGTGCAGCGCACGCGCGACGAGGTCGAGCTGGCCGACCAGCGCCGCTCGTGCCGAATTGCCGCCCGCGCGGCCAAGGCCGTGCCGGCGATGTGCGCCGACGGGATGACCGAGATCGACCTGCACGGCGAGATCATGTTCCACATGGCCGGGCAGGCCGCCGTCGGCCACGGCATGGTCAGCTTCGGCGCGCACACCTCGCACCCGCACGTGGTGACGGGCAAGCGGCGCCTGAAGAAGGGCGACTTCGTCATGGTTGACTTCGGGTGTGTGGTCAACGGCGTGGGCTCCGACATCACGCGCACGTTCGTCTTTGGAAAGGCCTCGGCCGAGCAGAGGGCGGTCTACAACGAAGTGTGGAAGGCGTCGCAGCTCAGCTTCGGGCTCGTCGAGAAGAAGAAGGGCGTCCGCGCGATCAACAAGGCCGTGGACGCTCTGTTCAAGACGGATGGCTACGGGCCGTTCATCCACTCGGTCGGCCACGGCCTCGGCCTCTTCGGCGGCGCGTTCCACAACGTGGTGGGCGCGGTCAACACCATCGAGCCCGGTATCTACATCCCCGGCTTCGGCGGCGTGCGGATCGAGGACGACATCGAGATCACCGCGCCGGGCGAGTACGCGCTGCTCACCGGCGCCAGCCCGCGCTCGACGCTCATCGAGATCTAGCGCGACCACGCGTTGGCCCGTATTCATCGAGTGCTTGGCAAGAACGGAGTGTCCCATGACGGCCGACGAGGAAACCGGCGATAACCCGGCCCTCAATAGCGAGTCACGCCGGATCTGGGACCGCAACGCCGAGTGGTGGGACGACCGGATCGGCGACGGGAACGCCTACCAGGTCGAGCTGATCGAGCCGGCGCAGGAGCAGTTGGTGAAGATCGAGCCGGGCACGACGGTCCTCGACGTTGCCTGCGGCGCCGGACGCTTCGCGCGCCGCATGGCCGGGATGGGCGCGCACGTGGTGGCCTTCGACTTCAGTGAGCGCTTCATTGAGCGCGCCAAGCAGCGCACGCCGGCCGACGTGACAAACATCGAATACCACGTCGGCGACGCGACGAACGAGGCGCAGCTCCTCGCTTTCGGCCCAAAGAGATTCGACGGCGCCGTGGCGACAATGGCGCTCATGGACGTCGCCGACATCGCCCCGTTGTTTCAGGCGCTGGCGCAACTGCTCAAGCCGGGCGGGTGGTTCGTCTTCTCCGTGATGCATCCGTGCTTCGAGACGGCCGAACGGCGCATGTTCATCGAGATGGACGAGGACAGCCAGGGCCGGATACGGCGGCGCGGCGGCGTGACGGTCCTCAAGTACCTTACCCCGTGCAGCACGCTGGGCGAGGGCATCGTGGGGCAGCCGGAGCCACACCACTACTTCCATCGACCTCTGTCGGTGCTGTTCGCGGCAGGTTTCAAGAGCGGCTTCGTCGTGGACGGACTGCTCGAGCCGGGCTTCGAGCCCGGCCGGGGTGACGGCCGGTCGCTTGGCACCGAGAACATGCCCGAGATCCCGCCGATTCTCGTGGCCCGCATGCGCCTTGTGCCTGGTCAGAGTGGGTGAGGAGGCCGGGCGAACAACCATATGAGTGAACAAGAGGCCCGTCAGGGCGTATAATTGGGCAGGAAGGCGTTCTGTCGCCGATCGGCAAGGCAAAGTACCTGCAAGAGGGCGCTTCAGATGAAGTTGAGATTCCCGTGGATGGCACTGCTGGTGGTGGCTCTGGCCCCGTTCTGCTTCGTCGGCGGCTGCAACACCGATGAGACCGACGACATCACGACTGACGAGGCACCCGCCGTGGACATCACCGGCTCGTGGACGGGCACGTTCACGACGGCGGATGCCGAGGGCGACTTCAACTTCACGATGACGATGGACGCCAACGGCGAGGTCGAGGGGATCAACACCCGCCTCGGACGCTTCACGGGCGACGTGGCGGGCAACCGTTTCACGATCGACGCGACCGACTTCTTCGCCGTCATCTCGGCCAACGGCCGGTCCATGACCGGCACCTTTACCGACAGCGAGACCGGCGACCCCGCCAGCGTCGAAGCGACGAAGAACTAGGGCGGGCGCCCCTCAGAACTCGGCCGGGAATATCGGCTTCTCGCCGGCCCTCGTCGCGGCTCGGGCAAACTCGTAGGCGGCGCTGTACTGCTGGCTGACGATGTCCCAGTTCACGACGTGCTCGAGATAGCGCTTCAGGTTCTCGCCGAGCTCCATTCGGAGCTGCTCGTTGCAGGCGAGGTCGATGACGTGGTCGCGCAACATCTCCCTGGTCGTGAACAGCAGCCCGCCGCCGGACTCCAGCGTCTGGGCCGTCAGCCCCTCCATCGGCGCCGTGGTCACGTACGGCTTATTGAGCGAGATGATTCGGGCCAGCGTGCCCGACTGCGTCTCGTCGACGCTCGGGAGCACGACGAAGTCGCACACGGCCATCATCTTGTAGTAGATGTCGCCGCGCGGCTCGAACTCGTAGTAGTGGGCGATCCCCTTCTGCTCGAGAGTCAGCGCCTGCGCCTTCCAGGTCTCGTAGTCGTGTTTGTGGTGGGGGTCGCGCATCATGCCGGCGGCGAGCAGGTCCCATTCCTCGCCGGTCCGCTTGAGGATCTCGTCGTGGATCTCCTCCCACATCGAGAGCAGGATGTCCCAGCGCTTGTTCGACTGGATCCAGCCGACCATGCCGACGATCCGGCCCGACAGCGTCGACACCTTGTCGAGGCCGAGCTCGGCGCGCAGCGAGGGCACCTCGTGCAGGCCCCAGCGCTTGTCGCTGCGGGCGCCGTGGGGAATGACCATGACGTTGGTCGGCACCGGCCACCCGCGGCCGGCGAACGTCCAGGGCAGGCGCCATTTCTGGTAATGGCACTTGAACAGCACCACGTCGGCGCGCTGGCACAGCTTGTAGACGAAGTTCGCCTCGTGCTCGTCGAGCCGCCCGTGCACGGTGTGCGGCTCCACGACGATCGGGAAATCGCCGATCGCCTCGAGCATGTTGAGGAAACCCTCATTGCCGTCGCCGACGCCGCGGTCGTCGTAGTACTCGTACAAGCCGTACTCGTGCTGGATGTGGACGGCGTACGGCTTGAGCCGTGCGATCTCCGCCGCGACCGGCTTCCACCAATCCGGCCTGTCGATACGCATGATGGGGATGACGCCGTCACCGCTGCCGTCGGTGTGGCTGATGACACGAACGTCGCGATCGGGGTTGGCTTCCTGGACGAACTCGCGCGCCTCCTCGCAGAAGGTGGCGATCCCGCATAGCCGGGGTGGGTAACTCGAGATCATCACGATGGGGTCGTGGCCGTTGTGCGAAAACGGCGTTCCCGAAGGCACACTGCCCCCTGGCGCTGTCGCGTCTGCTGCCATGGTGCGGTTTCCTACGCTGACACTTTCTCTGGTTCTTCCAGGCTCAGTCTAGTCAATGACAGCAGTGCCAGCAAGAAGGCAATGGCCGATTCGGCGCCTCTGTTCCGACTCGCCCCTGCGGGGTCGAGGCCGTCGGCGACGGCGCCGGTCCGGCTATCGTAGAGCACCGCGCCCAGCCGGTTGCGCCCGAAGAACCAGTCGAAGCAGTGCTGCGCGCGCGTCAGGTAGCGTTCCTTGCCTGTGATCTCGTAGGCCGTGGCGCAGGCGACGGTGAGGTACCCGGCCTCGATCGGCTGCTGGCCGAAGATCGCCCGCGTGCCGCCTTTGACCCACCAGCCCTCGTTGCCGACGAAATCGAAGCAGCCCTTGTTCCACTGGCTGCGGATCAGGAAGTCGAGGCTCTCGAGCCCGCATTCGAGCGCGCCCTCGTCGTCGGTCAGGCTGTAGGCCGACAGCAGCGCCTGGCATAGGATCGCGTTGCCGTAGGCGACGATGTCCTCGAACCAGTGCCACCGGCCGTCGCGGTTGACGGCGTAGAGCTCGACGAGGCTGGCGGCCAGCCGCTCGAGATGGTGGCGCAGCACGTGGGCGTTCTCGAACCGGTGCAGGATCTCGGCGAGCCCACAGATCGCGTAGGCCATGGCGCGCGGGGACGTGAGGCCGTCCAGATGCGGCGCGGCCCGCTCGAGGATGTGCGCGGCCCGGGCGCGGAGCTCGCCGTTCTCTCCGTGGCGGAGCACGGCCCCGAGTCCCCAGAGCGCGCGCCCGAAGGTGTCCTCGCTGCCGCGCTCGTCGAGAAACCGCCCGCTCGCATCCATGAAGTTGTGGAAGAAGCCGTCGGCGGTCTGCACGCGCTCGAGGAAGCCGAGGTAGCCGCTCACCAGCTCGCCCAACTCGTCGGTGTGGTAGTCCTGGGCACGGCAGAGGGCGACGAGCGCGCGGCCCACGTCGTCGGTGCTGTAGCCGTGGCGAAGGTCCGGCGTGCCGCCGCGAGCGTGCTGGATGACGCCGTTCTCGTCGGTGAGTGCCAGCAAGTGGTTCAGGTTCACCTTGGGCAGTTGTGGCTGGCCCGTCAGAATCGTCTCGGTAGCGTGCGCCAGCACGAGGGTGCGCCGCTCCTCGAGCACTTGCTCGAACTCGGCTACGTAGCGGTGGCCGACTTCGCGCCAGACCATCCGGCGGCCGAAGGCGTAGGTCTTCGCGCGAAGCTGGTCGCGCAGCTCCTTGTCGCCAAGCAGGCGCCGGATCGCGTGGGTCAGCCCGTAGGTGTCGCCGAAGTCGACGAGCACGCCCCGGCCGTCCGCAAGCAGCTCCTCGGCGTACCAGTACGGCGTCGAGATGATCGCTTTGCCCATCGCGACCGCGTAGGCGAGCGTGCCGCTCGCGATCTGCTCGCGGTTCAGGTACGGGGTCAGGTAGATGTCGGCCGCCGACAGGAACTGGAGGAGCTCGTCGAACTCGACGAACCGGTCGTGGAAGATCACGTTCGACTCGAGGCCCAGGTCGCGCACCTTCTGCTCGAGGTACATGCGGTAGCCCTCGCCCGAGTGGCGGCGCACCTCCGGGTGCGTGGCGCCGAGCACGATGTACGCGAGTTGGGGAAACCGCTCGACCACCGGCGGGAGCGCCACGAGTGCGTTCTCGATCCCCTTGTTCGGGCTGAGCAGGCCGAAGGTCAGGATCACCGGGCGGCCGGCGACGCCGAACTGGGCCTTGTGCACGTCGGGATCGCTGAACGGCACGTCGGGCGTGCCGTGGTGGATCAGCGCCATCTGCGACGGCGGCACGCTGTAGACGTCGCGCAAGATCCTGAGTGCCCGCTCGCTCATGACGATCAGCCGGTCCGACCACCGGATCAGGTCGAGCATCGAGCGGCGGTAGGCCGGCGTCGGCTGTTCGAGCACGGTGTGGAGCGTGGTCACGACCGGCTTGCGCACCTCGGCCAGCAGCTCGCTCAGGAGGCCGCCGGCCTCGCCGCCGAAGATGCCGAACTCGTGCTGCAGACAGACGACGTCGGCATCGGAGCCATTGATCGCGCGGCACGCGCGGCGGTAATCGTCCACGCAGTCCTGCTGGATCTCGAACGTTACCGTGTCGGGGTAGTCGTACCCCTCAGCGGTGTTGTTCATGGCGACGACGCCGAGATTCTCGGCTGGGAGGTGGCGGGCAACCGCGTTGTACAGATCACTCGTGAAGGTGGCGATCCCGCACTTGCGGGGAAGGAAGTTGCCTATGAAGACAGCTCGAATACGAGCGCTTTCTGAGGAGGTCGGTCTATCCATGCGTCTCTCACCCTTTCCTGAGTGTCCTCGCCGCGGCAGCCATGCATCCGGCCGCGAGATAACGCGCCGCCATCTGCACAGCCCCGAACCCTCGGGCGCATCACCAGCTCAGGCTGGGAAGCTGACCCCTCCTCCTGCTGCTTGTGCGGCCAGCTTCCCGTCGAGTCCTGCGTCGGCCCGCTGCTCGACGTGCGCTGCAGCGGAACCCCAACCGCCGAACTCGCGGCGTGAAATCGCTACTGAGTCAACCGTGAACCGCCGGGCCCAGTCTCCCGGGCTCAAAGCCCAGTTAATGCCCCCGGACCCTCCGCGATAGTCTCAGGTCTTGCCAACGTTTGCCTTGGATTGCATGCACATGCCCGGATGCGCCTTGAGCCGACACCCCGTCTGCGCGGCCTGGATCCGGGGCAGGGATGGGAGCCTACGGTGTGAATCAGTCTCCGGAATCCAGCGCCTGCACAGGAAGCACGATCAATGCCTGGCTCAGGCCGTTTCCACCTTAGCGAGCCGCGAGTGGCCTTGTCAAGCAGAAAAGGGGGACTGCAGCTCTCGCCCTGGCCTGGTTCTGATAGACCAGGGCTCCTGCACCCTCGCAAAACGAGAAGCGGATCGGGTCATGCGTTCACCACACGCACACGCAGACTTGCCTGGGCTCGCATCGCTTTCACCCACACGGTGGCCAAGGAGTTGCGCGCGTGCCGGCCAGGGGGTACGATAGGCGGAGGTATGATTGTCCCTTGTCGGCTGTCAGGAGGAGGATGGCATGAAGATCGTCATGGAGAAAGTCGCGCCCGACAAGCTCGCCCGGTATCTGGAGAACAAAGCGCTGCGGGTGTTCGGCGTCACGCCGATCTCGGAGGGCTACAAGCCCGACAAGGAAGGCGAGATGATCACCCACTACAACGTCGAGGTGCTCGTCCTGGGAGAGCTGCGGAGCACATTCCTCAAGCTGCTCGAGGGACAGCCGACCGGCTGAACTCGACTCGCCATCCCGGCCCCCGCGCGGCCGCCGATTTTTTTCGCCGCCCGGGCATGCACGGCCCGTGGAACTCCTCGCCTCGGTTCGCGTTTACAATGAACGAGAGACGCGATCCCAAGATCGGACGCCATGCGGTGGCGGGAAGGCGCCATGCGGTGGCGAGAAGGACCTGAAGCGATGACAACTCTGAAGCTGTCGCCAAAGACCCGGACGGGCGCCGTGATGCGCGCGGTGCCGGATTTCGACCGGATCCTACGGCGCGAGCGGCAGTTCAACCTGCTGCGGATCATCAACGAGTTGCCGCGTGCCAAGAGCACGTCGTGGCTTACGGTGTGCCGTATCGCGGGCTTGACCGAGATCGAGATCAGCCTGCTCAACGAGGTGCTTGGCGAAGCCGCAGCAAGCTCTTCCCGCGCCGCATGAGCCAACCGAGGGAGCGTTCGGCCCTCAGCCGGGGATCCGCATCTTCTTGGCCGGGATCACCTCCGCGTCGCAGTTGCCCCAGCAGTCGCTCCGTTCGTCATGATGCCACCTCCCCGTGCTCGATGAAGTCGTGGGCGTAACGCTGGCGCAGGACGCGCTTGAGCGCTTTTTGGGTGACCCCTTGCGGCATCTCGCCTTTGGGGATGATGTGGATTCTGCGCGGGGCTTTGTATGGCGCGATGCGCTGGCGGCACCAATCGAGCACGTCGTCCTCTGCGCCCTGCAGGCTGTTGAGCAGCTCGACGATGCCGATCGGCACTTCCCCCTTGTCCGGATGCGGGACGCCGACGACGACGACGCGGCCGACGGCCGGGTGCTCGGCGACCGCCTCCTCGACCTCGCGTGCGAAAACCGAGTAGCCGCCGCACTTGATGACGTCTTTGGTCCGGCCGACGAACTCGACGAGCCCGGCCGGCATCCGGCGCGCGAGGTCGCCCGTGCGCAGCCACCCGTTGGGCGTGAGCGTCGCCCGCGTCGCCTCCGTGTCTTTCCAGTATCCCTGTGTGACGCCGGGCCCCTTGATGAGGCACTCGCCGACGCGGCCCCAGCGAACGGCTCGGCCGCGGCTGTCCTGGATGCGCACGCGATACGGCGGCACGGGCATGCACAGCCTGGCGCGGCCCGGCAGGAACGGCGCGTCGATGCCGAAAAGCGCCATGCCGCCGAGCTCGACCATGCCGTACGCGTTCATCAAGAGCGGCCGGCCGAACGGGCGACCGAAGAGCCTGAAGAGGCCCCCGTAGCGGCGCAGCCGGCGCCGGGCCTCGACCGGCAGGTAATCGCTCGAGCAGATCCAGATCCGGATGCTCTCGAGCTTGTTGCGGGGCGGGTTCGCGTCGAGCAGCCTGGTGAGCATCGTCGGCACGCCGATGAGGACGCTCACCTTGTAGTGATCGATCGCCGCGATCGCGCGCTCGGCGTCGAAGCGGGTCATGAACCGCCCGCGCACGCCGGCCACGAGGCCGTATAGCACCGTGCTGATCGTCATGATATGGGCCCAGGGCAGGGCGATGAGCGCCAGGTCGCGCCGGCTGACGAACGGCGAGTACATGGCCGCGATCGCCAGGCCGCCGAGGAGCGCCCGGCTCGAGAGCATCGCGCCCTTCGGGAAACCCGTCGTGCCCGAGGTGTGGAAGATGGCCACCGTGTCGCGCGGACTGAGCGGGGCGGGCGTCACCGGTCCGGCGTCGAGGTAGTCGGGCGAGACGCGGCTGAAGCCGCTCAGGCGCGGCGTGCCGTGGTCGGCTTGAACCCAGCGCTCGATGGGCAGCGCGTCGCGCGAGCCGATCTTTTCGGTGAACAGCGCCGTGTCGGTCACGAGCACCGTCGCGCCGCAGTGTGCGAGCAGCTTCGCCACCTCGGCACGCTGGAGCATCGGGTTGAGCGGCACGACGATGCCGCCGGCACGGATCGCGCCGAGGAAGTAGCGGAAGTAGCGGACGTCGTTCGTCTTGTAGATCGCGACCAGATCGCCCCTGCGCAGCCCAACCTCCTCGACGAGGAACCGGGCGATTGCGTTGATCTCGCGGTACAGGTCGCGGTAGCGCTGCATCGGCTCGGGCCGGCCGTCCAGGCCGACGAGGTCGTCGTGGTAGCTCACCTCGCGGTCGCCCAGGATCGGCAGCAGCTCGTCGGGCAGCGTCGCGAGCGTCAGCCGCTTGTTACGTGCGAGGCGGAGTCGTTCGAGCATGCTCAGGCCGCCTCCGGCGTCAGGGTCACGGGTCGCTTCCCCCAGTCCGAGTCGAGGCAGTAGCGGAACAGCTTCTCGAGGTACTCAGTCACGTTCGGCGCGCGGATGCCTGCCGGCCCGAGCAGGGCGCGCGCGTGCGTCGTGTCGTAAGCGGTTTGCATACGGAAGTACGGCAGATAGAGCCGACCGTTGCGGAGCACGCGCCGGCGCGTGCCCCAGACGGTTGCGTAGAGGATGGGGCGCAGCACGGCGAGGAAAAACCCGGGGTCGAAGAACCGCGGCGGCGCAATGCCGAAGAACTCGGAGGCGAACGTGCCGATCTGGCGGATTGCTGCGCTCCCCTCGGGGCCCGCGCACAGGTGCGTGCACCGACCGATCGCTTTCTCGTCGAGCGCGAGGTGCACGACGGCGTCGGCGACGAAATCGACGGGCACAATGTCGACCACGGCATCGGAGTAACCCGGCACCGTGCGCCAGCGGTGCTTCGCGTAGACCTTGAGCGGCCAGTAAATGGTCTTGAAGCTCGTTGTGATGCCGGTGTGCGAATCGCCGACGATGATGCTTGGCCGGGCGATCACGGTCGGCACGTCGTCCATGTGGGCGCGCACCAGCTTCTCGGCCTCGCACTTGGTCCGTTCGTACGTGTTGCGGAAGGCCTGGCCGACGTCGAGCTCGTCCTCCCGCGCGAGGCCCGTGCGCGTGCCGGCGACGAACGCGGTGCCGATGTACGTGAAGCCCCTCAACGATCCACCGCGCTGCGCGTTCTCGACGAGGGCCAGCACCTTCCTCGTGCCGCCGACGTTGATCCGGCGGGCCTGCTCGAGCGGATGGTCGAAGCGCACCGTGGCCGCCGAGTGGATCACGTGCGTTGCGCCGTCGGCCAGCGACGCGTAGACGTGCTCCGTCAGCCCGAAGCGCTCGGCCGTCAGGTCGGCTGCATGCACGTCGATGCGATCGAGGACACCGTCACGTTGCGCCGGTGGAAAGAGCGCCGCCACGAGCGCCTCCACGCGGCTTTGAGCCGACTCGCCCTCGCGCTCGCGCACGAGCAGGGCGAACCGCGCCTCCGGCAGCCGCTCGACGAGCCGACGCAGCACTTCGCGCCCGAGAAACCCCGTCGCACCCGTTATGACAACCCGCTCAGCCACGCCCGTTTTTCGCCATGCCATCGTCTTCAGGTCTGAACCAACAGGATAGCTGAGAGCCCGGCCACATTCAAGCCCGTCGAAGGCGCGGAGCAGGAACGTCGGCGGGCGGCACGCGCAAGCCGGCGAAGAAAAGGGGTGACTGCGGCGGTTCCGGGCATAGACTCGTCGCATGGGACCGAAAGAAGCAGAGGCACGGCCGTCGCGGGTTCTCGTGCTGCGGGGTGGGGCGATCGGCGACTTCGTCGTGACGTTGCCCGTGCTTCAGTGGCTGCGGCTCGCTGGGGCGGGTGCGATCATCGACCTGGCGTGTCACGCGCGCGTGGCGCCGTTGGCGTACGGGCTCGTGTCGCAGTGGCGCGAGATTGACAGCGCCGTCTTCCTGCCGCTGTACCGAGAGACGCCCGTCGGAGACGAGGCGATCAGGAACTTCGTCGGCAGTTACGATCTGGTCGTGTCGTTCCTCGGCTCGACCACGACGCCCGCCGAGCGCCTCCGCGAGCTGGTCGGCGAGCGCGCGATTTGCCTCGACCCGGTGCCGGTCTCGAACACGCACCACGTGATTGACTTCTTTTTCGACCAGGTGCGGCTCGCCGGGCTGTCGGCGCCGAGTCCTGAGGAGTCGGCCCACATCCTTCCCGTCATTGAGGTCGAAGCACGCAAGCGCCGGGAAGCACGCGCTCTGCTCGACGAGCATGGCCTGAAACATGACCAGGCCCTCGTCGTCGTCCATCCCGGCAGCGGCTCTCTTGGGAAGAACACGCCGACCGGGGTCCTCGCCGAGGTCTGTCAGTGGCTGGCCGAAGCGCTCGAGGATGCGGCCGTGTTCCTCGTCGGGGGCGAGGCGGACGAGGGCGCTGTCGCACGCCTGGTTGAGCAGCTCGGGATGCCGTTGCCCGTCGTCGAGACGCCTGAGCTGGCCGTGCTGGCGGGCGCACTCGCCGAGTGTACGCTGTTTGTGGGGCACGACTCGGGGATCTCGTACATCGCTGCGGCGGTCGGCGCTCCGACGGTGGCGGTGTTCGTCTCGACCGACCCGCAGGTGTGGGCGCCGCGCGGGCCGCACGTTGCCGTCGCCGAGCCGACGGCGGAGTCGATCCGCGGCGCAGCCGCATCACTCGCACAGCGTTAGGGTGAGGTGGGCAAAAAGAACCCTCTCCTTATGGAGAGGGCCATGAGAAAGTAAGGAATCCCCTTCGCTGCAGCAAGCTAGCGGCGCCGGCGCCTGAGCAAGGCAAGCAGCCCCACCGCCGCAACGAGCAGCAGCGACGGCTCGGGAATGACGCTCAGCTCGAACGCCATATCCTTGTTCTCCCGGAGATCCCAATACGGGGTGATCTCGTCAGGAGGCCAGTACTGGACGGCGTTGTCGTGCCAGAGTGAGTCCGCCTCGTGCCAGCCCCACTGGAAATCCGGGTGGTCGTGGACGGCCTGGATCTTGATCCAGTAGATTGTGCCGTCGGCGGTGCCGTCGTCGTCGACGTCGACCGGGTCGGCCCAGGGGTCCTGCTCGAACGGGATCGGCAGGACGCAGTTGTACTGCCACACGTTCTCCTGGGCCCCGCCCGTGTGGGTCACGGTGCCGAAGTACGTCTCGGCCACCAGCGCGATGTCGATGAACTCCTCGTAGAGCAGCTCACCCGGATGGCTCCAGGGAATGGCATCGACGTTGGCCGGCACGTCGGTGTAGAACTCGATGTTGAAGCCGGTGATCATCTCCGGCGGGTCCCCGGCCGCCGTGGGGTCATTCGGGAAGTTATCACTGCTTTTGTACGGCCACCAGTCACCCGGATCGTAATACGAGCCCCACCAATGCACGTCGACGACGGCGAGCGGCGTGTCGCACAGGAAATCGTCGGCCGTCATCGAGGGCACGGTGGTCTCGCTTGACCAGTCGTAGCCGTACGCGGTCATGTCAGGCAGTTGAGACCACTTGACCGGAA
>CAZCQN010000056.1:15075-18444 GCA_964500825.1 uncultured Verrucomicrobiota bacterium | reverse complement strand
GGCTGCTTGACGCTCGCCTCGCGCCCCACTATGTTGCCTGGTGGAAGAGGCACACGGTATGGGCAACGAGGTTGGGGAAAACGAAGGCGCGCTCAGGAACTTCCGCGTCCTGCTCGCCTACGACGGCCACAACTACCGCGGCTGGCAGGTCCAGCCTGACCAGACCACCGTCCAGGGCACGATCGAGGCCGCGCTCGAGCAGATCCTCAGCACGTTCACGCGCATACACGCTTCGGGCCGGACCGACACCGGCGTCTCGGCCCAGGGCCAGGTCATCCACTTCCTGACCGATCGCTGGACCGCGACGCCCCAGGAGCTCGAGCAGCGGCTTAAGGACGCGCTCCCCGACGACATCACGGTCCACGCGCTCGACGAGGTGCCCGAGGAGTTCCACTCGCGCTACCACGCCACGCGCAAGCATTACCGCTACACGGTCTGCAACAGGCGGCGGCCGTATCGCGGCCCGCTCATCCCCAACGTGTACTACTTCGGCCAAACGATCTCGGTCGAGCTCATGCAGCAGGCCGCCCAGCACCTCGTCGGCGCACACGACTTCTCGTCGTTCGGCGTCAACCCGGGCCGGGTCGTCGACTCGCCGGTCAAGACCCTCACGTGCTGCGACGTGACCGAGGAGCCGCCGATGATCACCTTCGACCTGGTCGCCGACGGCTTCTTGTACAAGATGGCCCGGTCGATCATCGGCACGCTGCTCAAGGTCGGCATCGGCGCGATCCGGCCCCAGGAGATCCCCGAGATCCTCGAGGCCCGCGACCGGAGCCGCGCCGGCCCATCCGCCCCACCCTACGGCCTCTGCCTCGTCGAGGTCTTCTACGACTAGCCCGCGACGCCATTTGTGTCCTTCCCTCGTGTTCCCCGTGCTCCCCGTGGTTCTGAATATCCTGATTCCAGAACCACGGGGAGCACGGGGGACACGGGGCTGATGGAGGCGACGCGCCGCTTGCGACGGCGCACCATCGCTCCTATACTGCCGCCAGTAGTGCGTGCGGGGGCCAACGCCAGGAGCGGAAGGAACGCGGATGATCACGCAGCTCTCAATCTCGACGCGCCGCCGCGCCGAATTCGTCCACATCACGCCCGACGTGCAGCGCGTGGTACGCGACTCGGGCGTGAAATCCGGCACGTGCCTCGTCTACGTGCCGCACACGACGGCCGCGGTCACGATCAACGAGAACGCCGACCCCGACGTCCAGCGCGACATTATCGCGCAGCTCGAGCGCGTCGTCCCGCGCCAGGGCAGCTACCACCACACCGAGGGCAACGCCGACGCCCACATCAAGGCGTCGATGATCGGCTCGTCCGTCACGCTTCTCGTCGACGACGGCGCCATCGTCCTCGGCACGTGGCAAGGCATCTTCTTCTGCGAGTTCGACGGGCCGCGCTCGCGCCAGGCCTACGTCAAAGTCATCGCCGATGCCCAGTAGGTGCGCCGAGCCATGCGCATCCTGATCGTCAAGCCAAGCTCGTTCGGCGACATCGTCATGACGCTGCCCGCGCTCGCCCTCCTGCGCAAAAAGCACCCGGGCGCCGAGCTCGGCTGGTTCGTCAACGCCGAGTTCGCCGGCCTCGTCGACGATCACCCGATGCTCGCGCGCGTCCACACGTGGGACCGCGGCCGGCGCGGCACGCTCTCGGGCTATTTCCGCGGCGCGGGCTCGATGCGGCGTGCGCTGCGCGACGTTCGCGCGCTCGGCTACGACGTGGCGTACGACTTCCAGGGCCTGTTCCGAAGCGGCCTGATCACGAAACGCTCGGGCGCGCCCATGCGCATCGGCTTCGACGACGCGCGCGAGCTCAGCCCGATGTTCTATACCGACACGCGCGCCGTGCCCGAGATCGCAGTGCATGCGGTCGATCGCTACCGCGCGCTCGTCGATCCGGAAAACACCGGCGAGGCGACGTTTCCGCTCGCGATCGGCGACGACGACCGCGCCGGTGCACGCACGCTGCTCAACGAGCTCGGACTCGGCGCCGACGAGCGCTTCGTCGTCGTCAACCCCGCCGCGCGCTGGCCGGCGAAGCGCTGGCCGGCCGAGCGGTTCGGCACGGTCGCCATGTGGCTCCGCGAGCACGCCGGCCTGCGCAGCGTGTGCGTCGGCTCGCCGGCGTTCCGCCGCGTGGCGGAAGCCGTGCGAGACGCAGCGGGCGACGCGGTGCTTGACGCGACGGGGCGCACGTCCCTAAAACAGCTTACGGCCCTGATCGAGACCGCGCTCTTCGCGGTCACGAACGACTCGGGACCCATGCACCTGGCCGTCGCGGCCGGCACGCCGGTGGTCGCGCTGTTCGGGCCGACCGATCCGGCGCACGTCGGGCCGTACGGGCCGGGCCACGAGGTCGTGCGGGTGCCCGTGGAGTGCGCGCCGTGCTGGAAACGAGACTGCCCGGAGAAGCGGCCGTGCATGCTCATGCTCGACGTGAAATCCGTCACCCAGGCGTGCGAACGCCTGCTCGGCCGGCTCCGCGCGTGACGCGGCTCGAGTCGAGTCCCGAGGGTGTCTCTGCGCTCACGTGGTTCCTGCGCGGCCTGCGGCGCCGGGGCGCGTACTACGCACTCGTCGTCGTGCGGGCCGTCGTCCAGGCGCTCCCGGAACGCGTCGCCCATGCGCTGTTCCGGTTTCTCGCTGATCTCGCCTTCATGACCGTTGGCGTTCACCGGCGCCGCGCGCTCGAGCACTTGCGGATCGCGTTCCCCGACATCGCCGATGCGCGCGCCCGCCTCATCGTCAAGCGCATGATGCGCAACCTCGCGCGCAACGCCGTCGAGTTCATCCGCTTCCCGCTCATGTCGAAGGAGCGCATCCTGGCGCTGCTGACAATCGAGAACCGCGAGCTCGTCGACACGCTCGCCGGCGAAGGGCGAGGCGCGATCGCCTTGAGCGCCCACCTCGGCAACTGGGAGATCCTCGGCGCGACGTTCGCCGCGCTCGGCTACAAGATCAGCATCGTCGGCCGCCGCATCTACTACTACAAGTTCGAGGAGCTGCTGCGCGGCACGCGCCGCGCGGCCGGCGTCCGCGTCGTCGACCGCGACGAGCCGAAGGAAATCCTGCGCACGCTGCGCAGCGGCCATTTCCTCGGCATCATGGGCGACATCGACGCGGTCAAGGTCGGCGGCGTCTACGTCGACTTCTTCGGCCGGCTTGCGCTCACGCCGACGGGGCCGGTCGCGCTCGCGCTACGCACGGGCGTACCACTCGTGCCGGCGTTCATCGTCCGCAACGAGCGCGGCGGGCACACGGTCATCATCGACGAGCCGATGCGCCTCATCCGCACCGGCGACATGCAGAAGGATCTTCTGGTCAACACGATGCGCGCCGCCAAGATCATCGAGCGCGTCATCCGCCGCTA
>CAZCQN010000056.1:10688-14975 GCA_964500825.1 uncultured Verrucomicrobiota bacterium | reverse complement strand
AAGGCGACGTTCGTCACGCACCAGATCAGCTTCTTCCTCGGACCCAACTACGTCGTCAGCGTCCACGCCGACCCGATCGCCAGCGTCGGCGCCGTCCGCGACGAGATCGTCGAGTCCGGCAAGATGCGCCCGTCGGCCGACCTGGTGATGCACGCCGTGCTCGACCAGCTCATCGACAACTACACGCCCATCGTCGAGCTCCTCGAGCGCCACATCAACAACGCCGAAGACATCCTGCTGCGCACCGTCTCGCGCAGCGCGGTCAACATCATCTTCGAGCTGCGGCGCGACATCATGCGCTTGCGGCGCGTCGCCTCCATGCAGCGCGAGGTCATGCACCGGCTCAGCCGCGACCCGTCCGACTTCATCCCCCCAAAAAACCAGGTCTACTTCCGCGACCTCTACGACAGCGTCTTCCACGTCTACGACCTGTCGAACTGGCACCGCGAGATGCTCACCGGCCTGCTCGAAGTGCATCTCACCTCGATCTCGAACCGCACAAACGAGATCGTCCGCATCCTGACCATCATCGCCGTCGTCGGCGTGCCCTTGACGCTGATCGCCGGCATCTACGGCACCAACTTCAGCTACGTCCCCTTCATGCGCAGCGGCGAGGTCCTACCCCGCTACGGCTTCTGGGTCATGATCGGCCTCATGGCCGCCTTCGTCATCGCCACCCTCTCCTGGTTCAAAATCAAGAAGTGGTTCTGACCTCTCGCAGAGGCGCAGAGCGCGCAGGGATAGGAAGAACACCTCGCGCAAAGGCGCAAAGACGCAAAGGAAGAGCATCTTTGCGCCTTGGCGCCTTTGCGCGAGGTTCTCTGGGTCAGCTACAGGATGACATCAGAATTGCCAACATCGTACACCGGCCTCTGAAGAAAGGCCTCCGCCGCAAGAGCGTTGACGATGACAACCGTGCGAATGTAGCGGTCGGAAAGGAAGTCACTCAGCCTCTGCGGCTGGTAGGCCGGGCTCATTGTGTGCTTGATCCCGGGGGATAAGTGGTATTGGTAAAAGACGAATGCGGTCTTTGTCAGCTTGCTCTCATCTGTGGGAACCTTGCCGTCTTCCAGGCTAGCTGCGCTGAGGTCTGTATTGGAAACCCACAGGTCGGCCGTCGTGAATACAACGGGGATGAAGAGGACATCTTCTCCACCCAACTTGTGCTCCTCGATGAGTAGATTAACCATGCCGTTGACGCCACGACACACCTGCGAAACGGCATCTTCGATAGAGTCTGAGCGAGTCTTGGGGGAGTCTCCCGCGGTCTGATGTCGCTTGAGAGCCAGTCCAATGTGGGAAGCTTCCCTGGGCTGCAGCTGACGCACGGCCAAGGAATACGCCAAGCGGTCACTAGCCTTGGTTTCCACGCCCTCGAGAACAAGCATATCCCTCTCTTGATTCCTTCGCACGAAGGGCGCACGGACGAAGCACCACCGGGAGAACCTCGGGTCCGCCCGCTTGCATTCGGCAACCATGAATGCCGATCCGCCCTGGTACTTCAACAGGAAATCAATGCGTGTGCCTTTCCCCTGAACCTCGACAGGGAACTCACACGCTTCGAAGAGCCACCGGGACTTGCCCTCGCTCCAAAGACGCTCTGCAACCTTCAAGATCGCGTACTGCAGGCCATATCCGTGCCTATCCAGGACCTTGCTGAAACTCCGCTCAAGTTCCGTCGCCTCCTCATTCCGACCTTGCTTTTTCGCATCGTCGCCGCCCATGAGTCACGCCTCGCTCATTCACGTATGCCGCACATACACGTCATCGTAACCCATACCTGTGGCTCCCTGTAAATGGAATCGATCATGTGTGCCGGTGTGATTCTCCAGAAGCAGCCAAGGGCAGTTGGCCTTTGCGGCAGGCAAGTGTTGCGTGAGGTGTTCCGGACCACGCCAGTGCACGCGTTACAGGATAAGGTCTGCGGCCCACTGCTCTGGTCTTGCTGGCCTCGACCAGCTCAGGATTCGGCTGTGGTACGTAAGGGCCCTATCACCGCAGGTCGTATCGCCAGACATCGCACAGATGGACATCGGCTTGCTGCTGGCCGCCGAAGATGTAGTAGCGGGAGCCGACGAGGATGGCGGATGCGTTGCGGCGCGACGGCGGGCCCGGGTGCTCGGGATGGAGCCGCGTGACGGCGCCGGTGTCGGGGTCGATGCGGTACATGACGGATTTTTTGGAGTAGTCGTCCGCCGGGGAGTTGACCCACAGGTACAGCGTGCCGTTATGGCCGAACAGGTCGGCGAGGTGGGCCTGGACCGGCTCGTCGAACTCGTCGAGCTGGACCGGTTCCTGCCACGTGTTGTCCGTGAGATCGAACCGCATCAGGACGGGCGCTTGCCCCTGCTGGAGGACGTAGAGCGTGTCGCCCAGCTTCGCGGCGCCGACCATGCGGCCCTCGATCGGGAAGTCGGCGAGGCGCGTGATCGGCTGCATGGCCCAGAGGTCGAGCAGGGCGACGCTCCGGCCCTTGTCGACGGCGGCGTCCATTGTCAGGAGCAGGGCCGTATCGCCCTGCAGCCAGATGAGCTTGTCGGGCCGACCGAGGCCGGGCGCGCTAAGCTCCACAACCCGCCACGTGTTGGCCCCTGCGCGCAGCACGCCGAGCGTGACGCCCTCGGTCTTGAACGGGTCGCCCAACTTGTCGACGCCGGCGATCGCCACGAGCATGTTCGCATTCGGGAAGACGTTCAGGAGAGCGTTCCCCGTCCCGAACGGCGCCGGCGGGAGCGCGACCCACTCGTTCGCGGCGACGTCGTAGCGGGCGACGCCCCGGCCGTACTGCTGGCCCACTGTGATGTCGAAATCGACGCCGCCGAGCCGGTAGACGTGGTCGCCGTCCGTGGCGAGCGCGAACCGCGCCAGCGCCACGTCCATGTCGGGAAGCTGCTTCCAGGGCGAAGGCGGTGGTTTGATCTCGGGCACGGTCTTGACGGCCGGTGGTTTCTTATCGGGCAACGTGCGTGCCTGTTGCTTCGGCGGCGCTTCTTCCTTTCGGGATCCGCAGCCGCACCCGCCACACGCGCAGACCGCACACACCAGCACAACGATCACAGACAACCGCAGCAGCATCGCTTCTCCTCCCAATAGACGATCCGACGCACGCCCACCGTCATACCGCGCGCCGCGCAGGGTGTCACCCTTTTCCCGCGAGTCAGGTCAGGTGCTCGACGAGGGTCTTTGTGCCGATGCCGATCAAGACCACGCCGCCGGCGAGCTCGGTCCAGCGGCCGAAGCGCGAGCCAATCCGGCTGCCCAGGTCCATGCCGACGACGGTGAGGCCGGCGGTGACAACGCCGATGATGAGCGCCGGATACCAGATGGCGACCTCGAGCATGCCGAGGCTCAGACCGACGGCGAGCGCGTCGATGCTCGTGGCGACCGACAGCGCCAGCACCCTCCACCCACGCGTGGGGTCGGGCGCAGGCCTGGCGGAACCAGCCGGTGCAGCTTCCGGGATGTAGGGCGGGTCGCCCTCGGCCCGCCGGAGGTCCGCCGGTGCCGCGGCGGTAGCCGAAGGCGCGTCAGAATCCGGGGATGCGATGTCTCTATCGCCGCTCCGCGGCTTCGGCGGGCCCGGGGGGACCCGCCCCACAACGCTGTCGCGCGCATCGTCGCCGCTGGAGCCAGGTGATCGGTCGGCGTCGCTGCGGAGCGCTGTGATGACCGCCTTGGCGCCGATGAAGGCCAGCAGGCCGAAGGCGACCCAGTGGTCCCACGCGGCGATATAGCGCTGGAGGCCGCGGCCGGCGAGCCAGCCGATGAGCGGCATGCCGGCCTGGAACAGGCCGAAGTGGAAGGCGAACCGGAACACCTGCCCCCCGGTCACCCGGCCGAGCGACACGCTCGTCGCCACGGCGACGGCGAACGCGTCCATCGCCAGCCCAACAGCGATCGCTATGATCACCAGGATATTCATCCAGAAGACCTCACGCAAAGGCGCCAAGGCGCCAAGGGGATAGACTATGCCTGCCGAAGAACGGGTGTAATCACCCGTTCTTCGACGCCGCGAAGCGGCGCCTTTGCGCCTTTGCGTGAGGTATTCTCCTCTGTGTGCTCTGCGCGGTCAACCACTCGCGAGCAGGTCGCGGAAGACGAGCGCGTTGCGCGGCGCGTTGGCGTGGTAGTCGTTGTTGAAGAAGGCGTAGAGCGTGCGGCCTTCGAGGTCAGGCTTGAGCCGCTCGACCCACCCAGATAACTCGTCGCGCGTGTAGTCGTAGCGGTAGAGGTGCCGCTCGATGCCGTGGAAGCGCACGTACAGGAAATCGGTCGTCGTGAACCACG
>CAZCQN010000056.1:0-10588 GCA_964500825.1 uncultured Verrucomicrobiota bacterium | reverse complement strand
TGCCGCTCGATGCCGTGGAAGCGCACGTACAGGAAATCGGTCGTCGTGAACCACGTGTCCGGCAGCGTCGGATGGCTGATGGCGACAAACGCCGCCTTGTGCCGGGTCAAAACGTTGGCCACCTTGTCGTCCCACCAACTCTCGTGCCGAAACTCGACGGCGTGACGGACGCTGACCGGCAGCACATGCAGGAACGCATCAAGCCGCTCGACGTCCTTGTGCAGCGACGGCGGCAGTTGCCACAGGATCACGCGCAGCCGCTTGAGTTGGAGGACGCGGTCGAGACACCGCCCCAGCGCCTCTTCGAAGTCGGCCAGCTTCTTCAGGTGTGTCACCGCGCGCGAGCCTTTGACCACGAGGTGGAACTCCGGCCCGAGCCGCGTGTTCCATGCCTTGATCGCCGACGGTGCAGGGTTGCGGTAGAACGTCGCGTTCACCTCGACAGTATCGAACTTCGTCGCGTAGAACGACAGCCGCTCGGCGCCCTTCACGTCGTCGGGATAGAACGCCCCCTGCCAATCGTCGTACGTCCACCCCGACGTGCCGATGAATGCGCTGTGTTTTTTCTCAATCATCTCACGTGCAGTTTCGCGGTCCAGCACCCGGCCTCTCACACATCAACAACGAGCAGAAACGGTCACAGTCGATGACCAATGAATGCCGCCGGCTTGAGGCCGCCCGTCTCGATTCTGAGTTGGCTGGCCACCGCGAGGAGTTTGTTGCCGCCAAGCAGACGCTGGAGCAGCGACACCTCATGCGTGAACAGCACGAATTGCCCGCCCGCACCCAGAAACCCGGGAAGCAAGTCCACGAAATCAGCGTAAAGCGTCTGGTTCTCCTTGTGGCTTCCCGCCCTCAGGCCGAACGGCATGTTCGTGATAACCTCATCGAACACCCCTTCCTGCCTTGCCGTGCGCATGTCTCCACAAATCAGCCTGATCCTGTCGCTCTGCGCGGCTTTGATGTTCTCTCGCGCCGCCTCGACTGCCTGCCCCGATATGTCGATACCGACGAGCTGCTCGCATGGGCCCCGACGCTCTCGCTCAACAAGCAGCGTCCCGCTGCCGCAGAACGGATCCAGGACCCTGACCGCCCGGTCACGCTTCGGCTGCAGCAGCCCAACAAGTCCGGCAGCAACGACCGGGCTAATGGAAGCCGGAACATCGGAGACTCGATACTCGAACCGCGGATCGTGGTAGCTGTAGGGCACCCAGTACACGCGGACCTGCCCGTCGTTTCCCACAACCGCGCGCAGCTCAACGTCGTAATCGCTGGTCGAGTTGAGGAGCAAATCGCATTCCCCATCAATTCGCTCCGAGAGCTCCTGAGCCATTCTCTGCCTTTGGTAGTGTTTGATGTGCGCGCCCCTGATCTCCAGACGGTATCGCAGTGCGCCATGTCGGATCTCGTGCAGCGATACCACCGTATCAAACGCGCTCGTCGCCTTGAGGAGCTCAAGCACCGCTTCGGGGACGTCGTCGAGGCTAGGCGGGGCCGCGCATCCCACCGGCAGAAGCATCTCCGAAAAAGATCGAACTTGAAGAAGATTCGTGGTGTTGCTGACGCGCGTCCGCACCGTTCCAGGGACCTCCACGTCAGCGTGCTCCGCCATCTTGTCTGCAACATCCCGTCGCAGCACATCCTCCACGCCCGGCGGCGTGTGGAGGAGGACCTCGATTGGAGGACGGAAGCTGCTCAGCAAAGCAGGCTTCTCGCGGCGCCTCGAAACATGATCGAGGGCCTTGCGAAATGCCCTGTGCTCGTCCTCATTCCGGCACCGGTAGGATGCAAGGTAGCCTCTGGCAGCATCACCGCTTATTGCGCCCAGTGCCAGCAGCAGGGAAGGTCGCACCCAGTCCACAGCTTCGTCGTCAACTGCCTGCATCAAGTGAGGGACGGCATTCCGTTTGCCCAACCGGCCCAAACTGATCGCACTGTTCTTTCGTACTTTGGGGTCTTGGTCGCGCAAAGCGGCAACGAGACGGTCCAGCAACAAGTTCTGAATCGCTTGGCCGGCGCGGGATCCAACTTTGCCAAGCAGGAACGCCGCGCTCCGGCGCACCTCCATGCTCCGGTGATCCAAAGCCTGCAGCAGTGGCTCGATTGCACGCTTGCCTTGGGCGCTTATCGCCATGCCCGCGCGCCGGCGCGACTTGAGGTCCGAAGCGGCAAGGCCTTCTACAAGCTGAGAGATCTCAGCGTCAGACAGCTTCCTCTTCCGACGCTTGTGGCTGCTAGCACCCATTGCGTCCTTGGGATCACCCATCATGGTCGAACGCCGCCTCGGAGAAAACGACCGGGTGGACGTCGTCATCGGCAGCCCGGCTCGCCATCGCGAGGACCGAAGCCGGATTGGCCTCACGATCGGGAAGCACGCAATGGACAACGAGAGCCACTCTCATCTCGCTTCTTGCTCCATCTCATTGACTCCCGACTCGATCGTGGAGACCCACCAGCGCGCCTTGGGGTGCTTGCGGTCCTTGGGCTGGCGGTCGCAGTAGACGGTCATCGTCGTGGGAGGGTCGGTGCGGATCGTCCACCAATGCCGGCGCACGTACTGCTCGTCGGCACCGCTCGTGCACGGGCCCGTCGTCTTCCACGCGCGAATCACCTCGACGACGCGGTACTCGGTCCCGCGCCACGTGAACCGCCGGGGCAACCCCGGCTCACCGCGCGCCATCGCCGCCGTGTCGCCCGTCCCGGCGACCGGCGTCATCGCCTCGCAGACAAACCGCTCACCACGCGGGTCAACCATCATGCCCCCCTTGCCGGATCGGCCGCACAACATCTGTTACTACGTCGATGTCGCTATTGACGACAGGTAGACACCATGCTATATTCTACTTGAGTTATCTGTCGGAACCCACCGATAGTCTTACCAGTTCTAGTAGTGCTGTTCTTTGATGGGGGCGACACGGTCTCGACTCGGACCGGAAACCCCAAGCTGCATGCCGCGGCAGTCGGGTGGCCGCGTTACCAACCCGGCACCTAACACAAACGCAGACACTCAGTTTGCGCTCGCTGCCTAATTAAGGTGGCACGTCACCCGGTCCCTTGCCTACGGGGGCCGACGTGGCGACGGTAAGTAGGCTGGCTGGCGCTCTCGGCACCGGGGAGCGTCGGCGAGATTGCACCGGTGCTGGCCGGTGAGGGATCCCGTTCGCCGGAGCCCGCACGGGCGAGACTTCAATAGGCGAAACAAGCATGTAGACGCTTGGGCAGAACGACCCGAGGACGGGGGTTCGACTCCCCCCGCCTCCATTCTGCGTCGCTCGCGTTCAGCGGGCACGCCCGCTGAACGCGAGCTATGCAGAATGCCCTGCGAAGCACGCCACAGGCGGGCGAAGCAGGGCGGATGTGGCTGGGAACCGGGAACGTGACGTACGTCTACCTCCCGGAGAGCATCTCACATCCTGGCAAGCGATACGTCGGCAAGACAGCCCGTCTTCAGGCGCGACTGCGCAACCACAACGAGGGCAGGTCACCCCACACGGCGAAGTTCGCGCCATGGCGACTCATCGTCGCCATCCGCTTCGAGAACGATGCCAAAGCCGATGCGTTTGAACGCTATCTGAAGAACGGCTCAGGCCACGCCTTCGCCAAGCGGCACTTCTGGTAGAGCAGCCGTCCGCCTCACTCCCCACGGACAAAGCACTTACCGCACCACGAGCCAGCGCGTCCCAGCACGGGGGTCTGCAACTTCCACGGTCGTTGTCTTGCACCGTGGGCCGCCGCTCGTCGAGAGCGCGGTTCGTTCTTGGACCGCCGCGTGCGCCGGGCTACTTCGATGGCACGTATCGCTCGTACCTGTAGGTCAACGTCTTCGATTGACCCGGCTTGAGCACGACGCGCCATCGAACCGAGCCGGTCCGCTCCTGCAACCGCAGCTTCGTGGTGTCCGCAGTCAGGGTCCCCTCGTCCGATGCCGACAGAGGCTTGCCCTCGACGCCGACAGCAATCGTGATCTCGACCTCTCGCGGCTCGAAGTTGCGCAGCTTGACCGTGCCCTCGAGCGTGACGAGATCGAGATAGAAATTGCTGGACGGCGAGTGCGCCTTGAGCTGCCGGTCCACCTCGGCCTCGCTCTTGTCGTGCGCGATGTTGATCGCCGTGGTGACGCCAAACAGGCAGCTGCCTTTCTTCGGTGTGTAGCGCAGGAGATCCTCGCTGAGCGGACGCTCGTCGCTCACGGCGAGGCACGGCCCGGTCGTCCACGCCGTATCGGTCTCGTTGTGCAGGACGAGGAAATGCTCCATGCGGTTGGGCGGCGCCCAGTTGTAGGTGTGCGAGTACCTGATCTTCTTGACGAACAGCGTGACAATGGCCTTCTCACCGCGCCGCAGGGTCATGTCCTCCTTCGTGTAGACCGTGTAGTCCGCCCCGGACGGGCCCGCCATCGTGGGCAAGTTCCCCAGCAAGCGGCTCAGGTCGCCCGCCGTCGCGTCAACGGGCTGCTCAACCACGCCGAATTGCGGCGCTGTCATGTCGTTGCGCACAAGGGCCGCGCGGTTCATTATCTGGCCTCGGATCTGGGCCGGGGCGACGCTGGCCCCGATCGTGCGGATCACCTGGCCAACGGCGATCGGCGCCAGGTAGTCTGTGTGCACGAAGTGCGGCACGCCCACGACGAAATGCACGTCGCAGTGGATCAGGTCCTCAGCTTCGTTCACCAGCGTGCCGCGAAGCGTGAGCACGGCGGTGTCCTCGTCGAGCACCTTGAGCGTGTATTCCGGGATCCACGTGACGCCCTTGCGCAGATAGGCCATCCCGAGCGTCGTGGTCGCCGGCGACGTGTTGTCCTCGCCGCTGACGTGCACGCGAACGGGCAGATCCAGGATCTGCATCTTGAAGATCCCCTTTATAGGGACCGCGAAGTCGTTGCTCGGGGCCTCGAGCACCACGAAGTCGAGCCCCACGGAGACGAGCTTGCCTGCCGCGGTGCGCTCGGTTCCCTTGTGCTTGTACCAGAGCTGCACGTTCAAGTCCGTGCTCGCCTCGAGCCGGTGTCGCTTGCTCACCTCGTCGCTGGGCGCGTCCTTGTCGTCGAACTCGACGATCTCGCCCGGGCCCGAGCCGACGATGTCGACGATCTCTTTGGCGTCGTGCGAGTAGACGGCCAGCGTCCCAAAAGCCGCCGGCGGCACTCGGTCCGTGACGCACCAGCCGTCGCGGAGCGTGACCTCGCCCGTGCGCATGAAGAACCCCATGTCGCCCTTGAACACGGCGAGCGACGTCGTCATCGGCTCCCACACGTGTTGGTTCTTCCCGTCGGCAGCCTCCGCCGCGGCCATCAAGGTTGACGACGCGAGCAGCAGGAGAACGGCCACCAGTGCTTCAATCCTCGGTTTCATCGCTGAGCACCTCCCTGACGTCATCACGGTTTGCGTCTCCAGGCGTTTATACGACGCGAAGACGCCAGAGGCGGGTAACGCCAGTGTAACAAGCGGACGCGCTGCCGGATGGCGCTCAGGATGCCGCCTGTCGCGGTGAACGCCGCTCGTCGAGCGCGTGGTTCGTTCTCGTCGACGAGAATCGCGGGGCCTCGTTTTTCAGTCGCAAGAGACCAATGGCGCCCGACTTCTCGGCAACAAGAAAATGCTGTGCTCAACACGCACATATCGTGCGACCCACCAGGCAAGGATCGCGGGCCTGGCACGCTGGCACGCGCGCTGCTGAAGTGGGTGTCGAAGCCGGACGGGCGGGGCCGCGGAGCGCCCGACCGACCCGGCTGCTGGGCTCGGCAGCGACCCCGGCTTGCTCTTTCACAGCGCGCATCAGCGGTCTTCGATCCGCCTTGGCGGCCATCGAGCCGACTTGGCGGCCATCGAGCCGACTTGGCGGCCATCGAGCCGACTTGCCGGCCATCGAGCCGGCTTGCCGGCCATCGAGCCGCTTTTGCATAACAGAAACCTTGAAGGTACGGACTCAGGGTTCGGTGGGTCGGAGTGCGCCCTCGCGGCGCGCCCTCGGCCCACGGGACGAACACTCTCTCAGACACCGTTTGATTGGGGCGGGCGGCCGTCGTTGGAGGAGGCGGCAGCCGTCCTGCCCCCGCACTCATCCGAAGAGTCTGCGGCCCGCCGGATCATCAGTGGTATGTGGCAACCCGAGATCTGTAACCGTGAGAGCCAAGGACAGCGGTGCGCCGGCTCGGCGGGCCTTCTGCCGGTGCCCGCTGTCTCGTCCTTGTTCTCTCCTCAGCTCTATCCTGTGCGACCAGGGAACCTCCACTCTCTAGCATCTGGTGTGGTTCGGGCGGTCGGGGCGCGCGTCTCTCCCGCTCCCAGCTTCAGCGTCCCGGCCGCCTCCCTCCTTGTCGCCGGAGAGAGAGCTGAGCGCTCGGCTCGAATGCAGCGACCACAGACACAGGCGAGAACGATCTTTTGACCTGAGCGCGAACGGCTATGCCGATGCGTGCGCCAGCCAACGGCTGATGCACGCATCGGCCGTTCGCCCAGCGGCTTCAGCCGCCCTGGCGGCGCGCCTGGCGGCGTGTCCGCTGGAGCGGATTTCACATACAGCACACTGCGAACCGGGAATAGCTGGGTCAGACCACTTTCTGCCCTTGCGTCACCCAAGCTATTCCCCCCTTTTTTTGCCCAGACGGCATGCCCCGCGCACTCCGGCCAAAACCCCTACGCAGAACGTCCCGCGTCGTGTAGACTGCCGCGGTTGCCCCGCTTCGGAGAGCACTCACCGCGGAGGATCGAGACGATGCGTCGCCATCTTGCCCTGATCGCAGTCGCCATCACGGCGCTGCCCGCTTCCGTCTGCGCCGCCGAGGACCAGGCCGGCCCGGCCGCCGTCCACCTCACCCTCGAGCAGGCGCTCGAGATCGCCCGGACGCAGAACCTCACTGTGCGCGCCGCGCTCGAGGACATCAAGCGCACACGCGGCATCCTGCGCGAGGGGTACGCGTCCGCCTACCCGGAGCTCACGGCGACCGGGAGCTACACGCGCACCGACCCGTCATCCATCTCGTCAATCGACTCGCCCGAGGGCGGCTCGATCACGCTCGGCGCCGACGAGGCGTACGCCTACAACGTCGGCCTCGAGCAGCGCCTCTACTCGGGCGGCCTGGTCTTCGGCGGCATCCGGGCCGCGCGCAACAACAAGGCGCGCGTCCTCGAGGTCGTCGCCGCCACGATCCAGGACGCCGAGCTCCAGACCCGGCGCGACTTCTACGAGCTGCTGCTGGCCCAGGAGCTGGTCGTCGTGCGCGAGGAGGCGGTGAAGCTTTTTGAACAGAACCTGGCCAACGTCCAAGCTAAGTTCGACGCCGGCGTGGCCGCCAAGTTCGAGGTGACCCGCGCGCGCGTCGCGCTCGCCAACCTCCAGCCGCCGCTCATCGCCTCAAAGAACCGCGTCCGGCTTGCCCGCGAGGCGCTGAAGAAGACGCTCGACCTGCCGTTCGAGACGGACCTGACGATCGACGGCCGGCTCGACTACGCGCCCGCGCGCTTCGACCTCGACCAGCTCGTCGGAACCGCGCTCGCCTTCCGCCACGAGATCAAGGCGGCCGAGCTCACAGCGAAGCTGCGCAAGATCAACATCACCGTCGAGGCATCGGCCGGCCGGCCCGACGTGCGCGCGTTCGCCAACTACGAGGGCCGCACCGACACGTTCGGCACCAGCGCCACCGACCTGACCGAGGGGTGGAACGTCGGCCTGCGCGTCACGATCCCGCTGTTCAAAGGCTGGGGCGTCGCCGGCCGGATCGATCAGGCGCGCGCCGACTTCGGAAAGTCGCTCATCGCGTTGGAGGATACCCGGAAGAGCGTCGAGCTCCAGGTCCGGCAGGCCTTCTTGAGCCTACAGGACGCCGACCAGGTCGTGCTGTCGCAGCTCGAGAACGTCGGCCAGGCCGAACAGGCCGTCCGCGACGCCGCCGAGCTCGAGCAGGCCGGCGAGATCACCCAATTCGAAGTGCGCGACACCCAGCTCAGCCTCACCGAAGCCCGCACCAACCTCAGCCAAGCCCAGCACGCCTACAACGTCGCCCTCTTCGCCCTCGAGCGCGCCGTCGGCGTCCCCCTGACCCGGCTGGCAGAGTAGAGGCCCCGCAGCTGCTAGACCGGGCGACTTCTACTCCGTTTACGGGCAGCAGCAAGGGTACACTTCGTCTCCTCGTGGGCAAGACCGAGAATGCGCGTTGCATCACGGATGAAAGGCTCATGCCGAAGGAAGCTCGGCAGAGCCCGGCACCTGATCTCAGATGGAAACGAGATGTTCGCAAAGAGGATCTGAGGTTCCCTAGCTACCTCGGAAATGCTGTATGCAGATGCAAGCGGCAGGAAGGGATGGCCGAACTCCCGTGACAGGATGTCAGTCAGGGCGCGCTCGTACTCTTCGGGGTTTTTCCGCACGTAGCGCTTGTTGACTCCAGGCAGAGAACGGGCAACTCGAATCAAGCCTTCCGGGCCGAGGTCATAGCCCAACTGATGCGCGAGGACGAGGTCCATGTTCTGGAAACGCTCGGGCGGATGGAGCTCGTATAGCTGCTTCAGCCTCTCCGGACGTCCCCGAAACAAGGCAGAACTGAGAAGAGCTGAATGGCTGTATGACTGCAAGGAGGCATTTGCACCCTGCCTCTGCTGGAGCACCAGGATCTCGTCAAATGCGGATTCAAAATGACCCAGGAGGAGGTGTCTCTCAAGACCGTAGTAATAGAGGAACGCGTACCCGACGTCTACGGGTTGGGTAACGTCGGTAAGCCAATTGAGGTAGATCCATTTCTGCTCAGGTGACAGTGCTGCATACGAGGGGTAGTAGTCCGGACGTGGAACGAGGCCGCGATCGACAGGACGCCTCACTGGCATGGCGGTATAGATGGTGCTGGGTTCGTGTTGAGAGATGTCATCTACACGAATCTGCTCTCCAAGTAGGTCTAGCGAGATTGATATGCCGATGCCAGACTGGTGTGATTGGCCAGTCTGATGAGAAACGAAAAGCAGCCTGGCGGTTCGTTCTGGAACTGCAAGGCTCCAGCCAGCGACGACCAAGTCAGCCTTGCTGGTGTAAGGCGAGAGAGATGATGCCCTCGATTGTGGGCGTGACAAGGTTCGTCCCTCCAACAGACTTCTACTTGCGTCCTTTGCCGGTGAACGTGCTTGCTCCGTTCATCTCCACACGACAGCCAGAGCGGATTCTTCCGACAAGTCCCGGCTATCCAGAGACCGCGGCCTGTTGCCGTACGCGCTGCCCACTCGGGGAATCGGGGCGTCCCCTACTTGCCCGATCAGGCCTCAGGAGGCGGCTCCAGATCCTCAGGAAGCATCTTCCCCTCCAGCACCCGCTGCGTACGGCGCTCCTCAGCCTGACCCGCGGCCCGCAAGTAGTAGACGAGAGCCTCGGCGTCGCCGACGGCGTGGAAGTATCTGAACACGACCTCCGAAGAGAAGTAGTGTTGCTGTAGTCGGTTCAGCACTGCACTGACTGCGGCGAGAGCATCCTCGACCTTGCGGCGACTCGCCTCCGCAAGCTGTCTCGTTTGAGGAACCTCCACCGCCAGATCAAGGTCCCGGTGCGCCAGGCGCCGATTCCGCCAGTCTTTGGCAAAGGAACAGGCCGCGATCGCCGTATCAACCAGGTGCTCCACTTCGGCGGCCAGGGCTGGCTCCGGGATAACTGCAGGTAGCCTCTTCAACGTCAGATTCTGCTTGCCCATGGATTTCGACGAATCGGTCAGCCGTGCCAAGTGTAAAAGGACATCCTCCCACAGCACGTCGTGCACGACCCGGAAGAAGAAGCCAGCGATGTCGTTCAGGAGGTCAATCCGGTCAGCCGAATGGCCGTAGAGCTTCCTGTACTCAAGCCACTTCGCATGAAGCCACACAACTTCCCTATGAAGAGCGTGGTAGATGGCACCCAACTCCGGTCCAAGCACCTGAAGGTGCTGACTGCGGATCTCGTGCGTATCGTCCATTTGCCTGGTCGCCCATGGGATCGCTGGCAAAGGGGAGTCAGGCCCACCTCTCCTTCCCGTGCCAACCCGTCACCCATTCCCCTTCCTTTTCCCCATCTGCACCAGCCCCCAGATGACGAGGATGCCCCCGACGACCATGAGTGCGGGGCTGCTATTCGTGCCGCGCAGGACGAGCTTGCCCGGGAGCCCACCGACGATGAAAACGATGCCGATGATGATGTTCCACATGCCTCTGACGCCCTGCTCCTCTAGCCCACGAGCGAGGGCTTTGCCCAAGGACGCCGTTTGCCCTGACACAAGAGCGGGTACACGTCGCCGCCTTCCAACCGGTAACGAATGTAACCACGGCTCCCACCGTTGTCAAGCTCGAAATTCGAGGCGAGACCGACGCGTGAGGCTTGGCGCAGGCTGTCAGAGCATGTGAGTGGCGGCGGGCAGGGGCACGCGGCGTCGAGTCGGTTGCCGGGAGCTCCTCTACTTGTCGGGCACTTCGTACGGGTGGCAGCGGATGTCGACGTAGTCGAAGCCCGTCTTGCGGCGTTCTTCCTGCTCGGCGATCCACGCGTCGATGCCAATCGACTTCATCCGCTCGGCGTCGGCGAGCATGGTCACGTACCCCTTGGCGAGGCCGAGGATGCGGTCGCACGGATACTCGTCGCAGAA
>CAZCQN010000055.1:16542-18458 GCA_964500825.1 uncultured Verrucomicrobiota bacterium | reverse complement strand
TCGACGCTGACCGTTTCGAGCCCGGCCCAATCGCGCAGCGTGGTGTGGACGGTGCGGCGGTCGGCCGCCACCATCGGCTCGAGCGTGATCGGCTGGCCCGATTGCTGCACCTCGCGCGCGGCGGTCTTGGCCTTGCGCTCGAGGCTCGACTTGTAGCGTTGGCGGTAGCCGGCGCAGTCGATGAGGATTGCGCGCGTCGCGCCGAACCGCTGGCTCACGAGCAGATTGACCAGGTACTGGATCGCCTCGAGCGTGTGGCCGTCGCGGCCGATAAGCCGGCCCGTTTCCGTGGCGTGCTCGAGCGAGAGGATCGTGCCCTCCTCACGGTGGCGGATCTCGATGTACGCGTCGATGCCGAGGCCGCGCAGCATGGGGTGGAGCACGTCGTCCTCGGCGAAGCGGACGATCGTGCGCCATTCAACGTGTTCGGGTGCGTTCATGCGTCTGGTTCTTCCTCGTCAGGTCAGGCGTCCCGGCGCTTTTCTGGATCGTGAGCTGGCCGGCGAAACTGAACACGGTGCTGCACAGCCAGTACAGGTTCAGGCCGGCGGGGAACGTATAGAAGATGAACAAGAAGACGATGGGCATCATCTGCGTCATCATCTTCTGCTGCGAGTCGGTCGCCTGGGCCTGTCCGCGCAGCCGCTGCGACAGGATCGTGAAGACCGTCATGAGGACCGGCAGGATGTGGACCTCGAACCCGCCGATGGCGAACAGCGTGTCGGGCCTGGACAGGTCGTTGATGTAGCCGGCGAACGGCGCGCGCCACAGCTCGACGGCGTTGCGCAGCGCCGTGAACATCCCGTAGAGCACGGGGAATTGCAGCAGGATGGGGAAGCAGCCGCCGAGCGGGTTGACCTTGTGCTCCTTGAACAGCTTCATCTGCTCGATCTGGAGCTGGCGCTTGTCGTCCTTGTACTTGGCCTGGAGCTGCTTGATGAGCGGCTGGATCTTCTGCATCTCGCGCATCGACTTGAAGCTGCGCCGGTCGAGCGGGAACAGCAGCACCTTGACGGCCGCGGTGAGCAGGATGATGGCGACGCCGTAGTTCGGGATGAGCCGGTAGATGAACGTGAGCACGGCCATGAGCGCGCCGGCCAGCGTGGCGACGAATGTGGTGCCCATCACCTTGATGTAGCCGAGCGGCCTGAGGCGCGTGTACTCCTTCGGCCCGATGTAGAGCTTCAGCTCGATGACGCGCTCCTCGCCGGCCCGGAGCGGCCGGTCGGGCAGCGTCAGGCTCAGGTCGGTGGCGAACACCTTGCGTTTTTTCTTCTTGTCGGCGTAGCGCAGGAAGGCGACGTCCGAGACGACGCGACGGGCCTTGATCTCGCCGGTGCCCTCGGCGCCGCGCGCGTCGAGAATGGCGGCGAAGTACTTGTTGCTGACCGCCGCCCAGCGCAGCACGGTGACGGACTCGTCGCGCGGCGCCTTTTTCTCGACGGCCGGCTTGAGCTTGCGCACCGTGCCGGTGTCGATCGTGATCCGCGTCTCGCCGCGCCGTTCCTTTTCGTCGACGGGATGGACGCTGCCGATCTCGATGGCGTACTCGGGCAGGTCGAGCTTCGCATCGGTCTTGTTGCGGATCGAGAGCTGCACGTCGAGGCGGTAGCCCTCCTTGGGCAGCGTGAACGTCTTCGTCACGGCCAGGCGCGCGGTCTCGTAGCGCAGCACGAGGGTGCGGTCGCCGCTTTCGTCCTCGACCTTCGTGAACTCGACCTCGGCCAGGTCGAGCCCGCCGGGCTCGGTCGAGTGGATGGCGAGCGGGTACATGCGCTGGGGCGCGCCGTCGGGGCAGAAGAGATACTTGTCGGCACCGTGGATGACGATGTCGTCGCCTTTGCTCGTCTGCTTGGTCTCCATCGTGACCTGGCGCACGACGCCGCCCCGGGTCGAGATCTCGAACGTGGCGTAGG
>CAZCQN010000055.1:0-16442 GCA_964500825.1 uncultured Verrucomicrobiota bacterium | reverse complement strand
ATCGTGACCTGGCGCACGACGCCGCCCCGGGTCGAGATCTCGAACGTGGCGTAGGGGTTGGCGAGCGAGTACAGGACGGGCTCGAACTCGGTGACAGGTTCAGCTTCCTCAGCGACCTCTTTGGTCTGAGGCTGCTCGCCGGCCGGTTCCGCGGCCGGTTCGGCGTCGGGTTCGACCGCCGGTTCGACCGCCTCGGCCTCGGCGGGCCCGGTCGCTTCGAGGGTTCCCTCTGTGGGTGCCTGCTCGGTCTCACCCGGCTCGGCTTCCTCGGCGGCCGGGGGCGTTGTCTCGTCCGGCTTCGGCTTGGGTTTGCGGGGGTTGAAGAAGAGCATCCAGCCGACGAAGATGGCGATGCAGATGACCCAGAACGCGATCTGGCGCTTCTCCATAGGCTACCTCACCGGATCGTACCCGCCGGGGTGCCACGGGCCGCAGCGGCAGATGCGCGCGATGCCGGCGGACAGACCGCGCACGAAGCCTTTCCGCCGGAGGCTCTCGATCATGTACTGCGAGCAGCTTGGCGTGAAGCGGCAGACGGGCGGCATGAGCAGCCCGAGCGTGAGCTGGTAGAGGCGCACCAGGCCGATCGCCAGCCACGTCAACGGGTTCAGGATGCGCCGGGCCGGAACAGGTCGAGCCGCTTGAGCAGCGTGGTCACCGAGTCCGCAAGCGCGTCGTACGAGCGGCCGGCCGCGTCGCGCCGGATCGTGATGACCACGTCGTAGCCCGGTTTCAACTGATGCTTGCACAGTCTGAATATCTCCCTGAGGCGCCGCTTGATCCGGTTGCGCTCGACGGCGCGGCCGAACTTGCGCCCAATACTGAGGCCGAGCCGCGTGTGGGTGCGGCCGGTGTGCAGCGCGTGCATGGCGAGTCCGGCATGGGCGCTCTTGTTGCCTCGGTAGTAGGCGGCCAGGAAGTCCTTGCGTCGGCGAATCCGCTCCTGCTTGAGGAAGGTGTGGCGAACGGCTACACGGTGAGGCGCTTGCGCCCCTTGCGCCGTCTCCTCCTCAGGACAGCCCGTCCCCATCGAGTGCTCATCCTTTTGCGAAAACCGTGCGTCCGGTGGCGACGCAGGTTCGACGGTTGGTATGTCCGCTTCATCAAGCTCTCCGAATATGCTGTGCCACGGTGCGCCCGGCGGCGCATCGACCTCGGTCGGGCGCCACAAGAAACCACACTTATAGGCGCCCATCGGGGGGCTGTCAAGGCACAAGGTGAAGATCGGCTGGTGCCGGTATCGCGCTGCCACTCTGTGGGCGATCTGGTCGCCGCTCCGTTGACACCTGGCCGCGGCAGCCTATAATCGGGTTGGAGGCCAGATGACCGAAGCGAGCCAGGGCTCGAAGTCGCCGTACTACCCCGTGTTTCTCGATGTGCGCGGGCGGGGGTGCGTTGTGGTGGGCGGCGGCAGCGTGGCGGCGCGCAAGGTGCGCGGGCTCGTCGAGGCCGGCGCGTCGGTCACGGTCGTGAGCCCGGAGGTCTGCGCCGATCTCGATGCGCTCGCCGACGCGGGCGCGGCCGTTGAGGTTCGGCGACGGCCGTTCGAGGCAACGGACCTCGATGGCGCCGTGCTGGCGATCGCAGCCACGGACGATCCGGCCGTGAACGAGGCGGTGAGCCGGGCGGCCCAGGCGCGGGGCATCCCCGTCAATGTTGTCGACCGGCCGGTGCTCTCGACGTTTATCGTGCCGGCCACGGTGGGGCGCGGCCGGCTCCAGGTCGCGGTATCGACCGCGGGGGCGAGCCCGGCGTTCGCCCGGCGGCTTCGGGAGCGGATCGAGGGGGGGCTCGATTCTCGGCTGGCCGAGTACCTGGAGCAGATGGCCGAGGCGAGGGCGCTCGTTCTCGATCGGGTGCCCGAGCCGGAGGAGCGCCGGCGGATCCTCGAGGCGCTCGCATCGGAGGAGTTCGTTGCGCAATACCTGGAGGCCGAGCCGTCCGAAGCGGACGAGATGTTCTATGCGCAGGTGCGCGACTTGATTGCCCGCGCTGAAAGAGCGTCCGAGGCGCTATGAAGGTTATTGCCCTTGGGGTGACGCACAAGACCGCGCCCGTCGAGGTGCGTGAGCAGCTCGCCATCGGCCGCGACGCGCTCGGCGCGCGGCTGCGGCGCGCGTGCGAGCACGAGCGTGTGGCCGAGTGCGCGGCGCTCTCGACGTGCAACCGCGTCGAGCTCTACGCGGCCGTCACCGCACCGGCTCCCATCGACTTCCTCAAGTCGATCGTTGGCGAGACCCACCGTGCCGGCCGCGCGGGTCCGCGGGCGCGCTGGCTCGAGCTCGAAGAGCCCGAGAGCGTGCGCCACCTGTTCGAGGTTGTCTCGGGCCTCGATGCCATGGTGCTGGGCGAGCAGGAGATCGTCGCGCAGGTCAAGCGGGCCTTCCGCGAGGCGCAGCTTGCGGGCGGCGTCGGGCCGGTGTTGGACGAGTTGTTCCGCAGGGCGCTGTCGGTATCGAAGCGGGTGCGGACCGAGACGACGATCGGCCACGGCGCGCTCTCGGTCGCGTCGGCCGCAGTACGGCTGGCGCGCACGATCTTCGGCGAGCTCGGCGAGACGCGCGTGATGATTGTCGGCGCGGGCGATACCGGCGAGCTGGCGCTCCGGCACCTGGTCAAGCGCGGGGCGCGGTCGGTGGTGGCCGTGAACCGGTCGTTCGAGCGCGCGCAGGCGCTCGCCCGGCGCTTCGACGGGCGCGCGGCGCGTTTCGACGAGCTGCTCGACGAGCTTTCTGGGGCCGATATCGTGATCACCACGACCGCCAGCCCCGGGCCGATCCTCACTGCCGACGCGGTGCGCCGGGTGATGGCTCGGAGGCAAGGCCGGCCGATTTTTTTGGTCGATATTGCGGTGCCGCGCGACATAGAGCCGGACGTGGGCTGGCTCGACGGCGTCCACCTGTACAACATCGACGACCTCGAGGCGCAGGTGCGCGAACACGTAGCGACTCAGGCGTTGGAGCTCGAGCGCTGTCGTGCTATTGTGGATGAGGAGACACGGGGCTACGAGCAGTGGCTGCAGCGCCGCCGGATCGAGCCGACGCTCAAGCGGCTCTACGAGCAGTTCGACGCGGTGCGCGGCCGCGAGCTCGACGAGCACCTCGGGCGGCTGCGGGGACTGACGCCCGAGCTGCGTGACCAGGTCGAGCGCTTCTCGGAGCATCTGGTCAAGCAACTGCTCCACGGCCCGGTTTCGAAGTTGCGCGGCGTCACCGATCCGACCGCGTTGGCGCGGCACACCGAGGCGCTGGACGAGTTGTTCGGTGCCGACGGCGACGCTGATGTCGCTGAGGGCGACCAGGAAGCTGCTGAGAGCGAGGCGGTCGAGGAGGAGGCATCCGGCGAATGAGCGAGCTGTGGTTCCCGCCGTCGGAACGGCCGCGCGATGAGTGCGGCGTGTTCGGCGTGTTCGGCCATCCCGAAGCGGCGCAACTCATCTACCTGGGGCTGTATGCGCTCCAGCACCGAGGCCAGGAAAGCGCGGGGATCGTCACGAGCGATGGCCACACGTTCCAGTCGCACAAGGGGATGGGGCTCGTCGGCGACGTGTTCGACGAGGAGGTGTTGCGCGGGCTCGGCGGGCACCTCGGCATGGGGCACGTGCGCTACTCGACCACGGGCACGAGCGGCCTCAAGAACGCCCAGCCGATCGTGATGGACTACGCGCACGGGCCGATCGCGGTGGGCCACAACGGGAACCTGACGAACGCGCGCGCGATCCGCGACGAGCTCGAGGCCGCCGGATCGATCTTCCAGGGCACGGCCGACAGCGAGATCATCATCCATACCATGTCGACGCTCCGGCTCGCGAGCGAGCGGGACGCGCTGCTGCGCATGCTGCAGATCATCGAGGGCGCTTACACGCTTATGATCCTCAAGCCCGACGTGCTGATCGGCGTGCGCGACCCTCACGGCTGGCGGCCGCTGTGCCTTGGGCGGCTCGACGGGGCCTACCTGCTCGCCTCGGAGACGTGCGCGCTCGATCTGCTGCACGCGAAGTATGTGCGCGAGATCGAGCCGGGCGAGGTGGTCGTCATCAGCGAGTCGGGCCTCGAGTCGCTCTTCCCGTTCGGGCGCAACACGCCTCGGGCCCACTGCATCTTCGAGCACATCTACTTCGCCCGGCCCGACAGCCGGCTCTTCGGCGAGGTGGCCCATCTGGTGCGCAAGCGGCTGGGCGCCGAGTGCTCGCGCGAGCACCCGGTCGAGGCCGACGTGGTGGTGCCGATTCCCGACAGCGGCAACTCGGCCGCGATGGGCTACGCGGAGGCTTCGGGCATCCCGTTTGACTTCGGGATCACGCGCAACCACTACATCGGCCGGACGTTCCTCCAGCCGCAGCAGGCGATCCGCGACTTCGGCGTCCGGGTCAAGCTCAACCCGGTGCGCGAGACCATTGCCGGCAAGCGCGTCGTGGTGGTCGAGGACTCGATCGTGCGCGGCACGACGACCGTGCTGCGGATGAACAGCATCCGCGAGGCCGGCGCCAAGGAGGTGCACCTGCGGGTGAGCTGCCCGCCGATCCGGTGGCCGTGCCACTACGGGATCGATTTCGCCACGCGCGGCGAGCTGGTGGCGGCGAACAAGAGCGTCGAGGAGATCGGCGAGTTCCTTGGCGTGGACAGCCTCGGCTATCTATCGATCGACGGGATGTTGCGGTGCATGAACACGAACGCCGATTCGTACTGCACGGCCTGCTTCGACGGCGACTACCCGGTCGCCGTCGAGGGCGAGATCGATAAGTACATTCTTGAGAGCGACCGCCGCCAGGAATACCTGCGGTTCAGCTAGCGGGCCGGCGGGGTCGAAAGTGACGTGGGCCTGACGATTGCTGCTCTTGTTCTTCTGCTGGCGTGTTCGGGGTTCCTGTCGGGCTCTGAGACGTCGCTGTTTAGCCTGTCGAGCCTGCGTGTGCGCCGGCTCCAAAGCGAGAGCAAGGTCGGGCGGCTGATCGCGTCGCTGCTCGCGCGCCCGCGGAGCCTGCTCTCGACGATCCTGATCTGCAACATCCTGGTCAACGTCTTCGCCTCGAGTCTGTCGGCGTCGCTGTTCCGCGGGCTCAGTGAGCCTGGGGACGCGCTGATTTCCCGGCCGATGAGCTCGGTCATCTCGGTGGTGGTGATGACGTTTCTCATCCTCGTGTTCGGCGAGATCACCCCGAAGACGATCGCCATCCAGAATGCCGAGCCGCTGGCGCGCCGTGTCGCCCCGGTCATCTATGGGCTCTCGCGCGTCGTCGCGCCGTTTCGCGTGATGCTGTTGTGGATCACGGGCGGGATCATCCGTGTCGTCGACCGGCACATCCCGGCCGACGCGTCGATCTCGGCCGATGAGCTCCGGACCGCCGTCAAGATCGGCCTGAGCGAGGGGGTGCTCGACGCGCAGGAGCGGGACATGATTCACGGCGTGTTCCAGCTCGAGGCCAGGCAGGTGCGCGACGTGATGCGCCCGCGGCGCGACCTGTTTGCGCTCGACGTGGCGACGCCGTCGGCCGAGATCGTGCGCCAGGTGCGCGAGCACGAGTATGCGCGGGTGCCCGTGTACGAGGAGGACCCCGACCGGATCGTCGGCATGATCTACGCGCGCGACCTGCTCGGCTTGCGCGGCGCGGCGCTCGAGACGGCCGCCGTGCGCGAGCTGCTGCGCGAGCCGTACTTCGTGCCCGAGACGATGGCGATCGACGAGCTGCTGGCCGAGCTGCGGCGCCGGGCCACGCACTTCGCGCTGGTGGTCGACGAGTACGGGACGGTAACCGGCTTCCTGACCCTCGAGGACGTGCTCGAGGTGATCGTCGGCCGGCTCGACCTCAAGAAGGGCGAGCCGCTGCGCTATTCGCTCGAGGACGACCGGACGGTGCTCGCCAACGCGGCGCTCGCGCTCGACGAGCTCAACTCGCTCATCGGCACGTCGCTCGAGGACGAGTTCTCGGTCTCGATCGGCGGGCTGGTGACGCACCGGCTCGGGCGGATCCCCGACGCGGGCGAACGGATCGAGCTGCCGGGGGTGACGATCGAGATCCTGCGGGCGCAGAAGCACCGCATCGAGCTGGTGCGCGTGCGGCGCACCGACAAAAAGGGGGGCGGGCGCCGATGAATCTGCTGCCCGGGCTGGTAGTGATCGCGTTCTTTCTCGGCGTGCAGGCGTTCTTCGCCTCGTCGGAGATGGCGATCGTCTCGTGCAGCCGGCTGCGCTTGCGGCACCACGCCGAGCGGGGCGATCGCCGCTCGGCCACCGTGCTCGGGTTGCTCGGGGCGCCCGAGCGGTTTCTGGGCGCGACGCTCGTCGGGGTTAACCTGTCCGTGATCATCATGTCGACCGTGGCGAACTCGGTCGTCTACAACATCCTGCCGGAGGGCAGCCCGTGGGTGGACACGCTCGCGTCGGTGCCGCTGACGATCCTGATCGTGATCTTCGGCGAGATCGTGCCGATGACGCTCGCGCGTCACCACAACTGGCACGTGTCGCGCCGCAACGTAGGCCCGCTCGTGGTGGCGATGCGCTACGTGCTGTTTCCGGTGGTCGTGTTCGCCTCGGCGATCTCGCGGGCCGTGGCGGGCCTCGTCAGGGGGGCTGGAACGAGGCGGAACCCGTTCGTTTCGCGCGAGGAGCTCCGGTTGCTGCTCAAAGAGGGCGCGCGGACCGGTCTGCTCGATCCCGAGGGCCGGCGCATGATCCACCGCATCTTCGACCTGCGCACCACGTTCGCCAAGGACATCATGACGCCGTTGATCGACGTCGCGGCGCTGCCGGCGGACGCGTCGGCCGATGACGTCGTCGCCACGATGCGCCAGAGCGGCCATGCGCACGTGCCGGTCTACGAGACGCGCATCGACGAGATCGTCGGCGTGGTGTCGGCGTTCGACTTCCTCGAATCGGGCCGCGCGCCGCACACGGCGCGCGAGGCGATGCGCCGGCCGCAGGTGGTGCCCGAGAGCAAGCCGATCGACGACTTGCTGCTCGAGTTCCAGCTCACCAACACGAGCTTCGCCATCGTTGTCGACGAGTACGGCGGCGTCGCCGGCATCATCACGCCCGAGGACGTGATCGAGGAGATCGTCGGTGAGATCGCCGACGAGTACGATCGGTCCGAGCCGCCGGAGCCCGAGCTCGTCGAGGGCACCGGTGTGATCGACGGTCGGATGCGCACCGACGAGTTCAACGAGCGATTCGAGCAGCACCTGCCCGAGGCGCAGGCCGAGACCGTCGGCGGCCTGGTCGTGGCCCAGCTTGGGCGCATCCCGCGCCGGGGCGAGACGGTCGAGATCGCCGGGCTGACGATCGAGGTGCTCGAGGCGACCGAGCGGTGCGCCACGCGGCTCGGCATCAAACCGTTGACAGTGCGTCGCGACGGTTCTATAAGCGGGTAAACGGTGTACGGTCGCTGCTCGGGCGGCAAGGGTCTCGTCGGGAGGATAGTGCCATGAAGCGACTTGTTTTTCTCGTGTTCGTCATTGCCGGCGCGGCGCTCGTCATGACGGGCTGCCTCCAAGGGCAGAAACAGCCGGCTCCGACGAAAATGGATACGCTCGGCTGGTGGCCGACGGGGGCCGAGCTTCCGCCGAAGGCCGATCCGCGCCCCGACATGGCGGGCGAGTGGTGGTGGCCGACCGACCGGGCCCACGAGCACGACCCGCTCTGGGGCAACCGCGGCTTCGTCTACGTGCTGCGCCGCGCGGGACGCGAGGCGGTCGCCGGCGAGAAGGTGACGCTGCCGCGCGGGCTCAAGGAGGTCGAGGCGCTCGTCTTCGAGGATGTGCACTTCGAGTTCGACAAGTCGGAGATCACGCCGACGGGCAAGAAGATCCTCGACGGCGTGGTGGCCAAGCTCACCGAGTACCCGGAGGCGACGGTCGCGCTTGAGGGCCACACCTGCTCGATCGGCACCGAGGAGTACAACCGGGGCCTTGGCGAGCGGCGCGCGAAAGCCGTCCGCGACTACCTCGTCAGCCAGGGGATCACGGCCGAGCGCCTCACCGCCGTCAGCTACGGCGAGACGCGGCTCAAGCACTACAACCCTGCGACCGGCAGGGAGGTCTCGCGGGACGACTACCAGCGCAACCGGCGGGTCGAGTTCAAGGTCACGGTGCCCGAGGAGATCGAGTAAGCCGGAGGAGGGCTCCCGATGGGCAAGGTACGGCTGATCCTGGGCGTTCTCATCATTATTGTGCTGTTCGTCTTTGCGCTGTTCAACAGCGGCGAGGGCCACGCGACGAGCATCCAGTTCTTCCTGAAAGCGTGGACTATCTACAACGTGCCCGTCTGGGGCATCATCTTCATCACGCTGGCGGTTGGGCTTTTCGTCGGCTACATCCTGCGCGGTGGGCGGCGCAAGAAACGCGAGCACGAGTGATAGAGCGCCCCGATCGACCGCAATGATCCGGCCGCCGCAGGCCTGCGGCGGCCGTTCTGTGCCGGGGAAGCACCGGCAGCCTGCTGAAAAGGGCGTCGTGCTCGACGTACACGTGTGCGAGGGCCAAAGGCCCAGGCCTTCAACTCACGTTGGTCAATATCGCCTTAAGCTGACGATGCAAAAAAGAAGGGACAGGGGGTCCGTTCCTTAGCGTTGTTTGACTTTCCCCTTCGGAGGGGGTCCGATTGGGGGCTCCGGAACCGGCCTCTTGTCAGGGAGTTTCAGTGGCTCCTTGAGCATTTCCCACAGCTCCTTGTCCTCGAGAACCCAGCTCGCCACGTAGAGCCTCTTCTTATCGGCGTCATAGCCGAAAGTGCCGGCTGCCCTGGAGCCGTCCTCGAAGAAGAAGGTGATCGCGGCCCAGAAGGCCAACTGGACGACCTGCGGGTTTGGCCTAGCCGCCACCTCGAGCAGCTTCTTGACGATCTTCTCGTCCTCGATTCTCACCACTTCTTCGCTGCCGGTCTCGACGTCCTTGACTTCGAAGGCCACCAGCTTTTTCTCCTGCAGCGGTTGCAGGCTTTCCCGGAGGTCCTGGACTTCTTCAGGGAAAGCCGGGCTCATCCTTTCCTGCTGTTCCGGGCAGCCTGCCAGCAGCAAGAGGACCAGCGCTGCCAGAGCGAGCAGGCATCCTTTTCTTCGCATTTCATCTCACCTCCTCACGGCACGGGCAGTCGTATGGCATTTGCCTCGCCATAGCCCTGGTAGTTCACGTTGTCACCTGGTGTGCAGCCGCTCCAAGAAGGAAGGGACAGGGAGTCCCTGCTTTGTACTCTCAAGGCTATCTCGTGCCTGGGGGCGGTCCGGGGCCAGGCCCGGAAACTCCCTGCGTTCTGTCAGGAAGGCTCAGCGGCTCCTTCAGGAGTCTCCAGAGCTCGAGGTCCTGAAGGATCCAGTCGCCGACGTAGAGCTTCTTCTCATCCGGGTCGTAGTCAAAGGTGCCGGTGGCCTGGGTGCCGTCCTCGAAGAAGAAGGTAATCTCGCCCCAGCATGCCATCTGGACAACCTGCTGGCCGGGCGGGACCTTCGACGCCACCTCGAGCAGCTTCTTGATGATCTTCTCGTCCTCGATTCTCACCACTTCTTCGCTGCCGGTCTCGACGTCCCTGACCTCGAAGGCCACAACCTTCTTCTCCTGCAGCGGGCCGAGCCCGTCCTTGAGCTCGATGGGGGGTGGTGGTTTCGACTGGCCGTTGTCCTCGGTAACCTGCTTGTCAGGGCAGCCTGGCAGCAGCAACAGAGCAACAGAGGCCAGCAGTGTGAGATGTCTCGTTTGCATTTCACTCGCCTCCTTAGGGTATGCTTCTGAGTTGGATGTCGCCGTAGCCGACCGGGGTGAACGAGCTGCCAGGTGTAAGACCTCCCGGGGTTATGTGCCTCGCGTAGTCCCAGCATTCGTAGATGGTCGAGCCCCTTGCGGCTTTATCCCAGTAGTTGACCATGAAGTTGTTGAAGATGTTCGTGGCGCTGGTCATGGCATCGCTGTTCCAGCCCCAGTAGCATTGGTCCTCCCAGTCATAGTTGTTGGGGCTGAACATCCCGAACGCCGCCCCCATGTCAATGTACCTGGCCGACTTGCAGGCATCAACCACCATGTACTTGATGTTGCCGTTGTTGAAGAGCTGCAAGGTCCTCCAGAAGGTCCTGGCATTCTTCTCCAGCTTCCCTGGAAGCTTGGTGTAGCCCCCAGGATGCATGAAGCCTGGCCTTTCTGCCGGCCAGTCCTGCGTGACATCAGTCTCCGGGGGCTCGCCAAAGACCAGCCGGGCTTCGGACACGTCAACGCCCTTGGGTTGTGGCCTGGAGCCCGGCTGCACCGCGAGTGCGTTCCCACAGAGAAACATGAGAACCAGAACCGTTGCCTTGAATTCGCGCAGCATTCCAAGGAGAATCCTTTGGTTTCTCTTTCTCATGGCTCCCTTCCTTTCATTGCCCGTTATCAGGTTTTCCTTATGCTCAACCAAGCAAGGCGCCGAGGAACAGGGCGAGGGCAGTGGAGGGCTTCATGAGGGGTCTCCTCTACAGGTCCACACCAATTTACACAACCCGGTGCGCCTCTGTCAAGGCTTTTCCGGCGTCTCTAAGGCCTCACGAACGAGTGAGTGCACCCGCTCGCGATCCATGCGCCGGAGCGCCTCGATCAGCACGTCGTCGGCTTCCCGGGCGTACTCCTCGGCTGGTTTCGGGGGAGGCAGACTCTCGTCAATGGTCGGACACGGTGGTGCAGCGGAAGACAATGGCGACACAGCGCTTCAGCGGGTGTTCTGGGGCCGGCTAGTCCATGAAGCCGTGGTCGCGCAGCCAGGCGGCGCTGATCCGGGCGCTCTCGAGCGGTGTGCGCGTCGGGCGGTCGAGCTCGACGATGACCCAGCCGGCGAAGCCAATCTCGATGAGCGCGTTGAGGTAGCCCTCGACGTCGAGCTCGCCCTCGCCGAGCTCGCAGAACCGGCCACCGTATCTCGAGGCCGGCTCGCCCGGGGCGCGCTCGAAGTCTTTGACGTGTGCCAGGCCGATGCGGTCGGCGTGCGCTTTCGCGAACCCGGCTGAGCTGTCGCCGGTCAGGTCGAAGTGCGCGTTGTCGAGGCACAGGTGGGTGTGTTTGGAGAAGCCGAGGAGGCGCTCGGTGTCGCGGGCGTTCTCGCAGCACGTCTCGAGGTGCGGGTGGAACGCGGTGGTAAGGCCGCGGTCGCGGAAGCGCTCGCAGATTGCGTCGAGGTTGTGCGCGAGCCGGGCAAGCTGGCCGTCGGACTTGTCGCACCAGTCAGCGCCCCAGCCGCCGACGACCATTAGGTCGGTCACCCCACGCGCGGCGGCGTATTCGGCCCGGGCGATCGTCTCGGCCATCGGGTCGTCGGCCTGGTACGAGATGCTGCACGCGAGCGAAGCGAGCTCGAGGCCGAGATCGCGCATGACGGCGTCCAGGTCGGGCACCCGGGCGAAGTGCTGAAGCTGGTGGGCGAACTCGATGCCGCGGAAGCCCGCCTTGGCGATCTCGCGCGCGATGCGGTCGACCTCGTAGCGCTCGGGCTCGTACGAGATCCAGCACAGCGAGTGGTAACCGAACCTGAGCTGTCCCATCGTGCTCGGTGCCCCAGGAGGTTGGAGAGGAGTCTCCGGCCACACGCGGTCGGCGCATACTATGCACGCCTACGCAGGGTGGCAAGGACGAATTCGGCCGGCGCCGCCGGCCTCGGCGCCGTCGCATTCACGTGCAGCACAGGCCGGTGAGCCGGGTCTTGACACAGGCGGCTGATGTCGGTATCAACGGTGCGGCGAGAGGGGGTCCCGGAAGACACAACGACGAGAGGGGACGATGAAGATCTTCGATCGGATGGCTGCCCGCGACCATGAGGAGCTCATCTTCGTGCAAGACCGTGGGGCGGGCCTGCGCGCGATCATCAACATCCATTCCACCGTGCTCGGCCCGGCGCTCGGCGGGCTGCGAATGTGGCCTTACAGGAGCGAGGCCGAGGCGATCGAGGACGTGATGCGCCTCGCCGAGGGGATGACGTACAAGGCGGCGGCCTCGGGGCTAGATCTCGGCGGCGGAAAGGAGGTCATCATCGGCGATCCACGAACGGACAAGACGCCCGAGCTGTTCCGGGCGATGGGCCGCGCGGTCGAGAAGCTCGGCGGCCGCTACATCACGGCCGAGGACGTCGGCACGAGCGTCGCGGACATGAACCACATCCGCGAGACGACGCGCTACGTGACCGGCACGGACCGGGCCGGCGGCGGCAGCGGCGACCCGTCGCCGACGACGGCGGCGGGGGTCGAGGAGAGCATCATGGCGTGCGTCGAGGCGCTCGACGGCGGCGCGCCGCAAAGCGACGAGCTGCTCGACGGGCTCCGGGTTGCCATCCAGGGCCTCGGACACGTCGGTTCGATCGTCTGCCGCAACCTGAGCGCGAAGGGCGCCAAGGTGACCGTGTGCGACGTCGACCGGAAGCAGGCCGAGCAAGTGGCTGCCGAGTGCGGCGCGACGGTGGTCGAGCCGGACGAGATCTACGACGTGGCCGCCGACGTGTTCACCCCGTGCGCCCTCGGCGCCGTGCTCAACGGAGAAACGATCCCGCGGCTCAAGTGCCGGATCGTTGCCGGCGCCGCGAACAACCAGCTCGCCGACGTCGAGCGCGACGGTGCGCTGCTCGAGTCGCGCCACATCCTGTACGCGCCCGACTACGTGGTCAACGCGGGCGGGCTGATCAACATCTACTACCGCGACATCGAGGGCCGGCAATGCGAAAGCGTTGCCTGGTCACCCACCGGCATCTACGAGAACATGAAGCAGGTGCTCGGGATGGCGCGCGAGCGGAAGATCCCGACCTACAAGGCCGCCCAGCAGCTCGCGGAGGCGCGGATCAAGGAAGGCCGGCACAAGAAGGCGGCCACCGGCTAGCGCACCCGGGCACGCTGCAGACCAACCTGCGCTGTAGACGCGGAGGGAAGGACCGATGAAGGTCGGCCTGGTTGGCCTGCCGGACTCCGGCAAGACGACCGTCTTCAACCTGCTCACGGGCCAGCAGCTTCCCGCCGAGCCGTTCTTCACCGAGGGGCATGCGGTCCACTTCGGCGCTGTCCACATCCCCGACGAGCGGGTCGACTTCATCCACACCTTCTATCCCCGCGCGAAGATGAAGTACGCCGAGCTGACGTTCGTCGACATGGCCGGCGTGCCGGTCGGCGACGCCGCGCACGGCTCGGAGGCGCAACTGTTCGCCAGCGTCCGCGACACCGATGCGCTCGTCTACGTCGTCATGGCGTTCGACGACGACCGGGTCACTCGCCCGTTCGACACCGTGGACCCGGCGCGCGACATCGAGACGCTCGAGCTCGATCTGATGGTGGCCGACCTCGAGCTGATCGAGAAGCGCATCGACCGGCTCCGCAAGGAGCTCCAGGCGGCCAAAGACAAGCACTCGCCCGAGCTCGACGCCCTCGTGCGCTGCAAGCAGGCGGTTGAGTCCGAGCAGCCGATCCGGCGAATCCAGCTCGGCGCCGACGAGCAGCAGCTCTTGAGCGGCTTCCGGTTTCTGACGCAGAAGCCGGTCGTCGTGCTGCTCAATACGGGCGAGGAGGCCGCCGGCCAGGACCCGCCCGGCGGGATCGCCGCCGCGTGCGAGGCGCGCGGCCTGCCGGTGTTCGCGATGAGCGCCAAGATCGAGGAGGAAATTGCCGAGCTGCCGGCCGACGAGCAGCGCGCGTTCCTCGACGACCTGCGCATTGCCGAGTCGGGACTGGGAAAATTCGTCCACGCCGTCTACGGCGCGCTCGGTCTCCACGCGTTTTTCACCGCGAACGACCACGAGGTGCATGCCTGGACCGTGCCGCCCGGCACGACGGCGTTCGAAGCCGCCGGCAAGGTGCACACCGACATGGCGCGCGGGTTTATCCGCGCCGAAGTGCTGGCGTTCGACGACCTGAAGGCCGCCGGCAGCCCGAAAGCGGCCAAGGACGCCGGCCACCTGCGCATCGAGGCCAAGGAATACGTCGTCCGCGACGGCGACGTGATCTACTTCCGCTTCAGCGTGTAGCCGCTGTCTCTCAGACTGCCCCCCTGGGATCTCCCACCGTGCTGTCGTTTTATCAGGTAGGCGAAAAAAAGACGAAGACATCGCGTTCTCCTTGTGGTAAACATGTGCTGGCTGAGTCATTTGCACGAGGGCTGGGGGCGAGGATGCCGTGATTCGGGCTGTCGAACGGGCTGTGAAGAGGTACTGGGGCTACGACCGGTTTCTGCCCCTTCAGCGGCGGGCGATCGAGTCTGTCGTGGCCGGGCACGATTCGGTCGTCGTCCTGCCTACGGGAGGGGGCAAATCGCTCTGTTTTCAGGCGCCTGCCGTGGTGATGAGTGGGTTGGCTGTTGTCGTCTCGCCGCTGATCTCGTTGATGAAGGACCAGGTTGATGCTCTCACCGAGTGCGGCGTTGGGGCCGCGCGGATCGACAGCACGTTGTCGACGCGCGAGAGACAAGCCGTGTTCGGGCAGGCTCGTGGTGGCAGGCTCAAGCTTCTCTACGTAGCACCCGAGCGGTTGGTTTCGGACCGGTTCGTCGAGTTCCTGCGGGGTGCCGAGCTTTCGTTTATCGCCGTCGACGAAGCGCACTGCGTGAGCATGTGGGGGCACGACTTCCGGCCCGAGTATCGGAAGCTGGGCGTGTTAAAAGACATCTTCCCCGACGTCGCCGTTCACGCCTATACCGCGACGGCCACCGAGCAGGTGCGCCGTGACATCGCCGAGCAGTTGGGGCTCGAGTCGCCCGAGGTGCTTGTTGGCTCGTTCGATCGGCCGAACCTCGTCTACAAGGCGCGGCGCCGCACCGACGGCGTGAGCCAGGTGTGCGGGGTGCTCGATCGCCACCGCGGGGAGTCGGGCATTGTCTACTGCATCCGTCGTGCCGACGTGGACGCCATGTGCGAGGCGCTTGCGGCCCGCGGCTACCGCGTGGCTCCCTACCACGCGGGCATGACGGATGAGGATCGCAAGACGAGCCAGGACGACTTCATCACTGAGCGGGTGGACACCATCGTCGCGACGGTCGCTTTCGGGATGGGGATCGACAAGTCGAACGTGCGCTCCGTGGTCCACGCCGGCATGCCCAAGTCGATCGAGCACTATCACCAGGAAAGCGGCCGGGCCGGTCGCGACGGGCTCGAGGCTGAGTGCTGCCTGTTCTACTCGGGTGCTGACTACGGGATATGGAAGCACGTCCTCGGCGAGATGGAGCCCGGGGCGGGCGAGATCGCCCTGGGCAAGCTGAGCCGCATCTACGACTACTGCCAGGGGATCACATGCCGCCACCGGGCAATCGTCGACTACTTCGGCGAGCACGCGCCGGTCGACAACTGCGGCGCGTGCGATGTCTGTCTCGGCGAGCTCGACTGTATGAGGGACGACGACAGTCTTGTCGTGGCCCAGAAGATCCTGTCGTGCGTCATGCGGCTCGGCCAGCGGTTCGGCGGCGATTACACCGCCTCGGTGCTGGTCGGTTTACGCGAGCAGCGGCTCCTCGAGAATGGCCACGATGCACTGAGCACCTACGGGTTGCTGGCCGACCACAGCAAGCGCGTCGTGCGCGACTGGATCGAGCAGCTCGTGGCGCAGGGCTTCCTGCGCAAGGCTGGGGAATACAACACGCTGGAGGTGTCCGAGACCGGGCGACACATCCTGGATGGAAGCCAGGTGCCGCGCTTGCTCACGCCGAGCAAGAAGCCCGCTCGGCCGTTGAAGGTGTCAAGAGCGGCGCGAGACTCGTGGGCGGGTGTCGACAAGGGGCTGTTCGAGGCGTTGCGGAGGTTGCGCCGCACGATTGCCGGCGAGAAGGGAGTGCCTGCCTACATCGTCTTCGGCGATGCCGCGTTGCGGGACATGGCGCGCCGCCGCCCCGAATCGCTCGAGGAGTTCCTCGAAGTCAGTGGTGTCGGCGAGAAAAAGCGCCAGCAGTACGGTGCCAGGTTCATCGCGGCGATCCGCGAGCACGCTCCCGCCGTCCCGTCGCGGGCAAGTGACTCACTGGGTGACTGAGGCCGCCCGTGGCCTGCTCCTTGCCTCGTGCAGTGTGCACAGGCTTTGCTGCGCTGGCCGCGTCCCAAGAGCGCGCTGATCACGGGCGTCGTGCTCTGGCTCATGGGCCTGCCGTTCGCAAGCACGAGGGGATGATCGAGCGGGAGCGCGCGGCCGACGATCGGTCGGAGCAGCGTCTCGGCTGAACTTGAAAGGTGCGCGCGCACCACCCTCCGTTCGGGGTTTGGCTTGCCCACTGGCGGGGCAAGCCGCCGCTGTTACTGGACGATCCAGACGTCGCCGGCGGCCAGGTTGGTCTCGAGCAGCACGAGCCCGTCGAAGTCGCGCACGATGATGATGTGCACGACGTCGGGGCCGAGGTCGTAGTCGACGGCCTCGCCGGAATAGAGCAAGTCGCCGAACGGCTCGACGACGATCGCGTCGGGGGACTGGTTCTCGATCGTGGCGAGGGCGTAGGCGCCATCGTCGATTATGACGACGTCGCGGCCGTCGTCGCAGGCGAGCCCCG
>CAZCQN010000054.1:0-18498 GCA_964500825.1 uncultured Verrucomicrobiota bacterium | reverse complement strand
CCCAGGGCGTTGCCCTGGGCTGTGCTATGAAGCCCCTTCGGGGCAACGAACGAGAACCCACATCCCACTTTTTCAACAGGCCCGCAAGCCCGTGGAATCAAGGGACCCCAAGAGCACCGGAGCCCCGTCAGGGGCGATTGAGGTCGCGTGCTCAATCGCCCCTGACGGGGCTCGGGTGTTTTTCGATTCCGCTTCCCACGGGCTTGCGCCTGTCCGACGCGAAGCGTCGGCGGCTGCTGCCAGTCGCCGCTGCGCGGCTCACGCGGGACGACCCCACGTGCATGCGCTGTGAGGAGTGCGCGTCTAGCCGAGGGCCACGTCGAGGACCATCATCACCGTGAAGCCGATCATGGCGCCGGCGGTGGCGATGTCGGCGTTGCCGCCGCGCATGGCTTCGGGGATGACTTCCTCGACGACGACGAAGATCATCGCCCCCGCCGCGAATGCCAGCGCGTAGGGCAGGGTCGGCTGAGCCACCAGCACGACGGCGGCGCCGATCACGCCGGCGATCGGCTCAACGATCCCCGAAAGCTGCCCGTACCAGAAGCTCTTGATCTGCGACATCCCGTCCCGCCGCAGCGGCATCGAGACCGCCATTCCCTCGGGGAAGTTCTGAATCCCGATGCCGAGCGCCAGCGCGAGTGCGCCCGCCAGCGTGGCTGAAGGAAGCCCAGACGCCGCAGCCCCGAACGCCACGCCGACCGCCAGCCCCTCGGGGATGTTGTGCAACGTGATCGCCAGGATCAGCAGCGTCGTCCGCCTCCACCTCGTCGAGATCCCCTCCGCCTCTTCGATCGGGGCATGCAAGTGCAGGTGTGGAAGAACCCTGTCAACGAGCCGCAGGAAGACGCCGCCCAGGAGGAAACCGATCGCTGCCGGCAGCCAGGCCGGCAGCCGTCCGCCTGCCGACATCTCGATCGACGGGATCAGCAGCGACCAGCAGCTCGCGGCGATCATCACGCCCGCGGCGAACGCCAGCATCGCGTCGAGCAGCTTCCGGCTCATCCTCTTCGTGGTGAAGACGGCCGCAGCGCCCAAAGCGGTGACCAACCACGTGAAACACGTCGCCACGAGTGCCTGCACTATGGGCGAAAGGCTCTTGAGCCACTCGATCATGACGTGCTCCTCGCTTCGTCCGACGCGCCGCTACCTAACGCCTGCTCGATGATCCGGCCATGCGTCTTGAACGCGATGGGCGGCAGCGCGTCGGGCCCGAAGTACCCGACGTCGCACGCGTCGTCGCCCGCCGCGAGCTCGCCGCCGACCACGCGACCGGCGAACACGATGAGCAGGCAGACGTAGCGCGGGTCGTCGAACACGCTCACGACGTCGACGATCCCGTCCAGCTCCACGTCAAGGCCCGTTTCCTCCTTCGTCTCCCGGATCGCGCACTCGCGGACCGTCTCGTCGATCTCGACGAAGCCGGCCGGCAACGACCAGCGCCCCTTCTTCGGCTCAATGGCGCGCTGCACGAGGAGAATTTTCTCGTCCTGCACGACGACGACGGCCGCCGCCGGCACCGGATTGACGTAGCTGATCGCGCTGCACGCAGTGCAGACGGCGCGTGGCCGTCCGTTGATGTCGCGCATCACGAGCTCCCCGCCACAGCGGCTACAATGCTTCGGGCCTGACTTCATTCTGTTTCCTCGATGAGTGCTTCGACCGCTTCCCTCGTCACACCTCGAATCGCGAACGTCTTGTCGCGTGACGTCGCCCCGGCTACAAGCTCAATGTTCGATTTCGGAATGCCGAGCGCCTTGGCGAGCAACTCGACGACCGCCTTGTTTGCCTTCCCCTTGTCGGGCGGCGCCGTCACCGCGACCTTGAGCGCGCCGCCGTGCTCGCCGACGATCGCATCCCGCGACGCCTTCGGCTGCGCACGCACCCTCAGAATCACGGCGCCGTTCTTCAGTTGAGTGTCGAGCATGGAAAGCCCATCCGCGACGGTTCGTTCCGAACGCCCTGGTCCCTGCCGGAAAACGAGCACGGGTCGACCCCAAGCCCCCGGCAGAAGCACGCCTCGGCCCTGAGCCCCCGCAGGGGGCGACCTGTTGTAGCCACGGGCGTCAGCCCGTGGAAAGCGAGCACGACAGAGCCGCAAGCCCCCGCCGGGGGCTCGGGCGCGCACGGGCCATGCCGATCCCACGGGCTGACGCCCGTGGCTATGCGATGTCGCCCGCCGAAACGGCGGGTTCGCCCGCTGCGCGGGCTTGGCTCGCACCAAGACCCGTTCTGAGAATGACGATCGGCGTTCTGCTGCACTTGCATACTCTCAGGTTAAGCCGAAGGCCCATGCAAGAGTGCTGCTATCTTTCCTCGAATATCGCCGAGCCGATGCGGACCATCGTGGCGCCTTCCTCGACGGCGACCTCGTAGTCCTGCGTCATGCCCATCGACAGGTGCGGCAGCTCTATGTCGACCTCTTGCCGGATGCGGTCGCGCAGCTCGCGCAGTCGGCGAAACACGTGGCGCACGTCTTCCGCGTCGTCAACGAACGGCGCCATCGTCATCAGGCCGCCGAGGTCGACGTGCGCCATCCGGCTGATCGCGTCGGCCAGCTCGTGCGTCTCGTCGGGCGCGGCGCCGAACTTCGACTCCTCGCCCGCGACGTTCACCTCGATCAGCACGGGCACGATCTCCTGCGCTATCGCGGCGCGCTTCTCGATCTGCTCAGCGAGCCGGAGCGAATCGACCGAGTGGATCATGTCGAACACCTCGATGGCGAGCTTGACCTTGTTGCGCTGCAGATGGCCGATGAGGTGCCACGTGACCGTGTGCGGCAGCGCGGGGATCTTCTGGGCCGCTTCCTGCACGCGGTTCTCGGCCACGATCGGCACGCCCCAGTCGAGCGCGGCGCGGATCTCGTCGAGCGACCGGTTCTTGGTCACGCACACGAGCATCACGTCGTCGGGCGAGCGGCCGGAACGCTCGGCGGCCGCAGCGATCCGGTCGGCTACCTCGTCGAGATTTTGCGCGATGTGCTCGTACACGCGTCGGCGCCCGGGTGTCGTCAGCTCTCGGTCCGGATGATAGCCGATACCATCCGGCCGGTGAAGCCCTTTTCGGCCCGGTACGAGTAGAACTGCTCGAGATTGCAGCGCGTGCAGAGGCTCGGTTGGACAATGGTGGCGACGCCGGCGTCCCGGAGCTGTCGGGTGTTCTCGTCCCATAGCCGTTGCGAGTAGCAACCATCGCCGATCGACGGGCCGATCAAGGCAACGGTGGTCGCCGGCTGTGCGCCGAGCTTCTCGAAGAACGCTTTGGCGACCTGCGACGTGATCCACTTGCGCGTGCCGACCTTGCCGGCGTGCACGATGCCGATCGCGCCGGCGGCTGCATCGGCCAGGAAGATGGGTAAGCAGTCGGCCGTCAGCACGACGAGCGCGACGCCGCGCTGCTGCCTAAGCAGGGCGTCCGTCGCGCCAAACCGGCACAGCTCGCCGGGCGACGGCGCGTTGTCGGCGGTGATGATCTCGCAGCGGTCTTCGTGCGTTTGCTCTCCGGCGGCAAAGCCCGCCTCGGCGACGTCGAGCGCCCGGACGAGCCAGTCGCCGGCCTTGCCGTACGCTTGCACCGCGTGTGATGGGTTGGCAACCGGCTCGTCCCACTCGGTCAGGGCCTTGCCGAGGACCCGTTCTCCGCTCTCTCGGAGCGTCGTCAGTGCACGCACGCCGGGCAGCTCGTCGAGGGCAGGGTAGGTGAGGTAGCGGAGGCCGTCGAGCTCCTTGAGCGCGGCGTCGCCTCGCTCGAGCACAGCCTCAAGCGCGTCGTGGCTCATGGACCGACCTCACTGGCGACCTCGGCGGCTGCATCGAGCGTTCGGTCGATCAGCTCGTCGGTGTGCGCGAGCGAGACGAACATCGCCTCGTATGGTGACGGCGCCACGTACACGCCACGGCCGAGCAAGCCGTGGAACCACTTGGCGTAGCCGTCGGCGTCGGTCGTCATCGCGGTTCGCGCATCGACCACGTCGTTCGTCGTGAAGAAGCACGACATCATCGAGCCGACGCGGTGACACTGCGCGGCAATGCCGCGGGCGTCGAAGATCGCTGTGAGCCCGTCGCCGAGACGCGCCCCGAGCTCGTCGAGCCGCTCGTAGGTGCCCGGTTCGCGCAGGATGCTGAGCGTCTCGAGTCCGGCCGTCACGGCGAGCGGGTTGCCCGACAGCGTGCCGGCCTGGTAAACCTTCCCGGTCGGCGCGAGTGCGTCCATGATTGCCGCCGGGCCGCCGAACGCGCCGATCGGCAGGCCGCCGCCGATCGCCTTGCCGAGGCACGTCAGATCGGGCGTCACCCCGTAACGCGCCTGCGCGCCCCCGTAGGCGACGCGGAAGCCTGTGATCACCTCGTCGAAGATCAGCAGCGCGCCGTGGCGCGTGCAGGCGGCGCGGCACGCGTCGAGGAAGCCCGGCTTGGGCGGGATGACGCCGATGTTGCCGCAGACCGGCTCGACGATAACGCACGCGGTCCGCTCGCCCAGGCGGTTGAGCGTTTCCTCGACTGCGTGCGCGTCGTTGAACGGCAGCGTGATCGTGTGCTTGGCGAAGTCGCTCGGGACGCCCGCGCTGTCGGGCACGTCGAACGTCGCGCCGCCGCTGCCGGCCTTGACGAGCAGAGAGTCGCTGTGGCCGTGGTAGCAGCCGTCGAACTTGACCACGCCGTCGCGGCCGGTCACGCCGCGCGCCAGCCGGATGGCGCTCATCGCCGCCTCCGTGCCCGAGCTGACGAGGCGCACCTTCTCGATCGACGGCACCGCCTCGACGATCATCTCGGCGAAGCGGACTTCCTTCTCGGTCGGCGCGCCGAAGCTCGTGCCGTCGGCGCACGCGCGCCGCAGCGCCTCGACGACGCGTGGGTGGGCGTGGCCTAGAATGAGGGGACCCCACGAGGCGAGGTAATCCGTGTAGGTGCGGCCGTCGACGTCGGTGAGCGTGGCGCCCGAGCCGGACGCGGCGAACACGGGCGTGCCGCCGACCTTGCCGAACGCGCGCACGGGGCTGTTGACGCCCCCGGGAATAAACCGGCGAGCCTTATCCCACAGCGAGCTTCCGCGGCTGGTCAATATGCGCGACCTCTCCCCGCTCGATCATGGCGAGCACGATCTTGACCAGGTTCTCGTCGAACTGCGTGCCCGACCCCATCAGCACCTGGTCGTAGATCTCCGGGAAGGAGAGCGGCGCGCGGTAGCTGCGCTCCGAGGCCATCGCGTCGACCGTATCGGCGATCGTGCAGATGCGGGCGAACAGCTGGATCTCCTCGCCCTTGAGCCCGTCCGGGTATCCGCCTCCATCCCAACGCTCGTGGTGGCTGCGCACCACGGGACGACAGTGCTGAAGGAACTTGATCGGACGGATGATGGTATCGCCGATGACCGGGTGCTGTCGAACGATTTCGGTCTCCTCGTCCGTGAGCGGTCCCGGCTTGTTGAGAATCGCGTCGCTGATCGCGAGCTTACCGATATCGTGGAGCATCGCCCCTTCGCGCAGGTCCTGCAGCTCGGCGCTGCTGAGGCCGAGCTCGCGTCCGATGCGGATGCACAGCTCGACGACGCGCTGCGTGTGGCCCTTCGTATAGGGGTGCTTCGCCTCGAGGATCATGTTGAGCGAGATGAGGGTGTTGACGTACGTCTGCTCCATCTGGACGGCGAGCGAGGCGTTGTCGAGCGCGGTCGCCGAGAGATTCGCCAGCACCGACAGCACCGGCAGATCGCTCGGCGTGAAGTGCGGTTCCCCCTCCTCCTTTGAGAGGACAAGCACGGCCTTCAGCACGCCCTTGGCGCGAAGTGGCATGAACAGCGCCTCCTGCCTGACGGGCAGCACTTCCGGGCAGTTCATCTTCCGCAGCGTCTGGAGCGTCACGTGCCGCACGTGGCCGCTGAGCGGGTGCTCGTCGTTCGCCGTCACCAGGAACGCACCCTGCTTGGCCAGCTTGAGCGACTCGACCGAGAACGTCGAGCTGGCGGTGTATCCGCCAGGCTCGTCACCGCCCGGCGCCTTCGCGTAGCGAAGCTCGAACTCGCACGCCTCGTCGTCGAACACCACGAGCGCCCCGTAGCGCGTCCGCGTCAGCGTGAGCGCCGACATCACGATCGTCTCGGCCAGGTTCATGTTGCGCGAGGTTGTCTCGGCGATCACCTGGCTCGCGTTCGACAGCGCGAGCGCTTCGCGCAGCCTGGCGTTCTCGCGCCGAAGCTTGACGCGTTCGAGCGAGCTCTCGATAGCCGTGAGGATCTCGTTGCTCTTGAACGGCTTGAACACGTATTCGGCCACGCCGTAGACGATGGCGTCGCGCGCGCTCTCGAGCGAGGCATACCCCGTCATGATGACGATAATCACGTCGGGATGATATCGGTGGGTGTGCTTGATCAGCTCCATGCCGCTCACGTTCGGCATGTTCAGGTCGGTCAGCAGCACGTCGACGCGCGAGCGCTGCAGGGCGCTCATCGCCTCGCTGCCGTCTCGGGCGAGAAGCACCGTGAAGCCTTCCTGCCTGAGCAACTCCCCGAGGAACTCGAGGATGTACTCGGAGTCGTCCACCACGAGGATCGTCTCGCGGCTCATAAGCTCTGCTCCCTTGATGCAGGCGCACGCCCCGCTGAAGCCAACGCGCTAGCCGTTGTAGGTCTCGACGAGGTTCCGCCCGTTTCGCTTGGCGGCGTACAGGGCCTTGTCGGCCCGTTCCACAAGGACCTCCGCGTTGTCAGCATCGTCGGGGAACGTCGCCACGCCCGAGCTCACGGTGAGCGTGCCGGTGGGCATCACGTCTTCTCCCTCGAACGGTGCCTGTTCGATGATGGCGCGGAGGCGGTCGCAGAGCAGGTAGGCTTCCTTCTTTCCCGTATGGGGGAGGATGATGGCGAACTCCTCCCCGCCGAATCGACACGCCACGTCGGCACTGCGGGTGTTCGCGCGCAGCAGCCCGCCGAGCCGCATCAGCGCGCGGTTGCCTGCCGTGTGGCCGTGGGCGTCGTTGTAGACCTTCAGGTGGTCCATGTCGATCATGAGCACGCTGACCGGGTGGTCGTAGCGCCGCGCGCGTTCGATCTCCCGGTGCAGGTACTCCTGGAAACAGCCGAAATTGTACAGGCCCGTCAGCGCGTCCACCGTCGCCCGCCGCTTGTACTCGGCCGACGAGGCCACAAGGTCCGCATACTCGAGCGCGCGCTGCACGCGCACCTGGAGCGTCTCGAGGCTGACCGGCTTCTCGATGTAGTCGAACGCGCCCGCGCGCACCGACTCGACCGCCGTCTGCACCGAGCTGTGCCCGGTGATGACGAGCACCGGCAGGTCGGGGATCATCGTCTTGATCTCGTTGACCAGCTCGACCCCGTCCATGCCGGGCATCAGGAAGTCGGTCAGCACGAGGTCGTAGTGCTCGTGGCGCAGGGCGGTGATTGCCTCGCGGCTGTCGGCCGCTGAGCCCGTATCGAACCCGAGCGCCGAGAGCATATCGCTGAGCACCTCGCGGGCCTGGATCTCGTCGTCGACCACCAGGATGCGGCGTCTGTTCGCTGCGTCCGTCATGGGTTGTCTTCCCTGCGTTGCCTGTCGAAGTAGCGTGTGCTTCGCTTCTTGAACTCACGCGTGCTCGCCAGCATCGCGGAGTCCGTCAAACCGAAACGCTCGGCAATCGCCGCGGCCAGCGCGTCGCACCGCGCACGGGTCCGCGCGTGGATCATCGCGTACAGCGTGTACGGCCAGTCCGTAGCGGGCGCGCGCAGCAAGCAGTGCGTCACCTCGTCGAGCGAGGCCGCATACGCGCCGACCGCGTCGGCCTGCTCGTCGGCCACGACCCACGCCGCCATGACGTTGGCCGCGATCCCGGCCTCGCGGTGCCGAATGAGCGCCCCGAAGCGCCGAAGCACGCCCTCGCGCTCGAGGCGCCGCACCCGCGCAATCACCTCCGGCTCGGTGCTGCCGAGCTCGTCGGCGATCGCCGCAAACGGGCGCGCCTCGAGCGGCACGTCCTCGCACAGCCGCCTGATGAGGCGCTTGTCCTCCTCGTTGAGCACGGCCCGATCCGCCGTTGTGCCGAGCGTCACCGGTTTCTCAAAGAACTCCCGCTCGGTCGAGCCAGCTCGCTTGCCCGACGCAAGATCGAACTCGACGCGCAGCTTGTAGCGCTTCCGCGCCGGCAGGCTGATGAGCCGGCACTCGGGCGCCTCGGCCTCGACGGCATCGACGACGGCCGACAGCCGCTCGGCCGATTCCGCCGTCACCGTGAACCACAGGTTCCAGTCGCCCTCGCGCTCGTAGCAGTGCGTCACCTCGTCGAACTGCCCGACGAACCGGGCGAGCCGCTCGAGGTGCTCGAGCCGCTCGAACCGTTCGCCCGGCGCCTGCACGCCGACGAGCGTGCTCACGTAACCGAGCCGCTCGGGATGAAACGTCGCGCCCATCCTCCGGATCAGCCCCGACTGCTTGAGCCACCCGATGCGCTCGAGCACGTCGTGCTCGAGCATCCCGAGCTCCCGCCCGATCGACTGAAACGGGCGGACCTCGACCGGCAATCGGGCCTGGATGCGCGTCAGCAGCGTGGCGTCGAGCTCGTCCATCCCGTGCGTATCCAGGTTATCGTGTAGAATCGCAACGACTTGAGGCAATAGTAGGCCCGCCCGCTTCCGGCCGGCAAACGCTTTCTCCACTCTCTGAGACGACGACGAGGTGAGCCTGTTCCACGCCAACGGGTTGTGGTACGATCCTGGCCCGGATTCAGGCGCTGAATGATGGGTTTCCCGACCGACAGACCGAGGCGGCTCAGGCGGACACCCGCCTTGCGGCGGATGGTGCGCGAGACGACGCTGTCCGTCGATGACCTCGTTCTGCCGCTGTTCGTGCGCGAAGGAGCCGGCGAGCGGCGCCCGATCGCCTCGATGCCGGGCTGCTTCCAGCTCTCGATCGACGAGCTGGTGGTCGAGGCCCGGAACGCGGCCGAGGCGCGCATCCCGGCCGTCATCCTCTTCGGCATTCCCAGGGCGAAGGATTCGACGGGCACCGGCGCCTACGATCGCGACGGCATCGTCCAGCGTGCCATCCGCGCCGTCAAGGGCGAGCTCCCGGACCTCGTCGTGATCGCCGACGTCTGCCTCTGCGACTACACCGACCACGGCCACTGCGGCGTCGTCGCCGAACGCGCCGACGGCACACAGGACGTTGACAACGACGCGACGCTCGAGTTGCTGGCCCGAACGGCGGTCAGCCAGGCCCACGCCGGCGCCGACGTCGTCGCGCCGAGCGCCATGATGGACGGGCAGGTCGGCGCCATCCGTGCCGCGCTCGACGAGGCCGGCCACCGGGACCTCGCCATTATGGCCTACGCCGCCAAGCACGCGTCGGTCTTCTACGGGCCGTTTCGCGACGCGGCCGAGTCGCCGCCGCGCTTTGGCGACCGGCGCAGCTACCAGATGGACCCCGCCAACGCGCGCGAGGCGATGCGCGAGATCGCCCTCGACGTCGAGGAAGGCGCCGACGTCGTGATGGTCAAGCCCGCGCTCGCGTATCTCGACGTCATCCGGTGCGCGCGCGACGCCTTCGACGTGCCGATCGCCGCCTACAACGTGAGCGGCGAGTACGCGATGCTCAAGGCGGCTGCCGCGAACGGCTGGCTCGACGAGACGGCGGCCATGCTCGAGGTGCTCACGAGCATCAAGCGGGCCGGCGCGGACATCATCCTGACCTACCACGCGCTCGACGCAGCCGCCGCCTTGCAGGGGTCGAACTAGGGGAGCGGTGCCGGCAGGTCAGATATAGAAGAGGTTCTCGAGCATGATGCGCTCTTCGCGCGTCAGCTTGACGAACTCGACGTGCAGCTCGTAGATCCGCTTGCCGCGGTAGTCGATGGTGGTGACGCGCATGACTTTCGCCGTCAGCTCGCGCTCACGCTCGGTTTCCGGGTCAGTGACCGCGATGCCGATCTGGTACCCTTCGATCATCAGCTCGCGCGTCAGCAGGCGGCCGCCCGAGCGACCGATGTCGCTCATGACCGCGCGGCGCCACTCGCTCTTGTGGAACAGGCGCTTGCGGTGGATGCGGACCGAGAGGTCCTTGTGGAAGACGCGCTCTTTCGCCACGGGAGCCGCTCCTTCGTGCCAAGGGCGAACCGGGCGGAGCACCTGATGAGGTCGGAACCGGCGATGCAGACGCCAGGAGGTAACTCCTCCTGCTCTAGTAGCAGAGAGGCAATGCAACAGCAAGAGCAAAGTCACAGCGGCACGGGTGCAGACTCGTGCACTTCAGAGGTGCGCGCATGAAGATCCACTTCCTCGGTGCGAACAGGAACGTGACCGGCTCGAAGCACCTCGTCGAGGTGAACGGCCTGCGCATCCTGCTCGATTGCGGCCAGTTCCAGGGCCACCGCGCCGAGGCTCGCGAGCGCAACGCCAACCTGCCGTTCGACCCCGCGAGCATCGACGTGATGCTCCTGAGCCACGCGCACATCGACCACAGCGGCCTCATCCCCGTGCTGTGTCGCGGCGGCTTCGACGGCACGATCTACTGCACGGACGCCACGCGCGACCTGTGCGGCATCATGCTGCTCGACAGCGCGCACATTCAGGAATCCGACGCGGCGTACCTGAACAAGAAGCTTGCGAAGAAAGGCGAGCCGCTCGTCGAGCCCCTCTACACGAAGGAGGATGCGGCCGCGTCGATGCAGTCCTTCGAGTCGGTCCCGTACGACCACCCGCTGCGACTCGGCGACGGCCTAGAGGTGATCTTCCGCGAGGCCGGCCACCTGCTCGGCTCGGCCCAGATCGAGTTGAACGTTCGGGACAACGGTCGCACGATCCGCCTGGTGTTCACGGGCGACCTCGGCCGCGAGGACCTGCCCATCCTGCGCGATCCGTACATTCCGAGCGACGTGACGCACTTCATCATCGAGAGCACGTACGGCAACCGGTTCCACGACACGATCGAGAACGCCGAGGGCAAGCTCGCCGAGATCGTCAACCGCGCCGTGCGCGCCAAGGGCAAGATTGTCGTCCCCGCGTTCTCGGTCGGCCGGTCGCAGGAGGTGCTCTACTCGCTCGCGCGCCTCGTCGAGCGCCGCGCCATTCCCGCGCTGCCCATCTACCTCGACAGCCCGCTCGCCATCAACGCGACCGAGATCATCCGGTCGCACCCCGAGTGCTTCGACCGCGAGACGCGCGAGCTCATCCTGGCCAACAAGAACCCGCTCGGCATGGGCAACGTCACCTACACGCGCGACGTCGAGGAGTCGAAGCAACTGAACGAGCTCGCCGGGCCGATGATCATCATCTCGGCCTCGGGCATGTGCGAGGCCGGCCGGATCCTGCACCACCTGAAAAACAACGTCGGCGACGAGCGAAACACCGTCCTCATCGTCGGCTACTGCGCGCAGCACACGCTCGGCAAGCGGCTCGTCGACAAGGAGCCCGTCGTGCGCATCTTCGGCGAGGAGTACGAGCGCAAGGCTCGCGTCGAAGTCCTCAACGCGTTCAGCGCCCACGCCGACCGCGTCGAGCTGCTCGAGTACGTCAAGCGCTGCCGCAGCGACGTCGAGCGCTTCTTCGTCGTCCACGGCGACGAGGACCAGTCCATCGCCTTCGCCGACACCCTGCGCCAGCGCGGCTACCCCGCCGACGTCCCCCACGAGGGCGACATCGCGGAGGTGTAGGAGGAGATTCCAGACAGGATCAACAGGATTTACAGGATTGCCATGATCCTGTAAATCCTGTTGATCCTGTCTAGAGATCCTCTAGCGGACGGGCAGGGCGACGAGCTCGCCCTGCCCGTCGATGAGGATGACACGGTCGTTGTTGATGCTCTTGACCTGCTTGCTGTCGAACCGGGTCCCCTCGCGCGCCGTCCACGACGCGTTGTGCTTCTTGTCGTAGAGCTTCGCGATGTGGCTGGTGACCAGCACGGGCGCGCCGAGCGTGAGTGCGATCTCCTCGCCACTGCGGTTCGCCAGGATGAGCCTCGAGTAGTCCACGACCTCGGTCGCGCCGATGCGCCTGCTGTACTCTTCCTTCGTGATCTCCTCGAGGCGCGCGGCGCGGTAGCCGAGCACGTATTCGCCGTCCTTGACCCAGCGGTTCCTCCCGTCAACTGTGAGCGAGACGAGGAACGAGCCGTCGTTGCGTTTCGTGTAGTGCTTGAACAGCACCCGGTGTCGCTGCGCGCTCACCGCGAGCACGCGCAGCTCGTCGAGCGCCTCCGGCATGAGCGTGACGTTGATCTCGATGATCGAATCCTCGTCGGAGTCGATCTGGACGTCGAGCGGGACGAACCCATCCTTGACGATTCGCACCGTGTGCTCGCCGGGGCTGATCTTTCGGGGGTCGGTCGGCGTCGTGGCGGGCTCGTCGTCGTCGAGGAGACTCTGGGCGCCGCTCGGCTCCGTTCTGATGGCGAGTGTGCCTGCCTCTTCGCCTTCGAGCAGCTCCTCTTCGAGCTCCTGGATCAGCACCCGCTTGCCGGCACACACCGCGCAGCGGCCGGTCCCTTTGCAGAACCGGCACGTGCCTTTGCCGTCGCACGTCAGGCAGATGCCCGTGCCCTTGCAGTACGGGCACTCGGTGATGATCCGGCCGAGGCCCCGGCACACGCTGCACGTTTCGGCGCGTCCTCGTCCGCCGCACGCCGGGCAGATGCCGCGCCCCTTGCAGTGTGTGCAGCGCTCGACCTTTCGGCCGCCGCACCGCGGGCACGGCTTGTCCACCGTGACCGTGATCTTGCCCGTGCCGCCGCAGTTCGAGCACGGCCGCTCCGCGATGCTCGACCTGCCCGTGCCGCGACAGAGCGGGCACGTGCGCGTCTCCCTCGTCGTGAAGTAGCCCTTGCCCCGGCACTGTGGGCAGTACACGAGGCCGTCGCCGCCGCAGGCGGCGCATCGGCCGGTGCCCTTGCACTCCTGGCACAGGCAGTGCGGGCATATCGACGCGTAATAGCCGCGGCCCTTACAGCGCGTGCACCGCCCGTAGCCGTTACAGACCAGGCAGACCTTCGATCCCTTGCAGACCTCGCAGTCGCCGGTGCCGCCGCAGTTGGGGCAGGTCCGGTAGACGCGCCGGGTGACGATCCTGAACTTCTCCTTGTACGCCTCGATCTGTTTGAGCGCTTCCTCGTTGCCGGGCTCGAGATCGAGTATCTTCGACCACGCCGCGTACGCCTCCTTGTGATCGCCCGCGTGCTCGGCGCCCAGCGCCTTGAGACGCAGCTCGTCGATCGTGGCCAACGCTTCCTGGGCCGTCCGGCGCAGCTCCTGAACGGTCACGTCGTGCGCGGCGACCTTCTCGAGGTTGTCCAGCAGGTTGAGGGCCGCGCCGTACTCCTTGTTCTGGATCAGGCGATTCGCCTCGGCCAGGTTGGTCCGGATCGACTCGATGCGCCCGCGCACCTCCTCGAGCTTCGCCAGCAGTGTCGCGCTCTCGGGGTACGATTTGGCGGCAAGCTCAGCCATCGACACCGCACGGTTGTAGTCCTGAAGCTCGAAGTACGTCTCGATCACGGCCGACCAGCCGTTCTCGCCGCCGCCGACGCGCTCCGCCTTGAGCGCCGACTTGAGCACTTGGATACGCGACTGGTTCGGCGTAGCGACGAGCTCAATCGCCTCGTCCGGGGGTGGGCCGTTCCCCTCGCGCATCTTCCTAATCAACGATAGGTAGGCGTCCTCGATCGTGTGTGCCAGCGCAAACGATGCGTACCGAGCCTCCGGACGAGACCCGAACGACTCGTCCAGCCGCTTCAAGCGGTACCGGAGCGACTGCAGGCTCCTGATGTAGCTGTCGGCGCGGAACGCGACCTCGATCGAGGCCTGGATCTGCTCGAACTGGTCAACAATGGTCTCGATCTCCGACATGTACGAGACCGAGTGCTGCCCCGACGACGTGGGCACACACAGGACAAAAAGCGCGAGCGCAAGAATGAATCCGACTGACCTTATTAATACAATCATGGGTTGCCTCGGCGTATTGTCTTCGTCTCGTCACCCCAGGAGCATTGGGTGGCCCGCTTAGTGCATATACCGTGCCGATCTGGGGTCGTCAAGAGCGGGAGGCGTCGCGGCTGGTCAGAGCCAGCCGATGGCCCGGTATCCGGCGACGGTCAGCTCGAGGGCGCGGCGGAAGCCAACGACCGGCTCGTAGCCGAGATCGCGCTTCGCCTTGGCGACGTCCATCGCCCACGACTGCTGGAGGAACTCGCGCGCCTTGCCGCGGTCGAGCATCGCGGGCCGGCCCGTGAGCGCCGCGTGCAGCGTGCCGAGCTCGCCGAGCAGCCACGTAAGAAACGGCGGGAGCTGGATGCGGACGCCGCGCACGCCGAGCACGTCGGCCAACGAATCCACGATCTCGTCCCAGCGCCGGGCCACGCCCTCGCCGACGAGGTAGGTCTCGCCCGACCGCGCCGGCGCCTCGGCCGCCAGCACGGCCGCATGCACGACGTTGCCGACGTACGCGAAATCGGTCGTGCTCCGGCTCGACAGGCCCATCTGGAGCCGGATCCCGCGCCGAACGAGCCGAAAGAACAGCAGCAGGTTCGGGTCACGCGGCCCGAAAATCACGGGGGGGCGCAGGATCGTGATCGGCAGCTCGTCGGCAAGCTCGCGCAGCGCCCGCTCGCCCCGCAGCTTGCTGCGGCCGTAGGCCGAGACCGGCCGTTCGGGCATCGACTCGCGCAGCGGCCGGCCGTCGCGTGACGGGCCGCATGCGGCCACGCTGCTCACGTAGACGAATCGCCGAATCGGCGCGTGCGACTCAAGGCATGCCTCGGCGAGCGCGCGCGTGCCGTGGCAGTTGATCGCGTCGAAGCCCGCGTCGGTCGTCGCCGCGAGTGCGGCCGCGACGTGGTAGACGACCTCGACCCCGTCGACCGCGCGCCGCAGCGACGCTGGATCCCTGAGCTCGCCCACGGCGTAGTCGACCGGCAGCGCTCGCAGCCAACGCAGGTTGCTGGTGGGGCGAACCAGGCAGCGCACCTCGTCGCCGCGGCCCGCGAGGGCCTCGACGACGTGGCTGCCGAGGAAACCGGTGCTGCCTGTCACGAGCGCTTTCGCCACAGAAAACCCTTTACACCGCGTCGTCCGGCGCCTACGATTTCAGCCCGAAAGGTGTGCCGGACTCAGTTCCGCCCTCGTCGAGCTTGCGAGCGCGTCCCCCCGGAACGGCTTTGTGGGGCCGGGCCATGATAGGAGAGCGCTAGAGGAGCAGCAAGTCAAAATGGGTGAAGCAACCAAAGTCGATATCTTCGAGAAGTGCCGCAACTACACCGATGCCGATGACGCCAAAGCCAGGGGCATCTATCCGTACTTCCTCGAGGTGCAGTCAGCCACCGACACGCGCTCGATCGTCAGCGGCCACAATGTCATCATGGTCGGCTCGAACAACTACCTCGGCCTGACCGTGCACCCGAAAGTGCGCGAGGCGGCCATTCACGCCATCGAGAAATACGGCTCGGGCTGCACGGGCTCACGCTTCCTCAACGGCAACCTCGACATCCACAGCGAGCTCGAAGAGCGCCTCGCCGCCTTCACCGGCCAGGAAGCCGCGCTCGTGTTCTCGACCGGGTTCCAGACCAACCTCGGCGCGATCTCGACGCTGATCGGCAAAAACGACGCCGTGTTCGTCGATCGTGAGGACCACGCCTCGATCATGGAAGCGACCCGGATGGTCTGGGGCAAGGTGGTCAAGTTCAAGCACAACGACATGGCCGACTTCGAACGGGTGGTCGGCAACAACCATGAGACGGCCGGCAAGCTCGTCGTCGTCGACGGCGTCTACTCCGTCACCGGCGAGCTCTGCCCCATCCCCGAGCTGTGCGACATCGCCGAGCGCTACGGCGTGAAGGTCATGGTCGACGACGCGCACGGCATCGGCGTGCTTGGCCGGTGCGGCGCCGGCGTGTGCGACCACTTCGGCGTCGGCGACCGCGTCGACATCATCATGGGCACGTTCTCGAAGAGCTTCGCCTCGCTCGGCGGCTTCCTCGCCGGCGAGCGCGTCGTGATGGACTACGTGCGCCACAACGCACGCGCGCTGATCTTCTCGGCTGCGATGCCGCCGCCGGCGGTCGCCGCCTGCCTCGCCGCGCTCGATATCATGCAGGCCGAGCCCGAGCGGATGGAGCGCGTGATGCGGATCACGGCCCGGATGAAAGACGGTTTCGCGAGCCTCGGCTTCACCTTGCGGCCCACGGGGGCGGCCATCATCGCGGTGCTCATCGGCGACATGTGGAAAACGATCTTGTTCTGGAAAGAGCTGTTCGAGAACGGCGTCTACGCCAACGTCTTCATCCCGCCCGGCGTGCCGCCGGGCCAGTCGCTCATCCGCACAAGCTACATGGCAACGCACTCGGACGAGGAGCTCGACGAGGTCCTCGACGTCTTCGAGAAGGCCGGCAAGAAGCACGGCCTTATCGAGTGAGGCGTCCAGGAATAGCTGACACAAGTGTGGGTCCTTACTGTCCCCGTTCGAGCATGAGATATCACGCTTGGTTCCCTGACGGCGTACTCTCTACCTTTGATGAAGAACCTGCGGGACACGACACTGGCCGCAGTTCTACATGAGGCTTCGGCTCAACCTGGGCGCATGAGAATAGGGTGTGTTCGAAACAGCAACCTGCCAAGCTCGGGGCACTGCCGGCTTCAGTCGGCATCGTGCTCTCCAGCGCTCTTGCGATGGAGAGCTTCTTGCCACCGGCTTCAGTCGGTGGTGGCGAGGTGGGTGTCCATTTTTCTCCACCCCCTCCCCTTGCCCTGCCCGGACCGGGCAGGGCAAGGGGAGGGGGTGGATTCGCTTTGCCCCTGCGCAGACCACCGGCTGAAGGACCTGTTGAAAAAGGCGTTCTATGAAAGCCTTTCAGGCTATCGCTCTTTTTCATGGTCCCGAAACCCAGGGTGTTTGTGCGCCTCTTTGGAGGCGCGGGAACCCTGGGCTGTGTTATGAAGCCCCTTTGGGGCAAGCACCGTGCCAGCGGTGCCTGGGGTTTTTCAACAGGCCCTGAAGCCGGTGGCAACCCGCCTTCGCTGACGCTTCGGCGGGCATGGCGGCTGAAGCCGCCAGGTCGGCTGCAGGCACCGAGCTGCTGCAGAGCCCAGTATCGACAAGCTCAGCAGCGAAAAGGGGCTGTCGCCAGAAGCCTGTTGTTTACCTTGGGCGACGGCAAAGGGGCGTTGTCGGAACAGCTTTCACTGCTGCCACAAAGGCCGTTGACCTAGGTGATGACGCCTGCGCGATCGACCCATGAAGTGCGGCCCGTCAGGACCCGTCGCGGGCGGCGCGCCTTCATCCGGCTCCCGTGGCGCCTGTACACAGGCTCGCCGTGTTGGGTCCCGCCGCTGCTCGTGAGCGAAAAGGCCCGCTTCAATCGCGCAAAGAACCCGTACTTCGACCACGCCGACGTCGAGCTCTTCGTCGCCTGGCGCGGCACCGAACCCGTCGGCCGCATCGCCGCCCACGTCAACCACGCCCACAACGAGTACTGGAACGACGCGGTCGGCTTCTTCGGGTTCTTCGAGTGCATCGACGACGCCTCGGTCGCCGACGCGCTTTTCTCGACGGCGGCCGACTGGCTCCGCGCACGTCAGCGCACCGCGATGCGCGGGCCGATGAACTTCTCGACGAACGAGGAGCTCGGCTTCCTCGTCGAGGGGCACGACACGCTCCCGGCGATCATGATGCCGTATACGCACGCCTACTACCTCGACTTCGCCGAACGGTTCGGCCTGCGCAAGGCGATGGACCTGTTCGCCTGGGACATCGACACCGAGATCGTCGACCTGAGCCGCTATGAAGCGCTCGCCGCGAAGATCCAGCAGCGCGTCGGCTTTACGCTCCGCGACCTCGACATGACGGATTTCTGGGCGGACGTTGAGCGGATCAAGCGGGTCTACAACGACGCGTGGAGCCGCAACTGGGGCTTCGTGCCGATGACGGATCGCGAGTTCGACCGCTTCGCGCGCGAGGTCAAGCCGATCGTCCGGCCCGCGTGCGTGCAGATCGCCGAGAAGGACGGCGACCCGATCGCCTTCTGCCTCTCGCTGCCCGACATCAACAAGATCCTTGCCCGCATGAACGGGCGCCTCTTCCCGACCGGCCTGCTCAAGCTGGTCTTCGGCCTCAGGAAGCTCACGGCGCTGCGCACCATCACGCTCGGCACCCGCAAGGCGTATCAGAAACGCGGGATCGAGAGCGTCTTCCTTGTCGAGATCGTGCGCCGCACCGTTGCCGCCGGGTTCCGCAGCTCCGAGATGAGCTGGATGCTCGAGGACAACCGCCTCATCAACAAGCCGCTCGAGCAGATGGGCGCCCGCCTCAGCAAGCGCTACCGCATCGTCGAAGCGCCGCTCTAGCGGATATGCGTGGCTGGCTGTCGCCCCTTCGGGGCTTTGGGGGTGGGAGGGGCGTTTCTTCCCCGGGGCTTTCGCCCCGGGCTATGATCGGCGGCCGCTTCGCGGCTCCCCTGGAAGCGCCGAAGGCGCGACGGACCCTAGCAGGGTGCTGAAAAAGGCGTTTGACCCGACTTGTGCAGGTCAAGGGCCG
>CAZCQN010000053.1:0-18629 GCA_964500825.1 uncultured Verrucomicrobiota bacterium | reverse complement strand
TAGTCGTACGTGGTCACCTTGCTCCCGTCGCCCGTGATCGTCTCGAGCCGCTCGAGCGAGTCGTAGTCGAACGCCTGCTGGTAGCCGTTCGGCCCGTCGATCTGGTCAAGCTGGCTGATGCTCGCGTTCCACGTATAGGTTACCTCGTCGTCGTCGGGCGTCCCGCCAAGAACGCCATCGACGCTGGTGACGCGGTTGAACTCATCGTAGTCGACATCCACCGTGCCGGCGGGGTTGATGATCATGTCGATCAGGCCGCCCGTCGTGTACGTGAACGTCTTGTCCGCGGTCTCGTCACCCGGCCAATACACCCGCCAGAGCCGGTTGTAGGTATCGTACTTGTACGAGGTCGTGATAGGCCCGAGCGTGGTCCCGTCCTCCTTGCCCTCGTACCTCCTGATTGCGAGCGACCCGTCCGGGTAGTAGTAGCAGATCTCGTCGTTATAGTCCTCCTCACCCTCGTCTTCGTCGATGAAGTAGCGCTTCTTGGTGAGGTTGAACCGGTTGTCGTAGTCGAACTGCGTGTACCGGCCGCTCGTGATCTCGCCGCCGCTCTCGGCCAGGACCTGGATGATCTGGGCGATCTGGCCGCCGGCAAAGTACTCATACTTCGTCTTGCGCTCGTTGTCGTCGGTGTAGACTGTCTCGATCCAGTCGGTCTCCTCGTGGTACGTGTAGGTGACCGTCCTGACGAGCGTCGCGCCGTAGTACTGCTTGAGCGTCTCGAGAAGGCCATCGTTGTCGTCGTATGCGTAGCTGAGCTTGTAGCGGTCCGTCTCGGACGAATCAGCCTTGGGAAAGGTCCGGTCCGTGATTCGCGCCGCCTTGTCGTAGGCGAACTCCATCTCCCGATCCCCGTTCAGCCCGGGGACGGTGATCTTCGTCGGCTTGCCAATGACCCAGTCTGACAGGCCGCTGTAGCTGATCGTGCTGGTGCCCTGGATCGGGTCCTCGATCTCGGCGAGCGTCCCGTCCGAGTTGTAGTCGAACTCCGTCGCGCGCCCCATCGGGTCCGTGACCTTCTTGAGGAGCCACTCCGCGCCATTCTCACCCGTGCGTCCGTAGTACTCGAACTGCGTCTTGTTGCACTCGTTATAGCCCGAGGTGGTGCCGCCGTTCTCGTACTCGGAGATCTGGCAGACGGACTTGACCTGCCGGCTCCAGCCGCCCTCGTTGTCGTAGTACTCGAAGAACAGGCCGCGGCCGGCGGCGTCCTTGATCGTGACCACCTTGCCGGTGTCGGCGTCATACGTGATCGTTAGGTCGGCGTCCTGGCCGCTCGTGGACGTGCTGTTGCGGGCTGTCTTCGAGGTGAGCTTCCCCTTGCCGTTGTACGTATATGCCGTTTCCACGTAGTAGTTGGGGGCGAAGGTGTCCAGGATCTTGACCTTCTCGATCAGCCCGAGCTCGCCGTAGGTATGGTAGAGCCTGTCGGTCGTCATCTCCGACGTCTTGATGTCGATCTGATCGAATCGCTTCGATGCCGCATCCGGGTCCTCATAGTAGTTCTTGCGCTCGACCCAGTCGAGGTTGCCGCCCCCGTTGTCTTCCTTCAGCGTCTCCGTCTTGACGTAGTCCGTCGCGTCATAGTCGACCGTCATGCGGAAGTAGTCGTCGGAGGCGTCGTCCCCCATCCGCGTATCGACGTAGTAGACGCGGTAGTACGTGCCGCCGGCGTTTCCGTAGATGTCATCATCGTACGAGACGACGTTCTCGTGGTCGAAGTTCCAGAAGACGCCGACGTCGCTGTCGAGCTGTTTTGACCGGAGCTTGTGTCTGAGGTTCGTCGTGGTGTCGTAGCCGTAAAGAATGCTCTCGCCTTCCGGGTTCTGAGCCGACTCGAGGTTGCCATATCCGTCGTAATCGTACGTCACCAGAATGGCGTTGTTCTTGTTTTCGATCTTCCACAGCTTCCGGCGTCCTTCGTCGTCCTTGTAGATGAACTCAAGCAGGTCCGTGTCATCGCTGTCGTCACGGAGGTACTGGAGCTTGCCTTCATCGTCGCCACTGGTGTGGTAGATGAAGCTGTAAGTGTAGCCGATCTCCGAGGTTGTTTTCTCGATGACTTTCGTCATCGAGTTGATTTGTTCCCTGTAGCTCCAGCCCACGCCTTCGGGCTCGTCGAACTCGTAGACCATGTCATCATCGGTAATTGTGACCTTACCGTCGGCCACGCTCACTGCGAGGAACCTATTGGGGAACGAAGCCCAACTGCTGTCGGCGTACTCGAGGAGGCGCTGCCGCTTACCGTTGATCCAGACGTCCCAGACGTTGGGGTTGATCTCGGGATCGTCCGTCACCTTGATAATGACCATGTCGTAGCTGTGCCGCCAGCCGTAGCCGAGATCGGTCTGGACCTCGCTCTCCTTGCTCGTGTAGGACCGCTTCAGCGTGACCGGCAAGCCCCTGTTCGGGAACGAGAAGTCGACGCAGCGGTCATTCACGCAGCCGCCGAGGATGTCGATCGGGTCCCCATCTTCGTGCTCGTCCCCATCGTCCTTGTCGTCGTCGGCCTGGCTGCAGTTCGACTCCCCGCGGCCTTCGTTCTGGCCGGAGGCAAGGAGCTGTTTCATGGCGAATTCCTGGGCAGCAAGGCGGACCGGTCCAGGAATGATGCCCTTGGCGAGACTTGCCTTCGTCTCCTCAGTCAAGGTAGCGAGCTTGGAGAAGTTGAACGATTTGATGTGGTACTTGGCGCCGATGAGCGAGTCATCTGACTTAGGCACGGAGTAGTCGTTCACTTCGTCCCAGACGTAAGCGACCTCCTTCCACCCGTCGGGGGAGACGCTCGTCGGGCACCGCATGGAGATGTGGTAGCCGTTGAAGACGGTCCTGTGCACGACGATGTAGCAGTCGACGATCAGATCTCCGTTCTCGTCGATCCGTACTTCCTTCGTCAAACGCACCTTCGCCGTCGGCCGATCCGGATACTCTGCCACCGGGTCAGTAATCAGCGGCTCTTCCGAGGCGTCGGTTGTCGCGTCGTCGCCTTCGCGTGGGGTTAATTCTCCCCCGGCTGAGCCTTCGGAAACCGTCGTGTTGGAATCCTGGCCGCTGTCGCCTTCTTGGACGGCCTGCTCGGCCATCTCGCGCAGGAGCCGCACGTACTGGTCGGCGAGCTCAGCCGCCTCGGCGCTTGGCAGGATCCAACTCAAGTCCCATGTAATTAGCGAGATGCTAACAATGGGGATGAGAACGTGTGCGAGGATTTTCAGCGTTTTGCTCATTGTCCTGTCTCCGACGAGCGGTTAGGGTCTGTCGTTTCCATAAGGGGCCGGATATACTCGGCCATCTTCTTGGCGTTGCTCGCATAGTCGCTTTCGGGATACTGCTCAAGCAGCTGATTCAAGAGCGCCAGTGTCTTCACCAGGTCGTTCCGCTCATACTTCACGACCGCCTGGTAGTACAGATGCTCGGGCGCGTACTCCTTGTACTGGGGATCCGCCTGGAGCTGAGCGAGAAGTTGGCTGCCCTGATCGTACTGATCGAGGTTGTACTTGCAGGTCGCCGTGAAGCGTAATGCATCGTGCCGTTGTGCCGGTGACGGGTTGTGGGCGGCCAGCTGTTCGAAAACACGCTGTGCATCAGCGTATTGCCATTTCATCAGGAGGAGCTGTCCCTCTAACAGCAGAGCTTCGTTGGCGAGCTCGTCATTGCCCGCCTTCCGAAGACGCTTTTGGATTTCCTGCAGCTTGCGACACGGCTCCTCCTTGATGTGGGCCAGCCCAGAGTGGCGCACAAGCTGGCGCTTCTCTGCGTTGTTCAGGACGGGGCACGCCGCGAGCACGGTCTTCAGGCGAGTGTAGTAGACGTCTCTATTGAGCATCATGTAGTTGTGGCGGGGCCTAAGGAAAACGTGGATGTTGTTTCGATAGCAGCTGCGCCCGCGCCCTGTTCCTAGGCTGAGAAGTCTCAGGTTTGCCGCGCGGGCCGCTGCCATGTCGCCTCGGTCTGCATACATCTGGACCAGCGTCGACAACGCGTCGGCCGCGACGCCGCGGTTCGGGTAGTCCTCAACAATGGCTAGGAACTGCTTCTCTACTTCGCCTTTGTCAGTTCCGGTCTCCGCATGCTCGAGGGCATACATGGCACGGGCTTTCTGATAGCGCCACCAGGCGGTGTCAGGCGCGTCGAGAGCGTAGGCAACCAGATCGTCGATGACCTCCAGCTTGTTCTCACCGAAGCCCCAGGGCTCATTGTCCGCGTAGTACTTGATGGCCCAGCGGAGCAGCTCCGCATCGGGCGTGTAGCCAGGGAGCTTCTGAGCCAAATCGGCCTTGATCTGACGCCAGCTTGTCCGCCCGCTTCGCCCCTTCAGTCGTTCTGCCTCGCAGTGCTTGCGGATTGTGAGGCGGTACACGCACTCATGGTAGCGGGTCTTGCCCTGCTCGTTGAGGACGCGTGCCACGTCAGCTGCGGACTCGGCGTCCTCCGTGACCAGGAAGAAAGCGGCTGCTGCGCCGGCAGTGAGAGATGTTGGCTCGTCTTGAAGGAAGTCGGTGACGATCTCCCCAGAGTCCTCTTGATGATGCGGCCGCCGCTGAACGAGGAGCGCAATGGCCTCGATGAAGTCAGCGCCGATCTCGTCGCGGACTGTGTTGTCTTGTATCTGGGCGACGAGTTCCCGCGCATCCAGGAAGTGCTTGGGGTCACCGAGCACGCCCAGCAGTTCGATCAGCTTCCGCCAAGCGAGCCGGTAATGGCCGACCCCCTCGCCCTGGTTGATGAACTCCTTGCAGAAAGCGACGCCCTGCTCGACTGCTGCACGGCTTTCGGTCGAGAACAGACTCTCGAAGGCGTGCTCGTCGACCTGTCGGCCCGGGTACCTGCGCAGGAACGTTCGGAGCAGCTCCTTGGCTTCGTCTCTCTTTTCGACCCCGAAGTGCACCCAATACATCCTGAACAACGCGTAAGATGCCTCGGCCGCTGCACGGCTCTCGGGGAGTGTGTCCACGGCCTTGGTGAAGCATTTCTCGGCCAAATCCCAATCCGCGATCCGGTCGCATGCTGGCCCGATCCGGTAAGCGAGAAGGGAGGCGCGCGTCTTGGCAGGCACGATGTCGCAGACCTGATCACATCGCCGCACGAACGCGCCGATCTGCTCGCGTGCCGCCCCGACGTCCCCGCGGTACACGGCGACATCGACGAGCGTGCATCGCGCTTCCAGCTCGGTGGCGGTCCCCGGGTACTGCCCTATGACGCGCCGGCACAACTCAGCGGCCTTCGTGGGATCTCCCGCATTCTCAAGGTAGCTACCCGCCGCTTTCGACAAGGCGAGCGGCGCCTTCGGAGAGCCGGGAAACCGCTCGGCCAACTTGAGCATGATCGCCCGTTCTTCGTCGCGGCGTTTCCCATCAAAGGCAAACCGTTGGAGCCAGGCTTGGTAATACATCGCTTCCGGGACAAGGGCCGAATCCGGGTAGTCGGAGATGATATGGGCCAGGAGCTTGTCGGACTCCTCATCGCGGCGCTCACCATAGAGACCGATGACGAGCGCCTTATTGAGCTTGGCTTGTGCGATCTCGAGGCCGCCGGGATGCGCCGCGATATAGTCCTCGGCCTCCTTGAGGAACGCCTTCTGATGCTCCTGCAGGGCTTTTTCCTGGCCGGAGTCGCGCAGGATGCGGAATTGCCGGATGTACTCCTCATGGGACGTCAACGTCGGTTCGCTGGCGATGCTTCTTCGTGCGGAGAAAGACGCACACGCCAGCGCTGCGGCGACAACGACAAGCGGAACACGCGTGAGCCAGGTCGAGGCCCGTCGGATGAAAAACATTGGTCGCCTCCTCCTACCGGCCCCCTCAAATGCCGCCGACTGTGTCACCGTCCTTCGGCCACTCGATCGTCAACACGGACGGCCCTGATTCGTCAATGACGATTGTGAACACGATATCGTCCACCTCACTGTCGCTATGCTCGATCCGGATCGTATGCACGCCCTCATCGAGCTCACTTAGATCGAGGCCAAGGTCCGAGATGTTGCCCGTGCCGGTGGCCTCGTAGTTCTGACCTGTGTTGTCATCGAAGTAGACGTACCAGGTGCCACTCTCGGCGAAGCTCACATTGATTATGATCTCGTCGTCCTCGGGATCATCATCGGCAAATACGACGTCCGTGAGTGCCTGGCTCTGATCGTCCAGGAGGTCCACGTTGCTTACTCCAGACGGCCCAGGGTAGTGGTAGCCAATATCCACAGTCGCCACGTCAAGCTTGCCGTCGAGTGACGTGGTAAACGTGTCGAGATCAATGTGTGGATCCGTTGACTGCACAACGCCCGAGCCGGCGTCAATGCATGCGCCGCTCTGGTCGAGGTACCATTGATCGCTCCAGTCGATCCAACCAGTGTCGTACGGGTTCTTGAGGAGCACGATCGAATCAGCGCCGATCGCAGCCGGTGACCCATTCACCTGGACGTTCGCCCCGCAGTCCCAGAACGCGTTGTAATCCTCGTTCCATGTTGCAGGTTTCTGTTCCTCGTCCACGTCGATGCCGCCAACAGTGCACTTTGTGAAAAGGCAGTCCTTGACGGTGAACGTCTTGCCCGATGAGGCACTGTGCTGGTAGTAGATGCCGCGGTTTGACCTGTCGAACGTGCAGTTGCTCAACGTGGCGTCCTGCCCGGACCCATATCCAAGCAGTACCTTGAAGCCATAGGTGTTGTTTTGGAACAGGCAGTTCCGCAGTGACAGGCTCTTGCTCAACACGAAACTGCAGTAGAAGCCGCGAAGGTTTCGGTCGAACATGCAGTGCTTGATCTCGTCCGTCATTGTGACCACGGTCCTCACCGCTTCATACAAGCCCGTGAACCGGCAGTGGGTTATGGAAACAGACGCGGCTGTCGGCACGCTCCGGAAGAAAGAGCCGCTTGTGGTGTTGCCGCCCCGCTTCGCCTCGATGTCCATCGACACCACTGGTTTGCCGGCCATAACAATGTAGTTATCGCGGTCACCCTCGCAGGTCAGAGTAACATCGCCGGTTGCATAGGGATTGAGTTTCAGCTGAGCCGTGGAACCGCTGAAGACGATAACCACGCCCGGGTTGATCTTGAGCTCCACCGCCTCGCTGCCGCCGACGCTGCGCGTCGCGTTGATCACTTTGTCGACCCGAGGATGGTGGTAGCCGATGTCGACGGTATCTGCATCACACGTGCGCTTCGCCCACGTTGTGGTCCCCGCCGTGCTGATGTCGCTATTGATCACCTCGGGCGCCGTGATCTCGAACAGGGTATTGCTGCTGGCAGTGCCGTCGCCGTACAAGTCTGCGTCATGAGCGTTCCCCTCGCCGGCATCGAGCAAGTCCGAGCCGTCGGTCTCGTTCAGTACGTTCGTTATGTCAATGAAGAAGCTCCCGAGCTGCGTCTTGGTCGTATCGTAGGGACTGATCGTCAGGTTGATCGTCACCCGGTTCGGGTCGGCCGGTATGTTCTCGTAATCCTTCCCTGACGGGTTGTCCCAGAAAGCATTCTTCGTTACGTACCAGGTTCCGTCATCAGCCCAGTCGGCGTCGTTCGTGGAGATGCCGGCCTCGGTGCAACCCGTAATGAGGTTGCTCTTGATATGCACCGTCGGGTAGGGGTCGTCGTCCTGGAAATGAATGTGAATGCCGTAGTCACATCCGTCGGCAATTGTGCTGTTGCGAATCTCGAACTCCTGCGAGGTCGGGTCACTCATCCACGCGCAGATGCCGTAGTAGCAGTCTGTCACCAAGCAGTTGAACACGTCCGAGGGACTGGTCGAGTTGCCGCGGCACACGAGGATCCCACACCAGCAATCGTCGACGATGCAGTGCGCGACCGGCGTGTTGAGCTGCCGTGACGTAACGATGCCCCACATTCCGAACGCCGCCTTGCAGTACTCGATCTCGCTTGTGACATCCCCATAGCGGCCGACCTCGAGCGCGAGCGTGTAATAGGAGCTCGTGCCGCTCGTGGACTCGCCGGGCGTCAGGTCCTCGCCGCAGTTGTCGTCCGTGTCGCTCGTGAAAACGATGTAACTGTATGGCTCGCCCTTAGCGACGATCTTGGCGTCCGATTCGGTCTCGTAGATGCCCGCCTTGATCGAGGTGTCCTCGGCAAACTTGACCACCGTGCCTGGCTCGATCGTCAGCGTCACGTCCTGGCCGATGACCACGTCGCCCGTAACGTAGTAGGTCGCGTCGGCCGTCCAGGTCTCATCCTCGTCGATCGTGCCGTTCTGGCTCTCGTAGTCGAGCGTGACCGCGCCTGTGGCGTCGGCGATATAGGAGTACGGGAGGCTCTCGACGAGATACGTCTTGTAGTCAACCGGGCTGCGCCAGAGCTGGCGCGCCGCGACCGTCTCGTTCTCAGGTCCGGTTTCGTCCCAGACGCGCGAGGCGACAAACCGGTGCAGCGGAGCCTCGACTGGTGTGCCATCGACGGTTCTCTCGACGGTAAACGTGATCGGCTCATTCGTGTTCCGGGCCGTGACAAGGTCGTTGGCGGAGACGTCTACCGGCGTGTCGCCAACCCACACGTTCACGTCTCCGGCAGCCGTCAGCGCGTCCAGCCCCAGCTCGGTGTAGACGTAGAGACGGGTGTTCTCAGCGTCGAAGCCTTCGGGCAGTCGCGGCTTGGCGCGCAGCACGACGTTTTGATGCAGCGACGCGCACTCAAGCACGAGCTCAATATCGACACCCGAATTGGTGCCCAGCACGTCGGCAAACACGAGCCTCGAGGGATCGTCCGGGTCGATCTGGCCGATCACGCTTGTGTCAATCGGGCCCAAGACGACGCTCTGTTGGCCGTCGCTCAGACCGATCGTGCTCGGCCGCATCGCCAGCGTCTTACCCCCGACCGTGTACTCGTACGCGCTCCCCAGCGTCAGCGGCACCTCGATCTGCCACGAGTTCTCCTTCATCTTGAAGCCGAGACCGCCGGTTTCCCACTCGGCCACCGTCGGCCGCCAATCTCCCGCCGCGTCTCTGTAGCAGACGTCCGTGGCGCGCTCGCGCACCGCCGAGCCAGTCTCCTCGGTGACAACCTCTTCTGTCTCCGGGTCGACGTACTCGACGGTCCGCACGAACTGGTACTCGCGCCCATGCTGCGATCGCTTCGAGACGTCCTCCCGCCACGCCTGAACCGTCTCGCGCGGGTACGCAGACGACACGTTCCTGACTGGCTCCTCTGATTGCGAACGCAGCAGGAAGAACAGACCCAGTCCAGCAATCGCCACCACGAACAGCGGCACCAGCACCACCCTGTGCTTACGAATGAACGCCATGGCTCAGCCTCCTTTCGTCAGCTCACCAGAAGCCTGTGTCATCTCTGCCGAACACGAAAAACCCCGCACCCATCACAGGTGCGGGGCCTCTAAGCTACCTTCGTGACTCAGCCAAGCGACCCCAGCTGGCCGGACGCTGAGCCCCGTCGCGCGCTTCAACCTCGCCACTCTCGGCCACCTCTCCAAGGGCAACTCGCCAGGCCAACCGGCCCGGCGAGCGCCGTCGCCCAGGAAGGAAAAACCTTCGGCCGTAAAGCAAAGCCGGAGTGCAAGTGGTGCACTCACCCAACAGAAGCAAGAAGCTCGCTCCTGCGGATTATCTGTGACTATAAAGCACCAGTGGCAGGCTGTCAAGTCCTTTTTCGTGAAATCAGTCGTCAGAAGTGAAGCTGATGGCCGCCTCTGGCCCGCCGCATGTCCCGATCTATGCCTCGGCACGTGCCTATTGCAGCGTGTGCAATAGGCCCGCTCCATCGTGTAGCCACTCCCGGTGTTCATCGTGCAGCCCGCGTTCAGAGGTCCAGCAGTCCTGGTCAGCGTGCCTGCCAGCGAATGCGCGCGCGGCCTTCAGCGGGCGCTGGCCACGTGCCTTGAGAAGGAGCGCGGAGAGAAAGGAGGCGGTGCGAGTCCTCCAGTTGAAGCACACAACCCTGGCCTGGTGGCCCCGAAGGGGTGTGCGCCACCATGAGCAGGAGAAGCATCGAGCAGCCGGTCAGGTCGACCGCTGTCTGGAGCAGGCTTGGGCTGCGCGTCCGCTTCGACGGTAAGGCTTCATCGACGGCGGCATCGGCTGCGTCCTGTATCCTCACGTTCGTGGCTGCGCACTTAGCTCTTCAGTCACCCCGCCTCAAGCGCCTCCCCCGGCGCCACACCAACACCAAGCTCCTGCTCGCTGTCGTACTCCTCGGCCTCTTCTTCGCCACAACCTCAGGATGGAAGACGAGTCAGTTCGCTCGCGGTTCCGTTGGAGCGAACGGTTGTCCAAGGAAGCGGCGCCACCAGGACGAGTAGCGCAGCGGCAGCATCACGGCGACGAACACGAGGCACATGATGATCGCCCACCAGTAGGCGCGTGGGAGCTTCATGGAGCCTCCTGCGCAAGACCCCCAACACGGACCATGATAGCATACCTTGACTCGGCACGTCCATAATGGTAGCCTTTGTCCGCGCGAGGGACTGGACTGGGTCGCCACGGGGTGCAGACGCCGGCAGCGGCTCCAGCTGGTAGCCGGAGAGGGTCAGATGGGTCAGGTCGTCATAGAAAACCCCGTCCTGAACTCGCCGTTCATTGAGCCGTTGCGGCACTTCAAGTTCGACGAGGACGGCATCACCAACGAGATCGTCGACGAGCGTCGGCCGAGCTCGTACTTCATCCCGATCCCGCCGCCGAAGAAGAGAGGCAAGCAGCTTCAACTCGAGACCGAGTGGACGCAGGATCGCGTCGAAGAGAACAAGCTCGTCAACCAGATCCGTCAGCGCGTGGGCCAATGGCGGGCCGGTGGCTACTTCGGCATCACCTCCACAACGTCGCGGCTGCTCGAGTACTGGACGAACCCGGACCGCGTGGAGAAAAAGCTCTTCTTCTGCCAGATCGAGGCGCTTGAGACGGCCATCTACATCGCCGAGGCCGCTGCCAAGTGCGGCGACGCGTGGATCGAGAACCGGCTGCGCGAGGCAAACGACACTGCCACCGCGGGACTCCCTCGCCTTGCCATGAAGATGGCCACGGGTTCCGGTAAGACGGTCGTCATGGCCATGCTCATCGCGTGGCAGACTCTCAACAAGCTGGCCAACCCGCAAGACGCCCGCTACTCAGACACGTTCCTCGTCATCACGCCCGGCATCACGATCCGGGACCGCCTTCGCGTGCTTCTGCCGAGCGATCCGAACAACTACTACCGTGAACGGGACGTTGTCACGTCTGAGCAGCTCCAGCAACTGGGCCGGGCAAAGATCGTGATCACCAACTTCCACGCGTTCAAGCCGCGCGAGCGCGTCAAGGCCGGCAAGCTCACCAAGGCAATCCTGAACCGCGGTGAGGTGAGCGCCTTCACCGAGACACCCGACGAGATGGTCCGCCGCGTATGCAGGGAGCTCGGAACGAAGAAGAACATCATCGTCATCAACGACGAGGCCCACCATTGCTACCGCCGGAAGCCTGAAGCAGAAAAGGAGAAGATGTCGGGTGACGAGCGTTCTGAGGCGGAGAAGCGAGAAGAAGCGGCTCGGATCTGGATCTCGGGGATCGAGGCGGTCAAGGCCAAGATCGGCGTGCGGCGGATCTACGATCTCTCCGCGACGCCCTTCTTCCTGCGTGGTTCGGGCAATCCCGAGGGAACGCTCTTCCCGTGGGTCGTCTCTGATTTCTCTCTCATCGATGCGATCGAGGCTGGCATCGTGAAGGTACCACGAGTTCCCGTTGCGGATGATTCGATGACGGGCGATGCACCGACGTATCGCAACCTATGGGTCCGCATACGCGAGGACCTCCCCCGCAAGGGCCGCAAGAAGGCGACCCTTACGGAAGAACCGCAGCTCCCCGTCGAGCTGCAGGGCGCTCTCCACAGTCTGTACGACAACTACACGAAGTACTACGCGCTTTGGGAGAAGAACACCGAGGCGCAGGAGAAGGGATTAACGCCTCCCGTCTTCATTGTCGTATGCAACAACACGAGCGTGTCCAAGCTCGTGTACGACTACATCGCCGGCTGGGAGAAGCAGATCGGGGATCGCGCGGTTGTTCAGGCCGGCGCGCTGCCGGTCTTCCGCAACGACGACGGTGACGGAAACTGGCTCGACCGCCCAAACACGATCCTCGTCGACAGCGAGCAGCTCGAGTCCGGCGAGGCGATGAGCGACGAGTTCAAGAAAGTCGCCAAGCAGGAGATCGAACGCTTCAAGCAGGAGATCCGCGCCCGGTTCGGGCGCGACGTTGAGAAGCTGACAAGTGAAGACCTCCTGCGCGAAGTCATGAACACCGTCGGGAAAGCCGGCAAGCTGGGCGAGCATGTAAGGTGCGTCGTCTCGGTCTCGATGCTGACCGAGGGCTGGGATGCGAATACGGTCACGCACATCCTCGGCGTGCGCGCCTTCGGAACGCAGCTCCTGTGCGAGCAGGTTGTCGGCCGCGGCCTCCGGCGCCAGAGCTACGCGCCGAACGAAGATGACATGTTCGAGACAGAGTACGCCGAGGTCTACGGCGTGCCGTTCTCCTTCATCCCGTGTTCGGGCACGACGCCTGAGCCTATGCCAGGTCCTGAAGCTACGCACGTGCGGGCACTGGAAGAGCGGATTGCCTGCGAGATCACCTTCCCGCGCGTGACCGGCTATCGCTATGAGGTTGCCGACGCCAAGCTGGCCGCGCGGTTCACAGACGAATCGCAACTCGCCCTGTCGACCCGGGACGTCCCGACGAAGACCGAGAACGCACCCATCGTCGGCGAGTCCGTCATCCACACCCTTGATGAGCTGAGGGGGCGGCGCCTGAATCAGGTCGCCTTTCTTCTGGCGAAGCTCACGGTCGAGAAGTACTTCCGCCACGACGGCGAGCATCGGAGCGAGCAGACTAAGGAACACCGGTTCGACGCCGCTGTGCAGACATGGCGTTTCCCCGAGGTCTTGGCGATCACCAAGCGTTGGCTGGACGAGTGCGTTACGTGCAAGGGCAACACGTTCAAGCAGCTTTTGCTGCTCGTCGAGTTCGCGCATGATGCTGCCGACCGCATCTACCGGTCCATCGCCCACGCCAGCGAGGGCACCAAGACGCTCAAGCCCGTCCTCCGGCCGTACGACACAATCGGCTCGACCCGATACGTCGACTTCGACACGATTCGGCCCACTTACAGGACGAGGCCGGACAAGTGCCACGTCTCCCACGTCGTGGCCGACACCGGATCGTGGGAGCAAAAGACGGCCCAGGTCCTCGAGGACATGGACGAGGTTGTCGCCTACGTCAAGAACCAGGGCCTGGGCTTCACGATCCCGTACACGATCAACAACCAGGAACGGCAGTACACGCCCGACTTCATTGTCCGAATCGACGATGGGCGCGGCGCAGATGACCTGCTCAATCTGATCATCGAGGTGTCGGGCGACCCTAAAAAAGACAAGGCCGCCAAGGTAGCCACAGCGCGAACGCTCTGGGTCCCGGCCGTCAACAACCACGGTGGCCTTGGCCGATGGGCTTTCATCGAGATCACTGATCCGTGGGACGCTGAGAACACGATTCGAGCATGCGTGGATAACCGCGTGGGAGGACCAGGCCATGAGCAGCGCACCAAGTGAAAACAAAGGCGCTAAGCCGCCGCGGTTGACGGTCACCATGAAGGGGCCAAGGGTCGGCGATGCGCGCTTGTCCGCCGCCGATCTCGCCGAGATCGTCAAGCGCACGCAGCAAGCACTGAAGCGGGTCGGCCGCGTTCTCTACGGCGAGGACTCTCAGCGGCAGGGACGGGACAAGGCGGACATCGAACAGCTCTGCGAGCTCTTCCTTGTCGCGTGGAAGCCGGGCAGTGCCGTTGCGCAACTCGAACTCGGCACGCCGCCGCCCCAGATGGACATGTTCGGCTACATTGGCGAGGAGAGCGTGAACGTCCTCGTGGCCGGTATGCCAACGATGAAGGATGCTTCTGTCACGCCGGCGAGCCTGCCCCGTGGTTTTGACCGTGGAGTGCTTCAGACATGTGATGCCCTCGCGAAGGTGCTGGATCATGGCATCGATTCGATCACGTTCGAGTCACAGAATGGCCGTGCCCTGGGACAGTTCACGCTGGACCTTCCCCTGCGAGACCGCGTCCGGGAGTTGCTGGGGCAACCGGTCGATGTATCGGGCGCGGCGAGGACTGGTCGACTTGAAGAGCTCAACGGGCACGGCACGCTGGCCGGTCGGCTGTGGGAAGCCGACGGCACCAAGTGGCTCTGCCGTTTCAAGCAGGAGCACATTGAGCAGTTGGCAGAAGCTTGGATGCGAACGGTCCGCGTGGCGGGCCGGGCAGTCGTCGAGGAGGGCAGGGAGCGGATCCTTGAGGTCGAATCTCTCGTCGTCCTCGAAGAGGAGATTCCACCGTCGGCCGCCCGCGAATCGGCCCCATTCTGGAACTCGCTGTCGCTTGATGAACTGGCCGACCAGCAGGGCGTGGCGGCTGTCTCCAACCTGGACGAGATCAGCGCACTCTGGCCCGTTGACGATGACCCAGATCAGCTCTTGGAGCACATTCTCCACGAACGCGAGGCTCGTCGCACGTTCGCAGAGGGAGGTGACGCCGCATGAGTGTCGTCCTGCTCGATACCACTGTGGCCAGCCTTCTTCACCCCAAGAAGAAGAACGACGCCTTGCGTGCCAAGTATGAGCCGCACATGCGCGGGCAGACCTTGGCGCTCAGTTTCCAGACGATCGCCGAGTTGTGGGACTGGCCAGAAAAGAACAACTGGGGCGAGAAGGCACGGGAAGGGCTGGATGCGTTCATCCGGCGATTCCTTGTGATCCCCTATGACTACGACTTGGCAAAGACGTGGGCTCGGGTCATGTCGGCCGCGCGCAGCGCCGGTCGCCGGCTGGAGGCTGGCGATTGCTGGATTCTCGCTACAGCAGTACACCGCCAGATACCGCTGCTCGCCCACGACCGCGACATGGTTGGCCGCTCAATCAAGGGACTCAATGTCGTCAGCTACCTCGACGCGGAGAACGGCACGCGACAGACGTGAGACTCGCAAGGCCCAGACACCCAGATAGGTGATACGCATGGCGCGCAAGAAGGCCGCTAAGCAGTCGGCGCAGAACGCGAGAGGGAAGAGAGCCAAGAAGGCGGGGAAGAGCGTCGCGTCCATACGCCACAAGGACAAGCGGAAGAACATCCCGACCGAGGAGCTGCGCGACTTCGTGGCCAAGGACGAGGCGTCGCCCAAGACGATGCTGTACCCGCGCGATCCGTCGCTCGACCCGCAGCTCGTCTGGAAGGGCAAGGACGAGCAGGACCGCGAAGACCTCGCCGTGCCGGTTGTGCCGGTCTACATCCAGGAGAAGATCCACCCGCACGCGCTGATCGAGGACCTGCGGCGCACCGCAAAGGCAGGCGCCGAGTCCGAGCAGCCCGACCTCTTCGCCGACTTCAACGGCATCGAGGACTTCGACAAGCAAGTGGATTTCTACCACCACGACGCCAACTGGTCGAACCGCATGATCCTCGGCGACTCCCTCCTCGTCATGACGAGCCTCGCCGAGAAAGAGGGCCTCAAGGGCAAGGTCCAGACGATCTACATCGACCCACCCTACGGCATCAAGTTCGCATCCAACTGGCAAGTCTCGACGCGCAAGCGCGACGTCAAGGACGGCAGGGCAGGCGACGCGACCCGCCAGCCCGAACAGATACGCGCCTTCCGCGACACGTGGAAACTCGGCATCCATTCTTACCTGGCCTACCTGCGCGACCGCCTGGTCGTCGCGCGCGAGCTCCTCACCGAAACCGGTTCCTGCTTCGTTCAGATCGGCGACGAGAACGTCCACCTGGTTCGCTGCCTCATGGATGAGGTATTCGGCACCGAGAACTTCTGCTCGCTCATCGCGTTCCGCACAACAGGTGGGCAGTCTTCATCAATCGTGTCATCTAGCACTGACTACCTCCTTTGGTATGCGAAGTGCGGTAGAGAGAGCGGGCAGCTCCGTGTGAAGTATCGGCAGTTGATGAGCGAGAAGACCGGTGGCTCACAGGACGCGTCGGGGCAGTACACGCTCATCGAACCAGTGGACGGCGGCGAGAAACCGTCGCCTATGCCAGCGGACATGAAAGCGGATGAGATCCCTGCGGGCTATCGGTGTCTTGCACACGACACTCTCTATTCCCAAGGAGATCCAGGCGACCCAGAGGAGAAAGCCTTCACCTGGCAGGGACGCACCTTCCAATGCCCACGGAATACGCATTGGAAAGCGAGCGTCAGTGGCGGGGGAATGGACAAATTGTCTCTGGCAGACCGTCTCATGCTATTGGGCAATACCCTTCGATATAAGAGGTACGTGGATGATCACCCTGTATACGCGCTTGATAATGTCTGGAATGACACGGCCATCAGCGGTTTTGGCCGGAAGAAGGCATATGTTGTTGAAACATCAACGAAAGTCGTTGAACGCTGCCTGCTTATGACCACCGATCCAGGTGACCTTGTGCTCGATCCGACATGTGGCAGCGGGACGACGGCATATGTGGCCGAGCAGTGGGGGCGGCGCTGGATCACGATCGACACGAGCCGGGTGGCGCTGGCGCTGGCTCGGACGCGCCTGATGTCTGCGAAGTACCCATATTATCTCCTGGCGGACTCGCCCGAGGGCGTGCAGAAGGAGGCGGAGTCGACGCAGCGTGTGCCGCCGGAGCACGAGACCGGCCACGACATCCGCAAGGGGTTCGTCTACAAGCGCGTGCCGCACGTCACGCTCAAGTCGATCGCCAACAACCTGGACATCAAGGAGGGCATGACGCGCGAGGAGATCGACGCGGCCATCGCCCGCCACGCCGAGCACGAGCTGCTCTACGACCAGCCGTACGGGGACAACAGCCGCATTCGCGTGTCGGGTCCCCTCTCGGTCGAGAGCCTCTCACCCCACCGCGTCCTCTCGCCGGACGAGGAGCGACCCGCCTCCGAGCGAGAAGGCCAACAGGACAGCAGCGGCGACTTCGTGTCAATGATCCTCGAGAACCTGAAGAAGGCCGGCGTCCAGAACATGCGAAAGGCCGAGCGCCTCAAGTTCGACCGCCTCGAAGCACATGCCGGCACATCGCTCCACGCCGCCGGCGAGTACACGGACGCCGACGGCAAGGTCAACCGCGTCGCCGTGTCTATCGGTCCCGAGCACGGCACCGTCGGCAAGGAGCACATCAAGGAAGCCGCCAAAGAGGCTGTCCAGGGCGTCGGCTTCGACCTGCTCATCGTCTGTGGCTTCGCGTTCGACGCGCACGCGAGCGAGGCCGCGAAGGAGTTCTCGCCCGGGCCAGGCGACGCGTCCATCGTTGCCGAGGGCACAACGTCCTACGGCAAGCTGCCCGTCATGCTGGCACGCATGAACCCCGACCTGGCGATGGGCGACGAGCTGCTCAAGAAGACGGGCGCGGGCAACCTCTTCACGGTCTTCGGCGAGCCCGACGTCGACATCCGCAAGGACGGGGACGGGAAGCTCGTCGTCGAGATTAAGGGCGTGGACGTGTACGACCCCACGACCGGCCAGATCCGGAACTCGTCCGTCGACGACATCGCGTGCTGGTTCATCGACACCGACTACAACGGCGAGAGCTTCTTCGTCCGCCGCGCCTACTTCACAGGCGCCGGCGAGCCATACGACAAGCTCAAGCGCGCCCTCCGCGCCGACATCGACGAAGCCGCCTGGGCCACCCTCTACAGCACCACAAGCCGCCCCTTCGACCCACCCACCACCGGCAAGATCGCCCTCAAGGTCATCAACCACTACGGCGACGAAGTCCTCAAGGTCTTCGAGGTGTGACCCAGCAGCACACCGCACGCGGGAGGACGCGTGCTTCTGCCGCCGGAGAGCGGCCGCAGGCTGCCTGCAGGGCACCGGCGCTCAGACACCCTGGGTAACATTCCTGCGAGCGGGCGTTCAGAGCACAAGGCGGCCTCTTCGCCTTGACTTGCTCCAGTTGGAATGGCCCTATCGGGCACGAGTTGGCCAGTCTCCCGGAGCAAGATTCATGAGACTCGACGCGGCGATCGATGGGTTCCTGCAGCACCTCGAGGCCAACGGGTGTTCCGTGCACACGGTGCGGTCGTACCGTTCCGACCTGCGCTCACTGCAGCGCTTCTGCGGGAACGGCCGGGCACGCGTGGCGCGGATGACACCCACGGGCTTGGCCGAGTTCCTGACTTCGCCCCATGCGCGCATCGGCCCAACGGGGGTTGTCCGTAGCGCCAGCGCGCTGAATCGGCTGCGGGCGGTGCTGCGGTCGTTCTTTCGGTGGCTGCACGAGACAGGGCAGGTCCGGTCGAATCCGGCCTGTGCGCTGCGCGTGCGGTCGCTGCGACCCATGCCGCCTGTCCTTCTCGACCCGTGTGACGAGTGGCGCCTGCTTGCGGCCATGCGCGGCTCCGACGACTTCCTCGCGCACCGGGACCGCGTCATGGTGGAGGTGCTTTCAGGGACGGGGATTCGCATCGGGGAGCTCGTCGGCCTGGACGTTCGTGATGTGGACTTGAACGCTGCTCAGCTCACGATCCGCGCCAAGGGCGGTGTACAGGAAGCTCGCCACTTGAACCGCCGACTCGTCCGGTCACTGCGCGCGCACCTGCGACGCCGGAAGCGGCTCGCCGCATCCTCGAGTGCCCTCTTCGTGGGCCGCTCGGGTCGGCGCCTCACGGCCCGGCAGTTCGCCAGACGTCTGCATGGGTGGC
>CAZCQN010000052.1:14202-18807 GCA_964500825.1 uncultured Verrucomicrobiota bacterium | reverse complement strand
TCTGCAGCGGCTCGGCCACGCTCGAGACCGGCTGCGCCGGCACGCCGCTCGTGGTGATGTACCGCACCTCGGCGCTCACCTACCTGATCGCGCGACGCCTCGTGCGCGTCGAGCACATCGGCATGATCAACATCCTGGCCGGCGAGCGCGTGGCCCCCGAGTACATCCAGCGCGCGGCCAAGCCGGAGCCGATCGCGCGCGACGTCGTCCGCTTCCTGACCGACGACGCCCACGCCGCCGCCACCCGCGAAAGACTGCTCGCGGCCAGGGCCAAGCTCGGCCCGCCGGGCGCCGCGGAACGAGCCGCTCGTGCCGTGCTCGATTTCCTGGCCCAGCGTGGCGGCGCGAAAAGCGTTGAGCCGCCCCGGGGCGTCCGCTAGCATAGGGGTCGAATCCCTTCACGAGCGGTTCGATGGCAGAGCCTCATCCAGACGAGACCAATCCAGAACAGAGGCGGCAGATCGCCCGGCGCCTCCTGGGAATGCTGCGCCCGCACAAGGTGGCGATTGCGGCCGCGCTCGTGTGCATGCTCGTGGTGGCCGTGCTCACGGCCCTTCAGCCGTTCCTCGTGATCACGACGACCGGCACGACCCAGGAGATCACGACGCAAACCCAGGCCGAGCCGCACCGGCTCGACATCTTCCGAAACCTGGCGCGCCGGTTCATCGACATCACCGAGTACGGCATCCCGTTTCTGGTCATCACGTTCGTGGCGTTCTTCTTTCTCAAGGGGATCTTCACGTACGTGCAGGCCGTGCTGATGGAGCAGGTGGGCAAGCGCATCATCCTCGCCATGCGCAACCGGCTCTACCGCCACGCGATCGGGCTGTCGGCCGACTTCTTCACGCAGGCGCGCACGGGCGACTTGATGTCGCGCACGACGAACGACATCCTGATCGTCGAGGAATCGCTCGTGCGCACGCTGGCCGACCTGTTCCTCCAGCCGTTGAATCTTGTGTTCCTGCTCTCTGTTGTGTTCTTCTTGAACTGGCGGCTCGCTTTTGTGGTGCTCGTCGTGATCCCGCTTGTGCTCGTGCCGATCCTGGCGATCGGGCGCCGCATCCGGCGCCGCACACGGCGCGTGCAGGAGAAGCTGGCCGACATCTCGAGCATTCTCAACGAGACGTTCGAGGGGATCCGGGTCGTCAAGGCGTTCAACGCGGAGCCGTACGAGACGGCCCGGTTCGAGCAAGCCACCTACCGCTTGTACCGCATCGGCGTTCGGATTGTCCGCCAGCTCAACGCGGTGCGGCCGACGATCGAGCTGATCGGCGGCATCACGGCCGCGGCGGCCATCATCATCGGCGCCAGCCTGTTTCGGATGGAGCTTGGCGTGATCCTCGCATTCTGCACCGCGATTCTTCTGCTCTACGATCCCGCCAAGAAGATCGGGGCACTCTACAACAAGATCCAGATGAGCCTCGCGGCGGCCGAACGTGTCTTTGAGGTGATCGACTTGCAGCCGAGCGTCGTCGAGAAACCCGACGCGGGCGTGCTCCCGCCGATCCGCGACCGCATCAGCTACGAGCACGTCGGCTTCCGCTACGAGCAGGAGCCCGTGTTGCGCGACGTGTCGATCGAGGTCAAGCGCGGCGAGGTGCTCGCCATCGTCGGGCCGAGCGGCAGCGGCAAGACGACGATGATGAACCTCTTGCTGCGCTTCTACGACCCGGTCGAGGGTGCGATCAGGATCGACGGCACCGACCTGCACGAGGTGACGCTCGCCAGCCTGCGCGAGCAGATCGGCCTCGTGACGCAGGACGTGGTGCTGTTCAACGACACGGTCGCCGCCAACATCGCCTACGGCCGGCCCGACACGGCGCGCGAGGCAGTCGTCGAGGCGGCCCGGACGGCTAATGCCGACGAGTTTATCCGGGCGCTGCCTGAGGGGTACGAAACCGTCATCGGCGAGCGCGGGGTGAAGCTCAGCGGCGGCCAGCGCCAGCGCCTCGCGATCGCGCGGGCCCTGTTTCGGAACCCGCCGATCCTCGTGCTCGACGAGGCGACCTCGGCGCTCGACACCGAGAGCGAGCGGCTCGTGCAGCAGGCGATCGACCGGGTCATGCGGCACCGGACCGTGCTCGTGATCGCCCACCGCCTCTCGACCGTACAGCACGCCGACACGATCGTCGTGCTCAGGGACGGCCGCATCGTCGAGCAGGGCACTCACCCGGAACTCGTCGAGGCGGACGGCCTGTACCGCAAACTCTACGAGATGCAGTTCGCCCTGTGAGCACACCGGCGCAGAACCTGGGACCGTTCGAGGCGTACCGGCCGGTCAACGGCCGCGAGCACGCGCTGCGGCTGCTTGCGCCGCCGATCGCCCACGTGTTCCTCCACGTCAGCAGCCGGCTCCAGGGCAAACGCGTCCACGGGCTCGCGCACGCGCGACGCGCGCTCGACGAGCACGGCAACGCCATCTTCGCCTTCTGGCACAGCCGGTTCTTCATGTCGCCGTTCTGGTGGCGCTGGCTGTTCCCGACCGAGCCGGTCTGCGCGATGATCAGCCGCAGCCTTGACGGCGAGATCCTGTCCCGCACGGTGCGCTTCATCCGGGCCGAGGCGATCCGCGGCTCGGAGTTCGACGGCGGCGTGACGGCCCTGAGAGCCGCCGGCGGCAAGCTGCGTGACGGCGTCAACGTGTGCATCACGCCCGACGGCCCGCGCGGCCCGAGCTGCAAGGTCAAGCCCGGCACCGCGGCGCTCGCGCGCATGTCGGGCAAACCGATCGTGCCGATCGCCTACGACTGCACGCGCAAGTGGCTGCTCAACTCGTGGGACGACTTCATCGTGCCGCTCGTCGGCGGCCACACCGAGTTCTGCTTCGGCGAGCCGATCGTGGTGGACCGCACCCGCTCGGACGAGGACTGGGCCGCCGAGATCGAGGCGCGCCTGATGCGGGTGACGCGCCGCGCCGAGGCGCTCACCAGCGCCTGGCGCCGCGGCCTGCCGCACGTGGCGCGGCGCACCGTGCTCCCAAACCCGCATCGCGGCGAACGGGCCACGGTCTGACCCCCTGCGCAGCGCGGGACGCGGCGAACGTGGTTGCTTTTCCGCGGCCGGGGTGGTATCTGACTGCCGCCACGCGCACCTGAGCAGGAGGTTCCTGGATGATCATCGGCGCGCCCAAGGAGATCAAGGACAGCGAATACCGCGTCTCGCTGCTGCCGTTCGGCGTCGAGCTGCTCGTCAAGGGCGGCCATGAGGTCATCGTTCAGGCCGGAGCCGGTGAAGGCTCCGGCGTCACCGACGACGAATACACCCGCGCCGGCGCCACCGCGGTCGGCAGCGCCGAGGAGGTCTTTGCCGGCGCCGAGCTCATCATCAAGGTCAAGGAGCCCCTACCCGCCGAGTACCCGATGCTCAGGCCGGGCCTCGTCGTGTTCACCTACTTCCACTTCGCCGCGAGCCGCGATCTCACCGAGGCGATGGTCAACTCGCAGATCGTCGCCATCGCCTACGAGACGATCGAGCTCGACGACGGCTCGCTGCCCCTGCTCACGCCGATGAGCGAGGTCGCCGGCCGCATGGCCGTGCAGGAAGGCGCCAAGTACCTCGAGCGGCCGTTCAAGGGCCGCGGCATGCTGCTCGGCGGCGTGCCGGGCGTCCAGCCGGCCACCGTCGTCATCATCGGCGGCGGCACCGTCGGCACGAACGCGGCGAAGATGGCCGCCGGCCTCGGCGCCGACGTGACCATCCTCGACATCAGCCTGCCGCGCCTGCGCTACCTCGACGACGTGATGGCGCCGAACGTCACCACGATGATGAGCAACCCGTGGAACCTGCGCAAGCTCGTCAAGGAGGCCGACCTCGTGATCGGCGCCGTGCTCGTGACCGGCGACAAAGCGCCCGTGCTCGTGACCGAGGAGATGGTCAAGTCGATGAAGAAAGGCGCCGTCATCGTCGACGTCGCCGTCGACCAAGGCGGCTGCGTCGAGACCACGAAGCCGACGACGCACTCGGCGCCGACCTACATCGTCCACGACATGGTCCACTACTGCGTCGCCAACATGCCCGGCGCCGTGGCCCGCACGAGCACCTACGCGCTCTGCAACGCCACGTTCCCCTACCTGCTCGAGCTCGCCAACAAGGGCACCCGGCAGGCGGCGCTGGAGAACCCCGCCATCGCCCACGGCCTCAACATGATCGACGGCCACATCGTCTACCGCGAGATCGCCACCCTCTTCGGCCTGCCGTACGCCCCACTCGAAAAGGTCCTGGGGTAGACACGAGGGCCGATCTTGCCGCATTGCGCTGGACGCCGTCGCCCGAGCGTCATACAATGCAGGCCGTGCACGAGACGTGCTGCTCGGCACGAGACGTGCTGCTCGGCAGCGTTACAGAGGGACAGACGATGCTGCTCGAATACGTGCAAGCCGCACTGGGTCACGCGAAATACGAGATCCTGGCCGACGACGGCACCTACTACGGCCAAATCGCCGAGTGCAATGGGGTCTACGCGAACGCCCAGTCCCTGGAAGCGTGCCGCCGCGAGTTGCAGGAAGTCCTGGAGGAGTGGATCCTTTTTCGCGTCTCGAGGCAGCTTGCCTTGCCCGTCATTGACGGCATCGAGTTGAAGGTTCAGGAAGTGGCCTGATGCCCCGA
>CAZCQN010000052.1:0-14102 GCA_964500825.1 uncultured Verrucomicrobiota bacterium | reverse complement strand
TCGTCCAGGTCTACCGCGGCAACCGGTCGTGGTTCGACTCGAAGCTGGCCGACACGACGCCGTGGCGCGAGATCAAGGAAGCTCAAGGCATCGACTGCCTCGCGTTGCTTATCGACGAGGCGCACAAGCGCCACCTCAAGCTGCACGCCTGGTTCAACGTCTTCCGGATCACGCGCAACACCGAGGCGCCGATGCTCAAGAAGCTCGGCCGCACGATCGCCATCATGGACAACCACGGCCGGTCGGTCCTTGACTACCGGAGCTTCCGCGTCCCGAACCCCGCCGGCCGCTACTACGAGCTGAGCGACGAGACGCTCATGCTCGACCCCGGCAACCTGGAAGTCCACGCCTACCAGCTCGCCGTCATCAAGGAAGTCCTAAAGACCTACCCCGACATCGACGGCGTCCACCTCGACTTCCTCCGCTACCCGAGCGTGCTCCCGTTCCCGCCGGGGTCGCGGTTCAGCGGCGTGCTCGACTTCGGCTACAACCCGGCGACCATCGAGCGGTTCCGCAAAGAGACCGGCCTCAACCCGCGCACGATGGAACGCAACCGCGCCAACTGCCAGAAGTGGGACGACTTCCGCCGGGAGAACGTCACGCGCTTCATCCGTTCCGTGCGCGCACTGATCGACGACTCGGGCCAACAGAAAAAACTCTCGGCCGCCGGCGTCGCCTTCGCGGACCGCGCCTATCTGAGCTTCTTCCAGGACTGGCGTGGCTGGTGCGCCGACGGGCTCGTCGACTTCGTCGTCACCATGAACTACACCGATGACCGCCGGCTCGCCCGCTACATCTCGCGCGCCGCCGCGACCGTCGAGGGCCCCGCCCCCGCGTACGTCGGCCTCCAGGCGTTCATCAAGCCGCTCGACGCGGACGCCATCCTCGCCCAGATCGCCGACGCCCAGGACGCCGGCGCCACCGGCCTCTGCCTGTTCAGCTACGACACCATCCGCGTCAACTGCCCGGAGCTTCTCGACAAGCTGGCAACGGAGGCGACGGCCTGGAGCGAAAATTAGGGACAGGCACTAATTTCTGGGGAAATTAGTGCCTGTCCCTAATTTTCGGCGTAAAGCGGCGCCGAGGCTGGCCGATCAGAGAACTACAGGATACGTGTCCCTGCGCTCTGCCGCCGGCACCGACCCCCGAACGGAGGCGCGCTCATGAGTCGCACACTCGCCATACTGCTTGCCCTTCTCATCATCGGCCTGACGAGCCTCGCGCTCGGCGACGACGCGACCGAGCCCGTCCTGCTGCGCTACCGGTTCCAGCCGGGCGACGTGCAGTGCTACGAGGTGGAGGCCACGTTCAATATGAACGTCAGCGGCGCCCAGGGCGCCCAGCAGGAGAGCGTGTCGACCGTTATCTCGATGCGCCTCCCGTTCAGCATGCGGTGCACCGAGCTGGCCGACGACGGCACGATGGTGGCCGAGATCCGCTTCCACGGGCTGCACATGCATATAAAGATGCAGCAGGCCGGCCAGAACATGACGGTGACGGCCGACGAGGTCGGGGTCAGGGTGGTCCAGAACGGCACCGTCGTGATGGACGGCGCATGGGGCTCGCCCGAGCTGAGTCAGTTCCCCGACATGCGTACGCTGTTCGAGATCGCGCTCGGCGCCCGCTTCACCGACCGCGGCGAGATGGTCGAGATCACCAACCTCGACGAACTGCCGCAGGAGTTCCAGGGGTTCGACCTCAGCCAGGCCCTCGACAACCAGGTCGTTTACCCCGAGCACCCGGTCGCCCCCGGCGACTCCTGGGTCCACGACCTCTCCCAGAACTTGATGAACGCCACGCTCCCGACCGGCCCGGTCAGCATGGTCGGCCAGGCCAGGTATACGGTCCTCGAGCAGACAACCTATCGCAACCGCGGGTGCCTCAAGCTGGCGATCGAGGCCGACCTCGACGTCCCCGACGCGGACGAGGGGATGCGCCTCGATCAGACGTTCCAGGGCACCGCGTACATCGACCTCGCCACCGGCGTGCCGCTCGATACGCGTATCAACGTCGAGCAGGATCTGGCCGGGTCCTTCGAAGGCACCGAGTTCTCGATCGCGGGCCAGGGCACGGTGACCATAACCTACATCGGCGGCAAGAAGAAGTACGCCGAGCTCGTCCGCGCAGCCACCGACGAGGCCGTCGGCGTGCTCCGCGAGCTTCACGTCCCGATGGTGACCGAGACCAGTGTCGCCATCAACGGGAAGGACTACGCCAAGGGCGATAGCGTCAATATCGGCGGGGACACCTACACAGTCGTCGCCTTCAAGACAACGGCCCTCAAGCTCCACCGCCGGACCGACTCGGCCGTCTACCAGCTCGGCCTCGGCAGCGGCGGACGCGTCACCTACGTCAAGCTTCTCGGCTACGCCGACTAGCGCATCAGATCGCAAGTCCGGGGGCGTATTCACCAAGGGACGTGAACCGCTGCGTGGCATGGGCATCTTGCCCATGCTCCACGGGCGGGACGCCCGTGCCACTGCACCCCCACGGCCAGACAGGCGGACGATGCGTCATCGTACTTGCGAACGCATGCGCTAGCCCCGCTCAGCGCGCGCAAGCCGCAGGCGCCGATGGGACACTGCAAGTGCCAGCGTTCGCGAGCCGAGTGCGGCCCCAGCGCGGCGAGTACTGAACCAGCCAACGATCAGCGGGTTAGGGTCGGCCACCTCAACCTCTTACGCGCGTGGAAGTTCCCGCCAATAGGTCGCCCCATGGTAAGCATCAGCCGCATGAAATGCACGCGCGGATTGCCAATACCCACAACGTTGGAACCTAAACCCGTCTGTTCACAATCACCGTGATATAGGCACGATATAGGCACCTTGTCCGTGACCCGCTCTTTTCAGTGCAAAACCCCTTGACTTAGAGCGCGGCTTGTGGCATGATACACGCGTCTAAGGGGGCTACCTTCTCACCTGGGCTATGTAGAGGAACCGAAGGTTCTGTCTGTCTTACATCTGTAAAACACATCTGACCTAACCAAACCAAAGTAAGGGGGATTTGTTATTATGACGAGACTCATTCTTATCGCTGCGATGCTTGCGCTTCCGGCGATGGCCTTCGGGACAACCGATGTCACGTCGAACCAGGTTGTCGTCAGCCATGACTGGGAGGTGGTCGATGGTTGGCAGCTCACATCGACGTCCGGCCTGACCGTCCAGGGGCAGAGTTCCGCTCTCATGAACCTCGACGGCCATCTGTATGGCGGCAACGCTGCCAATCCCATCATCATGGACCCGACGGGTGCCGGCCGTGGCCAAGTTTGTGCCTGGAAGGACCTTGGAGACGCCAGGTACAAGCTGTACATCGACCGGATGGACGGCGCCGCCTTCAAGGGCGATCACAGCCAATACCCGTTCACTCACAGTGCTGGCGGGTTGACCACCGTCTCGGCTGACATGTACCTCGTGTCCAACCCGAACCCGCTCGACCCAGACCACTTCACGAACGTCGTCTGGAACGGGGCACAGCCCACGAGCAACTATTACATCGACGGCGGTGTTATCTCGGGTGGTGAGAACATCCTGGGTTGGAAAGAGCCTGACCCCTGGGTGTGGCCCGACCAGTACACGGACCCGAACTTCCAGTACTACACCGACGGTCCGGTGCCCGTGGACCAGTGGTTCAACGTGACCCTCGAGATCAACTTCTGGGACAACACGTGCCAGCTGTACGTCGACGGCGTGTACCAGATCGACTACGACATGTTCGTGGCCGAGGACAACGGGATCTGGTGGGCGTATGATGTGTTTGACCAGTTCGGCGGCGGCTTAGACGACGGCGTCTACATGCTGCTTGACGAGGTGGACTGGAGGTATGAGATTCCGGAGCCCAGCATCCTCGCCATCGGCGGCATTGGCCTTCTGGCCTTGCTTCGCCGGAGGAAGAAGTAGCATCGCAGTCAATATGACAGGTTCTGCCTGATTGAAGGGCGGGTCTGGCCTACAGGCTCGCCCTTCTTCCATCTCTCCAGGAGGGTGCCAGGCACCGAGCTCGGGCCGGGCGCGACCTGTCCCTTCCGGCAGATACAGACCGCTCGGGATTCTCGGAGCCGTGCACCAGCTTCACAACCAGGGGGTGTGAGCGCGTTCCAGCCGGCCCTGGCACCAAGGCCGGGCCCGTCGCCGGTACTCGCGCCCGTTCGCGGGCAGAGAGCATTGCCGATGATGCAGAGCACGGCCTAAGTTCCATGCAAATTCCCCTTGACTTGCGCCGTGATCTATGGCACAACACACGCGTTCATTCAAGGGGGTTACCTTTTCACCTGGGCCATGCAAAGGACCGGAAGGTTCTGTTTGTATTCCATCACATCCAAACCAAACCTAGAGTAAGGGGGATTCGTATTGTGAAGAAACTCATTCTCATCGCTGCGATGCTCATGCTTCCGGCGATCGCGTCCGCGCAGATGCTGGCGGACTCGGACTTCGAGAGCCCGTCGTTCACGCTGGGCGATATCGCCGGGCAGAGCGACTACACGGGTGCCACTTGGGGCGCCAGCCAAACCCATCCCCAGGTCATGGTTGATCCAAACGACGCTGGCAATCAGGTTCTCGGCTTCGCGGCCCCGCTCGGCCAACGCTCTTACTGCTACGTGGGTAACGCGTTGGGCGATACCATGTTCGCGAACGGCACCACCGTGGCGTCGATCGACTACTACCTGATGACCGAAGGTGAGGAGTTTAGGGCAGAGATCGGCCCGAACACCGACTACTACCTCGACACCGTCCAGACGCCTGGTCTCACCCTCAATGCCTGGACGGGTGGTAACCAGTGGGATCCGTGGGCGGGCAACCTCACGGTTGTGGAGCTTGCCCCGCTTCAGGCCAACACGTGGTTCAACGTCACGCAGGTGTTGCACGACTCCACGGATCTGGTCGACATCTACCTGGATGGCGTGCTCGTGGGCTGGGATCTCCCAACCTTCTACGGCGGCAGCAACTCGATCTCGCTCGACTACTTTGCGGTGAGCCTGGATGGCGATGTCGGGCTGCTTGTGGACAATGTTACCTGGGAGCATATCCCGGAGCCGAGCATCATGCTGCTCGGTGGCGTGGGCCTTCTGGCCTTGCTTCGCCGGAGGAAGAAGTAGCATCGCAGTCAATATGACAGGTTCTGCCTGATTGAAGGGCGGGTCTGGCCTACAGGCTCGCCCTTCTTCCATCTCTCCAGGAGGGTGCCAGGCACCGAGCTCGGGCCGGGCGCGACCTGTCCCTTCCGGCAGATACAGACCGCTCGGGATTCTCGGAGCCGTGCACCAGCTTCACAACCAGGGGGTGTGAGCGCGTTCCAGCCGGCCCTGGCACCAAAGCCGGGCCCGTCGCCGGTACTCGCGCCAGTTCGTGGGCAGAGAGCATTGCCGATGATCCGGAGCACGGCCTAAGTTCCATGCAGATTCCCCTTGACTTGCGCCGTGATCTATGGCATGATACACGCGTTCAAGGGGGCTACCTTTTCACCTGGGCCATGTAAAGCACCGGAAGGTTCTGTTTGTCTTCCATCTCAACCTAAACGACATCTAACCTAAGCAAACCAAAGAAGGGGGATTCGTATTATGAAGAAACTCATTCTTATCGCTGCGATGCTTCTGCTTCCAGCGATCGCCATGGCGGAGTACGTCATCGTTGACACGGACTTCGAGGGTGCCACATACGGCAACATCGACGGCCAGACGTTCGACGGTGGCTACTGGTTCAATGCATCGTACACTGACCCGCAGATCACGATCGTGGACGACCCGACGGGTGCCGGCAAAGGCAAGATCGCCTCGTTCCAGTCGTGGGCAGGCGGACCCGACGGCTTCACTCGCCTGACTTGCGAGCGGACCGATCAGCCGACACCGGTGACTTACTGGGGCGGCCTCAGCGTCATGGAGTTCGAGATCTTCCTTACCGTCGACTTCCTGGATAACGAGTTCACCAACAGGATGGAGAACTACTGGGGGCCCAAGGTCTCCGACTACTACGACCCTGAAGGCGAAGTGTATCCCGACGAGATCGACCTCTGGAAGACAGGCCCGGAGTGGCCCTCCCCAGACCGCGAGTTCTACGAGGGTTCAGGCGGGCCGCTGCCTGTTTTCGAGTGGTTCACGGTCAGGTTCGAGTACACCAACGCCAACAACGGCTCTTGGGCCACCGCCAACGTCTACGACTACTACATCAACGACGTGCTGATGGCCAGCGACATGCCCGCCTACTGGATGGAGGACAACTACATGGAGTGGAACCTCTATCGGGATAACGAGTGCATGAGCGACGAGTTCATGGAGGAGACGGGATGGGGCTACGCGATGATTAGCAACGTCTACTGGTCGTACATTCCGGAGCCGAGCGTCTTGCTGCTCGGTGGCTTTGGCCTTCTGGCCCTGCTCCGCCGGAGAAAGAAGTAGCTTCGCAGCCAACATGACATGACAAGCTCTGGCTGATTGAGGGGCGGGCTCGAGTATGGGCTCGCCCCTCTTCCATCAGTCCACGAAGTACCAAGCAGCGAGCTCGGGCCGGGAGCGAACTGCCCCTTCTGGCGCACGTGCACCGCTCGGGACTCTTGGGGCCGTGCACCCGCCTCAGGACCAGGGAATGTGTCCGCGTTCCAGGCACGCCTGACAGCGAGGCCCGGCCCGTCGCAGGTACTCGCCCCCTCTTGGGGCAGGGAAGGTTGTCTGACCGTTCAGAACTCCACCCAAGTTCAGTGCAAATCCCCCTTGACTTGTGCCGTCATCTATGGCATGATACCTCTTTGTAAGGGGGCTACCTTCTCACCTGGGCCACGTAGAGGAACCGAAGGTTCCGTCTGTCTTATACATCTCAACCTAAGCCACATCTGACCTAACCAAACCAAAAGGGGGATTTGGTATTATGAGGAAACTCATTCTCATCGCTGCGATGCTTCTGCTTCCAGCGGCAGCGTTGGCGACGACCATCGCGCCACCGCCGAACTACGAGCTCATTGTCAGCACGGGCTTCGAGGACTGCACCCTCGGCGGCATCCACGGCCAGAACGCTCCGAGCCTCGGTGGCCACTTCTGGGGCAACTGGGACGGAACGGTCCAGGTCATCGACGACCCGTACAGTACCGGTCACGGGCAGGTTCTCGCCTGGGACCCGCCAGGCTTCGACCCAGAGGATCCACCCGTAAACCCGCCGCACACTAGGCACAAGCTGTTCGTTGACCGAAAGGACTACGACTGGGACATCTGGTACACGGTGGGCCACGTGAGCTGGACGTGCGATTACTACATCCAGAGTGACCTGCTTGAGACGGACTTCCCGAACCTCGTTGACGCCGAGGGATGTGGGCCGAATACCACGTACTACCTGGATGGCAGCTGGATCACGCCCGGTGACACCGTCGAGCTGTGGACGGGCGGCGCCCAGTGGGATCCGCTCGGCGATTGGGATGGCGAGCCTCCGGGTGGCGGCCCTCCGTCAACCCTGACGCTGGGTGCGCTCCCGCTCGACACGTGGTTCTCGGTCACGATGGACTTCAGGATCGGGACCCAGGACGTCGACATGTACATCAACGGCGCCCTGGTGGCAGAAGGCCAGCCGATGTACTTTAACGGCGCCAACTCGGTGCACTGGCAGTACTGGTTGATCAACGACTACCTGTGGAACGAGGATCTCGAGGCGAACCTCCTTCCCTACATGCTGATCGACAATGTCGAGTGGTATTGGGAAATCCCGGAGCCGAGTGTCCTGCTCCTTGGCGGGATCGGCGTCCTGGCGCTTCTCCGCCGGAAGAAGAAGTAACATCGCAAGTACTCAGGCTTACTTGAATGGAAGCGAGCCCTCGCACGCGGGGGCTCGCTTCGCTTTGTCCGGACGCACGGCTTCCCGTGCCGGGCCTATCCGGCTTCGAGGCGACTACGGAGAGGTCAGGAGCTGACCCTTCAGGTAGGTGAATGCTTCCTCGGTGCTGTCGGAGCGGTGGAAGAGCGCGAGGTCGGCCGGGGGAATCGTGCCCCAACGCACCATCGCGTCGAAGTCGAGCACCTCGTCCCAGTACTCAGTGCCGTACAGGACGATGGCGATCTTCTTGGTCACCTTCTCGGTCTGCACGAGCGTGAGCACTTCCATCAGCTCGTCCATCGTGCCGAAGCCGCCGGGGAAGATGACCATCGCGCGCGCCAGGAAGACAAACCACAGCTTGCGCATGAAGAAGTAGTGGAACTCGAAGCTGTACCCGTCGCTGATGTACGGGTTCGGCTCCTGCTCGTTCGGGATGCTGATGTTGAGGCCGATCGACTTGCCGCCGCCGCGCGCGGCGCCCAGGTTGGCCGCCTCCATGATGCCCGGCCCGCCACCCGAGACGATGGTGAAGCGGTTGTTGTCGTCGAGCGTGTGCGCCCAGCGCGTGAGCAGCTTGGCCAGCGTCGCCGCGTCCTCGTAGTAGCGCGCCAGCTTGAGCCGGGTGTCCAACCGCTCGCGCTCAGCGGCAGCCTCCTTGGGCGGGATCGCGCCTTTCTTCACCTCGGCCTCGAACGTGCGCAGCTCGGCGCGAGTCCGCTTCACGCTCTCGGCGCGCGACGAGCCGAAGAACACGATCGTGTCGCGCACCCTGAGCCGCCGGAACCGGCTATGAGGCTCGAGGAACTCGGCCAGGATGCGCAGTGGCCGGGCATCGGGGCTCGTGAGGAACTCGAGGTCCCGATACGCCTTGACCGCCTTGTTCGCCTTCCTCGCCATCGCGCACCATCGACGTGGCGTTGCTTGACTTCCGCCTCCAGGCCGACCATACTATCGGCGCAGCAAGCTGACATACAAGCGGAAAGCCTGACGGCGAAGCCGCCATGACACCATCCGTCGTCGACAAGATTGAGCTGATTCGGACCGACACTCGACGCGGTGCCGGCGCGATCGCCCGCGAAGCGCTCCGCACGCTGTATCTGGCCGCGGCCGAATCGCCGTTCGGCGACCGCGAGGGCTTGCTCGATCTGGTGCGCACGATCGGGCGCACGCTCATGCGCCTGCGCCCGTCGATGACCATCCCGGTCACCAACGGCATCCTGCGCCTGTACCGGGCGATCGTCAACGAGTGCCGACCCGACGAGAGCGCGGCCAACCTGCTCATGTTCGTGCGCGACAGCGTCGAGCTGCTGTGCGAGGAGTCGCAGGCGGCCACCAAAGCCGCCGCCGACGCCGCGGCCGGCATCATCGGCAGCGTCGGCTCGGTCATGACGCACAGCCTGAGCGCCACCGCGCTCGAGGCGCTCAAGCAGGTGGCGAAGCGGGGCGTCAAGCTCGTCGTGACCGAATCGCGCCCGCTGTGCGAGGGCAAGCGGGTCGCCTACGAGATCGCCGCCACCGGCGCCGAGGTCACCCTTATCACCGACGCGCAGGCCGGCCACTTTATGCGCCGCGTCGATGCCGTGCTCACCGGCGCCGACGGCGTGCTCCCGGACGGCTCGGTGATCAACAAGGCGGGCACCTACCTCGTGGCGCTCGCGGCGACCGACTGCGACGTGCCGTTCTCGGTGGTGTGCGACACGTGGAAGTTCGGCATCGAGCCGACCTACGCCATCTACGAGGAGCGCCCCGCCACGGAGATCACGCCCGAGCAACCGCCGTTTAGCGTGCGTAACGTCGTCTTCGACCGCACGCCGCCTCACCTGGTCTCCGGCTACATCTGCGAGCACGGCATGCGCGACGCCGCGGCCGTGCGCGACTACATCCGCCCGTGGGAGCCGTTCTACCAAGCGTTCATGAAGTAGCCGCGAAAATTAGGGACAGGCACTAATTCCCCGGGGAAATTAGTGCCTGTCCCTAATTTTCGCCCAGGGCGCGGCGGAGGTCGGCCAAAGCGATTGCGTGGTCGTAGACGGCCACGTGGTAGGCGATCCGGGCGTCGTTGAGCTGAGTCTGGTCGTCGAGCAGGTCAGTGATCAGTAGCGTGCCGGCCTCGTACTGCGCGCGGCTCACGCGCACGTTCTCCTTGGCGTAGTCCCAGTCTTTCCTGGCGACCTCGATCTTGCGCGCGGCAAGCTCGACGGCCAGCCACAGGCGCTCGACCTCGATCGCCACCTGGTTGCGCGCGTTGTCGTAGGCGAGCCGGGCCGCGCGCCCCGCTGCCTCGGCGCCGCGGACGGCCGACCGCCGCTGCCCCCAGTCCCACACGTCCCACGACCAGCTCAGGCCGACGATGACGCTCGAACTCCTGTTCGCGTCGTCTGCCTCGGTCAGGTCGGTGTCCTGCCACTCGTAGCTGAGCGACGCGCCGAGGCTCGGCACGTACGCGCTCCGCGCGAGCGCCACACCACGGCGCGCGGCCGCGTGCCGCAGCTCGCTCGCGCGCAGGTCGGGACGCTGGACGGACGCGGCCGCGAGGCACTGCTCGAGCGTCATGCCGAACGGCTCGACCTCCTCGGTCGGCACGAGCACAAGCTCAGCGTCGAGCTCGAGCCCGAGCACGTCGCGCAGCACCGAGTTGGCCGAGCGGAACGCGTTCTGCGCGCGCAGCAGCTCGAGCCGCGCCTGCTCGACGGCGATGTCGGCCTTGTTCACGTCGCGCTGAAGCACGCGGCCGGCGTCCTTGAGTTTCTTCGTCAAGTCGAGGGTCGATTCGAACTCGGCGATCGTCTGCTCGACCGACTCGACCGTCTTCTCGAACGTCAGCACCGTGTAGAACGCCCTGCGCGCGGCGAACGCGGCTTCGTTCGTGACGGAGGCCTCGTCGAGCTGGGCGATCGTTGCCTCGAGCCGCGCGATGCCGACCGCGTGGCCCAGGCCGACCTGATCGGCGAGCGGCTGGATGACGCTCACGCTCGCCGTCGTCGACTCCTCGATCCCGCCAAACGCGCCGTATGAGCCGGCACCGGCCGTTGTGCTTCCTAGACCGTCCGAGCCAACCGCGGTGCTGTCGCCGTCGTCGATGATGACGTAACTGGCCGACGTGGTCAGACGCGGCAGGCGCTGGGCGCGCGTTCCCTTGAGCGACTGGTGGGCCGACTCGGCCTTCTCGCGCGCGGCCCGCACGAGCCGGTTCTGCTCGACCGCGAGCGCGGCGCAGGCCTCAGCCGTCAGCGTCCGCGGCTGCGTCTGCCCAAGCGCCTGAGTGCAAGCACGTACCGCCAACAGAACGACACACAACGCACACCTCATAATCTCCCCTCCAGAAGCCAAGGAACGACTGCCAAAACAAGACGAGCCGGCCGTTTCTGCTCGTCGTCATTGCTTGTAGCCGCCGCCGAGTTTGCCGGTCAAGCCGTTTCAGGGGCCCCAAGAATCGGCGGATAGTGCTTTGCTGTGTTCGCTCCCAGCCGCGGAGCGGCGACAGGGGGTAGCCTGGGCCGTGAGGCCCAGCAACTCGGAGACACAACAGAGGGTAATGAGCGCCATCGGCGCGGCAGGGCTGGCACGAGCACGCCGGCGGTCTGTTCTCGACGAGGATCTGTCGCCCCGATGGGGCTCTTTGCATTGCGGGCGACCCGTCACCTGGGCCTGACGGCCCAGGCTACCACCTGCCGCGCCTACGGCGCTGGCGCTGGCTGGGGCGTTGACTACGCTCGCATGCGCGCACCACCTCGTGGGTGAACGGCCTCTCGGCAGGGAAGACTGCGTAGCCGCCGATTCGGGCTCCCGTACAGCGTCCAGCGCGCGGCGCAGGGGCGGTTGTGTCACTCTGGCGCAGAGCGCCCAAGCAGCCAACGAAACCGTGCCAGACTGTCCCACTTTTCGCCGCTGAACGGTGGGCGTGTGAAGGGATCACACGCGCCGCAACAGGCTTATCCGAAGCGAGTTACGCCTACGATCCCGCCGTGGAATCCCGCTGGCATATGTTCTGCTCAATTACGTGGCGGACAGTCTGCCAGACCAAGCGCAGAGCAGTCTGGTGAGAACGGAAAGGAGGGAGCGGCAATGACGCTCATTAGGTGGAAACCAAGGCGTGAGTGGGACCCCTTCGCCGTGATGGAGCGCCTCCAGGACCAGATCAACCGGGTGTTCAACACGTCGCTCGGCGAGTGGCCGAGCGTTTCAGGCTGGGGCACGGCGTTGCCGTCGGTGGACGTGTACCACGACAAGGACAACGTGATCGTCACAGCCGAAGTGCCGGGCCTCGAGCAGAAGGACGTTGACCTGTCGATCACGGGCAACACGATCGCGCTCAAGGGCGCCAAGAAGCAGGCGAGCGAAGTGAAAGAAGACGGCCTCCTCCGGAACGGAGGCGACTACCAGCGCGTCGAGCGCAGCTACGGCTCGTTCCAGCGCGTCATCGACCTGCCGTGCGAGGTCGACGCGGCCAAGGCGACGGCCAAGCTCGAGAACGGTTTGCTTACGGTCACCTTGCCGAAGAGCGAGGCACACAAGCCGAAACAGATCAGCATCGACGTGAAGTAACCGGCGCGCAGCCGTAGGACCCAGCTGCCGCGACGGAGGAGATGGATATCATGGCCGACAACAAGCGTACCGCGAACGACACACGCTGCCGCACGCCGGCGACGAACTTCGTCGAGCGCGGCGACGAGTACGGCCTCGAGATCGAGATGCCGGGCGTCGATCGGGCCAATATCGAGATCAACGTCCAGGGCCGCGAGCTCGAGATCGCCGCCGAGAAGACCGTCGTGCCGAACGAGTGGCGGCCCGTCGCGCGCGAGACGAGCCACTGCGTCTACCGGCGCGCGTTCACGCTCGGCGACGAGATCGACCGCGACGCGATCGAGGCCCGCTACGGGAACGGCGTCCTGTACTTGACGCTGCCGAAATCGAAGGCCATCCTCCCCAAGAAGATCGAGATCGCGTGACGCAGAAGGCCGCCGGCACCTGTCGGCGGCTTGACATACCGGCGGCACGACCGCCACATCCGCGTGAAGCGGCGTCGGCCCATCGGGCTCGTCCAGGCCCGAGAGGCCAAGGCCGCCTTTGCGCTTTCGTCGGAGAGAGAAGGAACGACAACTCGATAACGGAACGACGGAGGAGAAGCTCACATGGCCACAAAGAAAAAGGCGGCTGCCAAGCCCAAACCAGCTGCGAAGCCGAAGACGCCGAAGCTGCGGCCGCTCGGCGACCGCATCCTGGTCAAGTGGCTCGAGGCCCAGGACAGCGTCAAGGGCGGCATCATCATTCCCGACAGCGCGAAGGAGAAGCCGCAGGAGGGCATCGTCGTCGCGCTCGGCGAGGGCCGCAAGCTCAAGAACGGCAAGGTGCTCCCGTTCGAGGTCAAGGTCGGCGACCGCGTCGTGATCGAGAAGTACACGGGCTCGGACGTGACGCTCGACGACGAGGAGTACACGATCATCAAGGAGGACGGCGTCCTTGCCGTGATTAGCTAACCCGGCAGACCGGTGCTACTCCACGAAGTAGCTTCGCTACGGAGCACGAACACAAGGAAGGAACCGAGCGTATGCCTGCAAAGGAACTGCAATTCAGCGAGGAGGCGCGGCGGTCGCTGCTGCGCGGCGTCGAGCAGCTCGCCAAGGCGGTCAAGATCACCCTCGGGCCGCGCGGCCGCAACGTGGTGCTCGACAAGAATTTCGGCTCGCCCAAGATCACCAAGGACGGCGTGACCGTCGCCAAGGAGGTCGAGCTCGAAGACCCGCTGGCGAACATGGGCGCGCAGCTCGCGCGCGAGGTCGCCTCGAAGACGAGCGACGACGCCGGCGACGGCACGACGACGGCCACCGTGCTGACCGAGGCGATCTTCCGCGAGGGCCTCAAGAACGTCGTCGCGGGCGCCGACGCAATGGCGCTCAAACGCGGCATCGACAAGGCGGTCGCCGCCGTCGTCGAGCAACTCAAGAAGATCAGCAAGCCGGTCAAGGACCGCAGCGAGATCGCATCGGTCGCCGCGATCTCGGCCAACGGCGACCAGACGATCGGCAACATCATCGCCGACGCGATGGAGAAGGTCGGCAAGGACGGCACAATCACCGTCGAGGAAGCGAAGTCGATGGAGACGACGCTCGACGTGGTCGAGGGGATGCAGTTCGACCGCGGCTACCTGTCGCCGTACTTCATCACGAACCCCGACACGCGCGAGGCCGTGCTCGAGGACGTGTACGTGCTGCTGCACGAGAAGAAGGTCTCGAGCCTCAAAGACCTGCTGCCGCTGCTCCAGAAGGTGGCGCAGACGGGCAAGCCGTTCGTCCTCATCGCCGAGGACCTCGAGGG
>CAZCQN010000051.1:8809-19232 GCA_964500825.1 uncultured Verrucomicrobiota bacterium | reverse complement strand
TCGGGCGGGCCGGATTCGGTCGCGCTGCTCGCCGTGCTGCTCAAGCTGCGCAAGCGGCTGGGCATCGAGCTTACCATCGGCCACCTCAACCACGGCCTGCGCGGCACGGCGGCCGACGAAGACGAGCAGTTCGTCCGCGGGCTGGCCAAGCGCCACAAGTTGCGCTCGCGCTGCCGCAAGACGGACGTCGCCTCGCGGCGGCGGGCCAAGGGCGGCTCGATCGAGGAGGTGGCCCGGGCGGCCCGCTACAGGTTCTTGCGCCGGGCGGCCAAGGAGCTCGACGCCAACGTGATCGCCACCGGGCACACGGCCGACGACAACGCCGAGACGCTGCTGATGAACCTGCTGCGCGGGGCTGGATTGGGTGGCCTGGCTGGCATCCCGATTGCTCGTGGCGAAGGCGCGTTGCGGCTTGTCCGGCCGCTGCTGGAGGTCACCCGGGCCGAGGTGCTCGAGTTCCTCGAGCGCAGCGGCCTCGAGTTCCGCACCGACGCGACGAACGCGGACACGGCGCTGACCCGGAACCGGATCCGGGCCGAGCTGCTGCCGCGGTTGGCCAGGGAGTACAACCCGAACGTGGCGAACCTGCTCACGAGCACGGCCGAGCAACTGCGCGACGTGGCCGACCTGATCGGCACGCAGGTCGAGCGGGCGGCCGAGCGATTCGTCCAGCCGGTCGACGATGGGTTCGCGGTGCCGCTGCGCGCGCTGCGCCAGATGCCGCGCGCGGTGCGGACCGAGCTCGTGCGCACGCTCATGGCCGAGCGATTGGGCCGCACCCTGGGCACCGAGCAAGTGCGTCAGCTCGAGCGCTTCTTGCTCGACGCGCAGCGGCCGCAGCCGTCGCTGGGCCGCAGCCTGACGTGCGAGGCGGTGTTCGACCGGATGGTCGTGCGGCGCAAGCGGCCTCAGCTTCAGCACAAGCCAATGGAGCTCCCGGTGCCGGGCGTGGCGGACCATCCGACGCTCAACGTGCAGGTGCAGACCTGCCTCTCGGCCCGGCCCGAGGACTGGAAGCGGCCGGACGGGGAGACGACGTCGCTCGCCGAGTTGTGGCGCCGCGTCGAGGACGGCGAATCGGTGGAGCTGACACAGGAGCTCGACGCGGACAGCGTCGGCGCAGAGCCTCTGATCCTCCGGACCCGCCGGCCCGGCGACACGCTGCAACCGACCGGTTTCGATGGCGTCAAAAAGCTGCAAGACATCTTCGTGGACGCGAAGCTCCCGGCGGCGCTTCGGGGCAAAGTGCCTTTACTGTGCCGGCGGAACGAAGTACTATGGATTCCGGGTTACAGAATCGCAGAAGCCTGCAAAGTCACCGACGAAACCGAGCGCCTGCTCCTGGTGCGGCTGACGCTGCGGCCGCCGTCCGGCAGCCAGCCCGCCGGCGCCGAAGACGGCGGGCGCCGCGCCGACGCCCGGGACGCGCGCAGAGAATAGACCTATGAACGGTTCCAAAGAGCCCCGGCCTCAGCGGCCACGGTCGTCCGGCGGTCGCTGGCCGCTGGTGTGGCTGCTGCTGATCCTGATCCTCATCGTGCTGACCTTCGTGACGGCGCTCGATCGGGAAGGCAGGTATGAGGCCACGAGCGACATCCGGAAGGATATGAACCGCGGGTTCATCGACACGAGCCAGCAAATCAAGAAGAAGGAGACGAAGCTCTACGGCTACTACAAACCGTGGGGCGAGATCGAGCAGCTCATCAAGCAGCACAACCCGCCGGTGGCCCGGGCAAAGGAGGGGCTCGACACCGCGCGGGCCGCACATGAGAAGGCGTGGGCCGACTACGACGCATCCAGCCAACAGCTCCAGCAGGCCCGAGAAGCCGTCGAGGCGAGCCGCACACGAATCGAGGAAATCGAGGCGCAGCTCGGCGCGGACGTCGCGCCGCCGCCCGCGACAAGACAGCAGCTCGAGGCGGAACTGGCCGACCTGAAAACAGAGCGGGCGGTTCAACAAAGCGCTGTGCAACGGGCCTCCGAGCGCGTCGCCGCCTTGTCGAAGGAGGAGGAGCTCACGTCGAAGGAGCTCGACGGGTTCCAGGACAAGTACGACCGGGCGAGCGCCGAGTGGGGTGAGCCGCTCACGAGCGAGGAGCAGGGCCAACTCAAGGACGAGAAGGCAAGCCGCGCGTTCGTGGCCACGATCGACCCGGACGCGAAGGACCTCGTCGACGCCATCTCCGAGAAGCTGCCGGTCAAGTACGAGCGCGGCAGCAACCTGTGGACCCAGGTGCTGATCAGCTTCCTGCCCATTCTGCTGATCATCGGCATTCTCTACTTCCTCATCTCTCGCCAGATGCGCTCGGCCTCCGGCGGGGCGATGAGCTTCGCCAAGAGCCGGGCCAAGGCGCTGACAAAAGACACGAACAAGGTGACCTTCAAGGACGTCGCCGGCGTCGAGGAGGCCAAAGAGGAGCTGGTCGAGATCATCGAGTTCCTCAAGGACCCCCGGAGGTTCACGAGGCTCGGCGGGCGCATCCCGAAGGGCGTGTTGCTCGTCGGGCCGCCCGGCACGGGTAAGACGCTGCTCGCCAAGTCGGTCGCCGGCGAGGCCGACGTGCCGTTCTTCACGATCAGCGGGTCGGACTTCGTCGAGATGTTCGTCGGCGTCGGCGCCGCGCGCGTGCGCGACATGTTCGAGCAGGGCAAGCGCAACGCGCCGTGCATCATCTTCATGGACGAGATCGACGCGGTCGGCCGCCATCGCGGCGCGGGCATCGGCGGCGGCCACGACGAGCGCGAGCAGACGCTCAACCAGCTCCTCGTCGAGATGGACGGGTTCGACACGAAGGAAGGCGTCATCTTGATGGCGGCGACAAACCGGCCCGACGTGCTCGACCCGGCCCTGCTTCGCTCGGGCCGCTTCGACCGCCAGATCATTACCGACATGCCGGACCTGAACGGGCGCGAGGGCATCCTCAAGGTGCACGTGCGCAAGGTCAAGCTCGCCGACGAGGTTGAGCTCAGGCGCATCGCGCGCGGCACGCCGGGGTTTTCCGGCGCCGACCTGGCCAACCTGATCAACGAGGCTGCGCTGCTCGCGGCGCGCCAGAACAAGAACGCCGTCGAGATGGCCGACCTCGAGGAGGCGCGCGACAAGGTCGCCTTCGGCCGCGAGCGCCGCAGCCGCACGCTGAGCCCCAAGGAGCGCAAGATCACCGCGTACCACGAGGCGGGCCACGCGGTCGTCCTCGACCAGATCGAGGAGTGCGAGCCGCTGCACAAGGTCACCATCGTGCCGCGCGGGGTGGCGATGCTGGGCGCGACGATGCAGCTGCCCAAGCACGACAAGTACATGCAGCACAAGCGCGAGCTGCTCGGCCAGATCACGGGCCTGCTCGCCGGGCGCGTCTCGGAGGAGCTCTTTTTCGACGACATCACCACCGGCGCCGCGAACGACTTCAAGAACGCCACCCGCCTCGCCCACGCGATGGTGTGCGACCTCGGCATGAGCGACAAGATGGGCACCCTGACCTACGGCGCGAAGGAGGATTCGGTCTTCCTCGGCAAGGAGCTCGGCGAGATCGGACGCTACCGTGAGTTCAGCGAGCAGACCGCGCGCGAGATCGACGACGAGGTGCGCCGCATCGTCGACGAGTGCCGCGAGCGCGCGCGGGCGATCCTGACCGAGCACATGGACAAGGTAAAGGCAGTCGGTGAGGCGCTGCTCGAGTACGAGGTGCTCGAGGGCAAAGAGGTCACCCAGATCATCGACGGCACCTGGACGCCGGAGGCGCACGCGGCCCGGCGCCGGACACCGGTCAAAGCCACCAAGGGCACCGAGGACTCCGCGACCCCCACCGCCGACGAGAAACTGGCGCCGAATGTCATCCCGAGGCCCAACGAAAGCTCGGCCTGAGGTGCCCGCGTCCATGGGGACAGGGCCGTGCTCGCCGCGCGCCCGCTACCACCTTGGCTGGGACCGGTTCGCCATCGAGCTCGGCGCCCGCACGGCGCTCATGGGCGTCGTGAACGTCACACCGGACTCGTTCTTCGACGGCGGCCGGGTTTTCGACACGCGGGCGGCCGTCGATCGCTGCCGGCGCCTGGCCGACGACGGCGCGGACATCCTCGACGTGGGCGGGGAATCGACACGCCCCGGCGCGGCCGACGTGCCGGCCGACGAGGAGGTGCGGCGCGTGGTACCCGTCATCGAAGCCGCGGCCTCGCGGCTCGACGTGCCGATCAGCGTCGATACGAGCAAAGCGAACGTGGCGCGCGCCGCGCTCGAGGCCGGGGCCGCGATGATCAACGACGTGACGGCCGGCAGCGATCCGGCGATCTTCGCGCTGGCGGCCGAGCGCGGGGTGCCGATCGTGCTCATGCACATGAAGGGGACGCCGCGCACGATGCAGAAAGCCCCCCGCTATGACGACGTGGTGGGCGAGATCGCCCAGTTTCTTGCCGCGCGCCTCGACGCCGCCGCCGGGGCCGGCGTGCCGGCCGAGCGCGTCATCGTCGATCCCGGTATCGGCTTCGGCAAGACGGTCGAGCACAACTTCGAGATCCTCGCGCGGCTCGGCGAGCTCGGCGCGCTCGGTTGCCCGGTGCTCGTCGGCCCATCGAGGAAGTCGTTCATTGGCACGACCCTCGGCGTCGAAGCCGGCGAGCGCCTCCTCGGTACGGCGGCGGCGGTGGCCGCCTGTGTGTTGGGCGGCGCCCACATCGTGCGCGTACATGATGTAGCCGAAATGCGGCAGGTGTGCGATATTGCCGACGCCGTGCGTAGGGCTGACGCCCTGCGCCGCGCAGCTCCTGGAGAGGCGGATGCTTGAGGTTCTGACCCAGGTCGTCGAGATCCTCGTGATCTTCGGTGTCTACTACCTCATTCTGCTCTTCATCAAGGGCACGCGCGCCGAGCAGCTCACGTGGGGCATCGCCATCCTGGTCGTGGCGTACTTCGCCGCGCAGCGATTGCACTTCGACGTGCTCGCCTACATGCTCTCGTCGTTCTTCCAGGTGTTCATCATCGCCGTGATCATCATCTTCCACCCCGAGCTTCGGCAGGTGCTCGCCAACCTCGGCAAGCGCAAGTTTTTCAGCCGCGGCGAGGAGGGGAGCCGCATGGTGGGCGCCGTCGCGCGCGCCGTCGAGAACATGGGCTCGAAGCGGATCGGGGCGCTGATCGCCATCGAGCGCGACATCTCGCTCGGCGAGCTCGTGCGCTCAGGCGTCGAGATCGATGCCGAGGCCACGAGCGAGCTGATCGTGACCGTGTTCACCTACGGCTCGCCGCTGCACGACGGCGGGATCGTCATCAGCGGCGACCGGCTGCGCTCGGCCGCGTGCATTTTCCCGCTGTCGAGCCGGACGCTGCTCGACAAGTCGATCGGCACTCGCCACCGGGCCGCCGTCGGCTTGTCCGAAGAGACCGACGCGCTCATCCTCGTCGTGAGCGAGGAGACGGGTCACCTGTCGATCGCGCAGAACGGGGTGCTCGATCGCGACGTGAGCCAGCAGCGGCTCGTCGAGGCGCTCGAGGAGGTCTACGCCACGCCGAGACGAGCGTGGCGGCTCGATTTCTGGAGAACGCCAGGATGAAGATGCGGCTGCGCAACATGAGGCTCAAGCTCGTCGCGCTGGCGCTCGCGCTCATCACGTGGTTCGCCGTGCGCGGGCGGACGATCGAGCAAAGCGACTGGTTCGAGTGCCCGGTCTCGCTCGTGCTGCCCGCGGACGTCATCGTGCAGGACGAGAAGGCGCTGTCGGTGGAGATCAGGATCCAGGGGCCGATCGCCAAGCTGGCCGATTTCCGGACAACACCGACGACGCTCCGCATCGACGCGCGCGAGACCGTCGAAAACGCGCTTGCCGGCCGCCCCTCGGCCACGGTGAGCGTCGAGATCGCGCGCCGCCATTTCCGCTTGCCGCGTCGGCTCGACCTCGCAACCTACGACCCGAAGATGATCAGCTTCCAGGTCGAGCGCCTCGAGGAGACCGTGCTGCCCATCGAGGTGACGCCGTTCGGCACGCCGGCCGACGGCTACCGGATCGTGGCGGCCCGCGCGATGCCGTCGACGGTCACGCTCGCGCTCGGCGCCGAGGAGGCGAAGCGGATCACGGCCGTGGCGACCTCGCCCGTCGACGTGACCGGCCGCACGAGCACCATCGAGGACAAGGCGTACGTGATCGACCCGCGCGGCGAGGGCACCGCACGGCTCGACGAGACCGTCGATGTGATCGTGACGATCGAGCCCGTCGTGGAGCAGAAACCGCTGTCGCCGGTGCCGATAATGGTGTTGCAGCGGCCGGGGGCCCGACGTAGAGTGAACGTCGATCCCGACGCGGTCACCGTCGAGGTCACAGGACGAGCGGACCTGATCGCAAGCCTCGGGCCGGAGGCCGTGGCCGCTTACCTTGTCATCGACGAGGCGCTGGACCCGGGCGTGTACACCCTGCCGCTCGTCGTCGTGAGCAAGAAGCCCGGCATCGAGATTGTCAAGGCCCCGACCGTTCAGGTGACGATCGAGTAACCACTGCATCGCAATGAGGAGCGAATGAACCAGCCCATGAAGCTGTTCGGCACCGACGGGGTGCGCGGCGTCGCCAATACCGAGCCGATGACGGCCGAGACGGCGCTCAAGCTCGGCCGCGCGGCGGCTCACGTGTTCAAACGCGACGACAAGCGCCGGCACCGGATCGTGATCGGCAAAGACACGCGGCTGTCGGGCTACATGCTCGAGAACGCGTTGGTGGCCGGCATCTGCTCGATGGGCGTCGATGCGCTCCTGCTCGGCCCGCTGCCGACGCCGGCCGTGGCGTTCATCACCCGGAGCCTGCGCGCCGACGCCGGCGTGATGCTCTCGGCCTCGCACAACCCGTATATGGACAACGGGATCAAGTTCTTCTCGAACGACGGGTTCAAGCTGGCCGACGAGATCGAGCGGCAGATGGAGGCCTTCATCGCCTCGGGCGAACTCGACGAGATCCGGCCGACGGCCGCCGAGGTGGGCAAGGCGTGGCGCATCGACGACGCGCTCGGCCGCTACATCGAGTTCATCAAGAACTCGTTCCCGAAAGGGATGACCCTCGACGGCTACAAGATCATGCTCGACGTGGCCAACGGCGCGGCGTACAAGGTGGCGCCGCGGATCTTCAGCGAGCTCGGTGCCGACGTAACCGTCTACAGCGACAAGCCGAACGGCATGAATATCAACGACCATTGCGGCGCCCTCTACCCCGAGGTGGTGCGCAAAGGCGTGATCGACCACCGCGCCAACGTCGGCATTTCGCTCGACGGCGACGGCGACCGCTGCATCATGGCCGACGACGACGCGACCGTCGTCGACGGCGACCACGTGCTCGCGATCGCGGCACTCGACCTCAAGGAGAAGGGCCTGCTTGCCAACAACGCAATCGCCGCGACGGTCATGAGCAACCTCGGCCTGTTCCAGGCGATGAACGAGGCCGGCATCGAAGTCCACCGCTCGAAGGTCGGCGACCGCTACGTGCTCAGCACGATGCTCGAGCACGGGCTCAACCTCGGCGGCGAACAGTCGGGCCACGTGATCTTCAGCGACTACACGACGACGGGCGACGGGCTGATCACGGCGCTGCAGATCCTGCGCATCATGCGCGAGACCGGACGGAAGCTCTCCGACCTGCGCCGCGTCGTGCGCAAGTACCCGCAGGTGCTCGTCAACGTAACCGTGCGCGACAAGCCGCCGATCGAGTCGCTCGACGGCGTGCAGCAGGTCGTCGCCGAGGTGGAACGCGCACTCGGCGCGCACGGGCGCGTTTTCCTGCGCTACTCGGGCACCGAGTACGTGGCCCGCGTCATGGTCGAGGGCCGCGAGGAGCGCGAGGTCAAGGTACATGCCGAGCGGATCGCCGACGCCGTTCGCGCCGCGCTTGCCTAGGTGTTCTCGTCGAGAAACTGCCTGCCTCTTGCCGCCCGGCCTCCCAGATTGGTTCATGCGGCTCGCTCGTTCACGACCCCCCGGCGCCCGTGGAGCATCCGCGCCCCGGCCCGTCGAGAGAGCCGAAAAAAACGTCATTTCTCCCCTTGACAACCCGACGAGGCGGTGCTAGCGTCCGCGCCGAGAACAGTGCCAGACGGCTGCGCGAAAGGAGGTGAGTCGGAATGGCCGAAAAAGTCGCGAAAGTCGGTGTGAAAAAGGTGTCGGGCTACCTCTACTTCGTCGACAAGCAAGGCGACATCTCGAGGGCGAAGATGTCACGTGGTGCCGCCAAGCGCCGGAAGAAAAAGAAGAAGGTAGCCAAGAAAAAGAAGAAGGCCAAGCGCAAGAAGAGACGCTAGAGCGTCTCACGTACCAACCAGGTCACGGCTCCTGCCCTCATCGGGTAGGAGTCGTTTTCTCCCGATCCACTCGCCCCATTTGAACGACCACTCCTCGCGTGAACCGTCGGCGCGGCGAACGTCCCCTTCGGCCCGGCGAACGTCTACTTCGGCCCGGCGAACGTCCCCTTCGGCCCGGCGAACGTCTACTTCGGCTCCGTGAACTGGCGGTAGACAGTCTTGTAGATCACGTAGCTGTAGACCATGTCGGCGTCGAGGGCCGCGTTGCCCGAGCCGGCGCCGCGGTCGCCGCCGAACTTGGTCGACCAGTAGCAGCCCGTGCCGTGGCGACCGTCGTCGATGCGGGTGCGCAGCACCCGTTCGATGAAGAACTCGGTCGCGTTCTTGTCCTCGCTGTGGATGCAGGCGACGATGCCGATCTTCCGGTTGATCGTCGAGATCGCCTCGTGGATGTCCCTGACCTTGGTGACGACGAGCGCCGGGCCGAAGATCTCCTCGTAGTAGAGGCAGTTTGTCTCGTCGACGTCGGTGACGATCGTGAACGGGTGATAGAATCCGGCCTCGAGCAGCTCGGCCGGCAGCTCATCCTGATAGACGATTCGCGCCCCTTCCTTGACGCCGCGCTCGAGCACCTGCTTGACGTGGTCGAGCTGCTCCTCGTCCACGAGCGGCGGGAGGCTGTAGCGGCCGGGCGCCGCATCGGCCTCGGTGATCTCCTTCGACATGCCGTCGCCGGTCACGATGTTCTCGGCCTCTGCGGAGAGCACGTCGAGCAGCGTGTCGTAGAGCTCGTGGTCGACGAGGACCTCCTGGATCGACGAGCAGCGCTGGCCGCTCGTGATCGTTTTGCCGTAGATGATCTGCCCGACGGCCTTCGACAGGTCGGCCGCTTTGTGTACATACGTGATGTTGATCCCGGCAACCTCCTTCATCACGCGCTTGCCCATGCCCGAGGCGATCGAATCGACCTTGTCGCCGATCTCCTTCGAGCCGGTGAAGTGGATCACCTTCGGGATCGGGTGCGACGCGGTGGCCGAGCCCGCGCCGAAGTACATGTTCAGGATGCCGCGCGGGACTTTGACGTGCATACGCTGGCCGACGTCCTTGAGCGCGGTCACGATGAGCTTAACCATCGCGTGCGAGATCTCCGGCGTCAGGTGCGACGGCTTCCACACGACGGTGTTGCCGGTCACGAGCGCCGAGACGACCTGCGCGATCGGGATCGCGAGTGGGAAGTTGAACGGGGTGATGATCGCCGCGACGCCGCGCGGGCTCAGCCGGCACTCCATCGCCGTGCCCTGGGCGATCTTCTGGTGCGTGGCGCCCTTCATGCTCAGGGCCATCGGCGCGACGACCTCGACGACGCCGATCGCCTCGGCCACGTCGAGGTGGCAGTCGAACAGCGTCTTGCCCATCTCGCGGCACATGATCCGCTCGAGCTCGGGCGCGTGCTGCTTGAGCAGCTCGGCCACGCGCAGGAAGGCCTTCAGCCTGAAGTCGCCGCTGATCGCCATCCACTCCATGAAGTCGCGATCGGCCGCCGTCATCGCGCGGTCCACGTCCTCGCCCGTGCTCACCGGCGTGCGGCCGAGCAGCTCGCGCCGGTTGGCGGGGTTGACGTTGTCGCGGTAGCGGTCGGTCTCGGACGAGACCCATTCGCCGTCGATGTAGTTCATGTAGGCCTGATCCTCGTCGAGGACGGGCGACAGATCGGGCGCCAGGTCGACGCCGATGCTCGCCCGCTTGAGCGAGGTGCTCATCTCAGGCTGCTCGTCGAAGGCGGCTTCCTTGAGCGCCACCCGGGCGAGTTCATGGTTGTGGAGCTTGAACTCCTTGTCGCCGAGCTTGAGCGAGACGTGCTTCGTCGTCATGGATCGATTTCCCCACACGGTCCGACACTGATGCGTTGATAAAAGAGCTGGGAAGACGACGCGTCCGGCGGGACACCCGCGTCCTCCTCCAGGTCAAGACGGCGCGCATCCTAGCAGAGACCCCAAGCCGGGTCAACAGGATGGCGGGCGCCGGTCGGGGGAATGGGACAACCCCATTCCCGGGTCAGCCGATCTTCGGATTGGCGTAGCAATAGAGACACCCGTGGCGGCACGGCTCGTACCAGCCGATGTCGAGGCTCTCGGTGCAGCCGCACAGCTCGCGCTGGCC
>CAZCQN010000051.1:0-8709 GCA_964500825.1 uncultured Verrucomicrobiota bacterium | reverse complement strand
TCGAACCGCATGCGGACGTGGTCGGGACCGCCGACGAGCTCGAGCACCTCGGGCAGCCGCTCGAGCACGAGGTGCGGCTCCGGCACGCGGTGTTCGAGCGGCCCGCCGCCCATGCCGGTCACGGTCAGGTGCAGAAACAGGCTGGCATAGCGAGCCAGGGCGGCGCGCAGCGCGGCGTGGTCGAGCATGTTGGCCGGATCCTTGGTCCAGACCACGACGGTGTGCGTCGCTTCGGGCGGCGCCTTCTCCCCAAGCAGCTCGACCATCTTGTCCGGGTACCCCGCGACGAGGTCGATGCGTCGCGAGGCCGAGATGACCTTCTTCATCGAATCCGGGGTGAAGTAAACCACAGATCCGCACGGATCGACACTGCGTCGAGCCGTCAACCACGGGGAGCGCGGGGCACACGGGCGACTGGGCATGTTGAAAAGGGCGTTCTCTGGAAGCCCTTCGAGCTATCGCTCTGTTTGTTTTGGCCGGGTGCCCCAGGGTGTTGCCCTGGGCTGTCCTATGGAGCCCCTTCGGGGCACGCGCGAGAAGCCCGACGCGCCACTTTTTCAACAGTCCCAACTGCCCCCTGTCTTTCACAACGCTTGACTCGCGAGCCGGCCTTCCGATACTCGTTTCTGGAATGTCTTCGAGCGTGGGGAGCATGTGGTGACGGCCGACACATCCAACAACAGCCCGGGCAAGAGCGCCGTCTTTGCCTACTCACCGGTCTGGCGGATGCTGGCGTTCTTCGTGCCGGCGGCCATTTTCTTCTCGGCCATCCGCGGCCTGGCGAGAAGCGCGCTCGATCAGGTGTACCTGATCCTGGCGATCACGTGCGCGGCGGCGACGCTGGGGCCGCACCTGTTCATTGCCGCTGTGCTGAGCGGCTCCTTCCGGGTCGGCGACGAAGGTGTGACCCGCTCGTGGTTCGGTTGGCACCGGACGATCGCGTGGTCAAAGATCCTCGAGGTGCGCGACTTCCTCAACCAGATCCAGGTCATCCCCGCGCGCCAGCACGAGACGATCTACGTGCAGTTCTACCACAACCTCGTCCGGCCGATCTCGTTCCACCACTCACTGATCGCGTTCGCGCGCAAGCACGAGACCAACCTGATGTTGCGGCCGACGACGAGGCGTTTCCTGCCCGTTCGATGGCGGACGCTCGTGCTGCTCGGGCTCATCATGGGGACCGGCCTGGTGCTGCTCACCGTGCGGCTGCTGCGGACCGAGGTGCACGGCGGGGTGATGGTCCTCGGCCTCCTGGCGGGATGTACGTACACGACGATCAGCGCTGCGCTCTGGATGACGGTAAGCAAGAGCCACAAGCGGATTCGGGCCCAGGCGCTGATCTTCTACGCCCTATACGCCACCGTGTTGCTCTTGCCCCTGATGGTGCTCGCCGCACGCGAGCTGGGGAAGCCGCTTTTCAACCCCCTGCTCTACGTGATCGCCTACCTGTTCGGCTACTTCAGCGGCTCCGGCCTCGTCGGCCTCTTCTACCCCAACCGAGAGCTCGAACCGAAAGACCACGCCACCGAAGTGCTCGGACAGCAGGGCTGACCGGCGGACACACCAGGCAAAAAAAGCTGGCCCCCCCGACAACCATCGGGGAGGCCACGAGTCTTTAGGTAGGTAGCCCGGCTGTCTCCAGTGAAGGAGACCCGTGGCTTTGCGTCCCCGCCTCACGACGGGTATGCCTTTTTCTTCCTAACTCGTTGCCGACAAGAGGAGATAAGGGGGATATCTGGTCTTACGGCACTGTGCCTGGCTTCAATGCAAGCGGCGTGCCACCGGCGGCCCGGACAGAGGCCTGTTTCGCAATAAGCGTTGCGGGAACGGGTTGCGCTCCGAGCGCCAGCCGGGCTTGTCCAGAATCATCGCGCCGATGAGAGGGACTGTATACTAGCGTTTACAGAGCTAAGAAGACTGACATCGATCGCTGCGGCGGGGGAACATAACAGGAGGAGTGGCGAAGCGACAGGGTCGGTGCCCCCAGAGGCGGCCTGGACTGAAGCAGCGGATGGGGGTGGATCTCGACCAGCTCTGTGACATTCTGGGGGGCGAAAAAAGGTTGGCTGCCCGGCTGTTGGGGAAGGGCCAGGCAGCCAACGAGTCTGTTGCCGATCAAAGGAGATAAGGGGGATTCTTCTTTTGGTATGCGGCAACGCAGTGTTGCTCGTGCATGTTCCGTGCCAGAATCGACGCCCGCCTGATATACACGCGTCCATAAGTGAAAGACCTGCCGCCTGAGGTGCTTACAAAAACGTGCCTAGTCCGCCCGGCCCCTGACAAAGGGCCAAATGCGTCAACCCAAGTTTACTTAGTTCTCAAACTTGATAATAGCCCTGCCGCCCGTTTCCCCTTGCCGGCGGACGACTTGCGCGCGGGCGGCCCTCGGCCTGACCCGCGAGCTTCGCGCCGGGCGTCAAGCACCGATGGGCGTGCCTTGGCGCGAGGCCCGCTTTGGCGGCGCCGTGATGGCCCCAGGGGGTTGTGCGCGCCACGCCAGCGCCTGCAGAGCGCGCGGTGATCTCGCTGCTGCGTGTGCGGCACCGTCTGGGCTGCTTGACACCCCGGAGACCGTCACCTACTGTCTGCGCGCGAGGCCCAAGGGGCCTGCCTCGACTTGGCGACTCTAACAACGCGGCGGCGACGTCGCAGCACCCGGGGTACCCAGGCGCACGCGACCACCGCGAGAGAAAAGGGGCTCCGTGTACCACGTCCTTGTCCTTGTGAGCCGACTCCTCTGCCTTCTTCCCGACTGGGCCGCCGCCGGGGTAGCACGGTGCGCGGCCGGCGCGTGGTACGGTCTCGCCTGGCGCCGCCGGCGGGTAGCCAAGTCGAACCTCGTCAATGCCTTCCCAGGCTGGACGCATCGGCAAGTCTGCCGCACGGCACGGGCATCGTTCGTGCACTTCGTGCAGAGCCTCGTCACCTTTTTTCGTCAGCCGCTGTACGGCGATCCCGCCACCTGTGCTCGCCGGGTCAAGCTCGTGGGCGAAGAGCATGTGCGCGCCGCGTGTGCGCAGGGCCGGGGAGTGGTTCTGCTCCTGGCGCACTGGGGCAACTGGGAGCTCGGCGGCATCATGCTCGACCGGCTCGGGCGCGCGCACTCGGCCGTCGGGCGCGCCGTGCGCTCGAAGGCCATCATGCGGTTCCTCAACGAGATGCGGGCGCGCTTCGGCACGCGCTTCATCGACAAGCGCCACGCGGCACGGCCCACGCTCGCGGCGCTGGGTGCCGGCGAGTGCGTCGGCTTCTTCGTGGACCAGACGACGAGCGAGCGCGGCACCGAGACGACGTTTTTCGGCCGGGCCTGCGAGACGGCGCGCGGGCCTGCCGGGTTCGCGGTCAAGACAGGCGCACCCGTTGTGCCGGTCATGTGTCCGCTGCTGCCGGACGGCCGTTACGAGGTCCGGTTCTACGCGCCGATCGCGCGCCCCGCCACGGGCGATCCCCGTCGTGACGTGGACGAGCTGACGCAGCGCCTCGTCTCGTTTGTCGAGGAACGCATCCGCGAGAAGCCCGAGCAGTGGCTGTGGTCGCACCGCCGGTGGAAGCCGCTCGACCGCGGCCAGTTCCGGCCGGGCTTCCGCCACGTCGAGACGATCCTGGTCGACGGGCCCGAAGAGCCGGACGGTGTCGCGGCGTCGCGGCGTGCGTGCGCCTATCTCAAGGCGGCGTATCCGCGCTCGCGGTTGGCTCTGCTCGCCGAAGCGGGCGTCGGGCCGGCGCTCAGCGGGGATCCGAACGTCGACGAGGTGATCGAGTACGCAGGCGGCCCGGGCTTGGTCGAGACGGTGCGAACGATTCGCCGGGTGCGTCGGCGCACCTTCCACGTCGCCGTGCTGCTGTCGGGCTCGCGCCGCGCTGCGCTCTGGGCGGCACTGGCCGGGATCCCGCTCCGAGTCGGCCGCAAGGGACAGCCGGGCTCGTGGCTTCTGACCCACCGAGCGCCGCCCCGCAGGACAGGCGTGCGCGACGAGGATGCGTCCCTCGAGATCGCCGCGATGCTCGCGCGCGCCGAGCCGGCTTGACACGCCCCCAGGCGCTCCCTAGAGTGCAGGCCGAACTGCATGCTCCGGTGTGACAACCTGTGCGGCCTCGTTCCGGCACGGGGACCGGGGCGGCATCCCGGGTAGGCATGACGAGTCAACGCGGACAAGAGTCCGACCCCGTGTATCTCGCGCTGATGTTTCTCCGTCGCCTGACGTGCCTGTTGCCGCGTCGCCTCGTCTTCATGGTGGGCGGGTGCGTGGGGCGGGTCTGGTACGCGCTGGACGCTGACCAGCGCCGTGTCGCCAAGTCGAACCTGGTCAACGCCTTTCCCCAATGGTCACACCGGAAGGTGTGTCGAACGGCGCGTACGGTGTTCAGGCACCTGGCCCGGATGGTGCTCGAGTTCCTGCGCATGCCTCGCTACGGCGACGCGGCCTACCGGCGCCGCTGGGTCAGCGTCTGGGGCGAGGAGCACATGCGGGAGGCGACCGAGCTGGGCCGGGGCGTGATCATCCTCACGGCCCACATCGGCAACTGGGAGCTGGGCGGGCTGTTGTGCGCGGCGCTCGGGTACGGGGCCATCGCCATCGCGGGAGAGATCGGCTCGAGCGGGCTGATGAGGTTCATCAACGAGACGCGAGAGGCGATGGGCATGCGCGTCGTCGAGAAGCGCGCCGCGGTCCGGCCGATCCTTGCCGCGCTGCGCGCCGGCGAGTACGCCACCAACCTCGTGGACCAGAACGCGGGGAGAAACGGGCTTGAGGCCATCTTCTTCGGCCGGGTCTGCTCGACGCCCCGTGGGCCGGCAATGCTCGCGCTCAAGACCGGCGCCTCGATCGTCCCGGCCTTCTGCACGCTGCGGCCCGACGGCCGGTACGAGTTGCGCTTCTACGCGCCCATCGTGCCGCCGCAGACGGGGGACCCGGAGTGGACTGTGGCCGAGATGACGCAGCGGCTTACGGCGTTCGTGGAGGCGCGCGTACGGGAGCGGCCGGAGCAATGGCAGTGGGAGTACAAGCGTTGGAAGCCGTTCAATCGCGGTCAGTTTCGCCGCGGCTTCCGGTACGTGGAGACGATTCTCGTTGACGCGCCGGACGGGCCGGACGAGATCGTTTCGTCCCTGCCCGTCTACGAGTACCTGAAGGCGGTCTACCCGCACTCGCGCCTGGCGGTGCTGGTGAGGGCGCCGCTCGGCGACAGGCTGCGGGAGAGCCCGCACGTGGATGAAGTAATCGAGTATGTACACCGGCCCGCGGTGCGCGGACTTGTGGAGGCGGTGCGGACGATTCGGCGGGTGCGTCGGCGCACCTTCCACGTCGCCGTGCTGCTGTCGGGCTCGCGTCGCGCGGCGCTCTGGGCGGCACTGGCCGGGATCCCGCTCCGTGTCGGCCGCAAGGGACAGCCGGGCTCGTGGCTGCTGACCCACCGGGCGCCGGCCCGCAGGATGGGCGTGCACGACGGGGACGGCTATCTCGACATTGCGGCGATGCTCGCGCGCGCCCCGGCTCGACTTGACACACCTCAGGACGTTCCCTAGAGTACGGGTCGAAGAGCGTGCCCGGACGTGCCAACTTGCGTGACCTCAAGCTGACACGGAGCCCGGGCCGCATCCCAAGTGCACACGACGAGTCAACGCGGACAGGAGTCCGAGCGGACAAGAGTCCGAACCAGTGTACCTCGCGCTCACGTTCCTTCGCCGCCTTGTATGCCTGCTGCCCCACCGGATGGCCATTGCGCTGGCCGGCTGGCTCGGGCGGGTGTGGTACCTCGTCGACGCGCGGCACAGGCGCGTGGCCAACTCGAACCTCATCAACGCCTTCCAGGACTGGCCGCACCGGACGGTCTGCCGGACGGCCCGCCGCGTGTGCAGGCATTTCGCCCGGGTGCTGATCGACTTCCTCCGTCTGCCCAGGTACGCCGACCCCCGGTACCGGGCCCGATGGCTCACGGTCGAGGGCGAGGAACACGTGCGCGCCGCCCAGGCGCTCGGTCACGGTGTGATCCTGCTCGGAGCGCACTGGGGGAACTGGGAGCTGATGGGCCTGGTCTGCGCCGCGCTCGGCTATCGGGTGTCGGCCATTGCCCGCACGGTCGGCTCGCAGGGCATGACGCGCTTCGTCAATGAGACGCGCGGCGTCACCGGCATGGGCGTCTTCGACAAGATGCAGGCGGCGCGCTCGACGCTGGCGGCGCTCAAGGCCGGCGAGTGCGTCGGCATCCTCGTTGACCAGAACGACGCGGTCACCGGCATCCCGGCGCGCTTCTTCGGCCGCGACTGCGCGACGACGCCGGCACTGGCGAGCTTCGCGTTCAAGACCGGCGCGCCCGTCGTGCCGGCGCTGTGCACGCTCGGCGAGGATGGCCGCTACGCGGCGCGCTTCGGCCCTCCGATCGCGCCGCCGCAGACGGGCGACACCGACCGCGACGTCGCCGAGATGACGCAGCGCGTTACCTCGTTCGTCGAGGCGCGCGTGCGTGAGCGGCCCGAGCAGTGGTTGTGGGTGCACCGCCGATGGAAGCCGTTCGACCGCGGCCAGATGCGCGCCGGCTTCCGGTACGTCGAGACGATCCTGGTCAAGATGCCGAACTGGATCGGCGACGTGGTGATGGCGCTGCCGGCGCTCGAGCACCTCAAGTCGGCGATCCAGGAGGCGCGAATCGCCGCGCTGATCAAGGCGCCGCTGGGCGAGCTGCTGCGGGGCAACCCGCACGTCGATGAGGTGATCGAGTACTCGCATCGCCGGGGCGTGCGCAACGTGGTCGATCTGGCCCGCACGATGCGCCGGGTGCGGCGGCGCACCTTCCACGCGGCCGTGCTGCTGACGAACTCGCTCAGCTCGGCGCTATGGGTCGCGCTGGCGCGAATCCCGTTGCGGGTCGGCACACGCGGGCAGTGGCGGCGCTGGCTGCTGACGCATCCGGTCGCGCCGCGGCCGACGGGCATGCACCAGGCCGAGCACTACATCGAGATCGCCCGCCGGCTTGCCGCTGCGCCCCGGCCCAGCCCACCGCGCGTCGGCGTTGATGAAGAACATGCCGCGTGGGCAGAGCGGTTCCTGGCAGCCCAACGATTGAACTCCGCAGGGCCGCTGGTCGGCCTGAGCCCGGGCGCTGCGTACGGGCCGGCGAAGCGGTGGTTGCCGGAACGGTTCGCCGAAGTCGGCCGCCGGCTCCGCGACGAGCACGGTGCGCGCGTGCTCATCTTCGGCACGCGCAGCGACTCGGCCGTCACGGGGCCGATCGCCGAGCAGATCGGCAACGGCGCACTCGACCTGACGGGCAAGACGACGCTCGGCCAGTTGGCGGCGCTCATGGCGCGGTGCCGGGCGGTGGTCACGAACGACTCGGGGCCCATGCACCTCGCCGGCGCCGTGGGCGCGAACGTGGTGGCGCTCTTCGGCTCGACGAGCCCCGAGCGGACCTCGCCGGCGGGCCGGGTCACGATCATTAGGCACGAGTGCGAGTGCGCGCCGTGCATGCGGCGCGAGTGCGACCGCGACTTCCGCTGCATGACGAGTATCACGGCCGACGAGGTATTCGAGGCAGCAGCCGCGTGGCTGCGTGGCGGGCCATGAGCAACACAACGTACCCGATCACCGCGTTCGTCGCGTGCCAGAACGAGGAGGGCAACATCGAGGGCTGCCTCCGCAGCGTGTCGTGGTGCGACGAGATCGTCGTGGTCGACAGCTTCAGCACGGACCGCACCGTCGAGATCGCTCGGCGCTACACGGACAAGATCTTCTTCCGCCAGTGGGACGGCTACCGCAGCCAGAAGAACTTCGGCCTCCAGCAGACGTCGAACGAGTGGGCGCTGCTGCTCGACAGCGACGAGCGCGTCTCGCCCGAGCTCGCCGCCGAGATCCAGCGGGCGTTCGACAACGGGCCCGGCAACGCGGTCGCCTACTACTTGCCGCGGCGCGTCCATTACCTTGGCAAGTGGATCAACCACTCGGGCTGGTACCCGGACTACAAGCTCCGCCTCGTGCGCAAAGACCGCGCACGGCTCGGCGGCATCGACCCGCACGAGACGTTCCTCGTCGACGGCCCGACGCGGCGGCTGCGCGGCGACCTGATCCACTACACGTACCGGACGATCGCCGAGCACCTGCGGACCATGCACCGCTATGCCGAGATCTGGGCGTCGACGCGGCGGTGGCGAGCAACGGATGCGGTGCGGATGGTTACCCGGCCGCTCGCCAAATTCCTGAAGCACTACGTTGTGAAGGCCGGCGTCCTCGACGGGTTCCACGGGTACGTGATCGCGTCGATGTTGGCCTACGCGGTGTTCCTGCGATACGCGAAGCTCTACGACCAGCGGGTGCGTGGCAGCGATGAGCACCACGACGGATGACGCGATCGAGCTGTTCCGGCAGACGCTGCTCGCGTCGCGCGGCGCGGCGCTCCACACAATGGAGTGCTACGTGGGCGACGTGCGGCGCTTCCTCGAGTTCGCGGCGCGCTCGGGCAAGGGGCCGTTGACCGCGCTGCGGCGCGAGGATATACTGGATTTCTTGATCGGCGAGAAGAAGCGTGGTTTGTCGTCGAGCTCGCTCGCGAGGCGTCTCACGGCGCTCCGGTCGTTCTTCCGGTGCCTCGACGAGGAGGGTCTTATCGAGCACAACCCGGCCGAGGCGCTCGAGTCGCCCAAGACGTGGCGGCTGCTGCCGGAGGTGTTGACCGTCGATGAGGTGGAGGAACTGCTGGCCCAACCGGACGTGT
>CAZCQN010000050.1:11275-19702 GCA_964500825.1 uncultured Verrucomicrobiota bacterium | reverse complement strand
GCGGGCTAGCGCCAATACGGTTCACTTAGTGCCTGCGTTGCAGGTGGCACGGGCATCTTGCCCGTGGGAAACATGGGCCGGAGGCCCATGGCACATGGTAGGTGAACAGTATTGGGGCTAGTCCTTCGGGTCGCGGGCGAGGAACGTCTTAGTCCATTCGGGCGGGTCGGGCGCGTCGCCCTCATCGAGCATCTGGCGCCACTCCTGGTCGGTGAGCCGCGCCGCCATCGGCTGCTTGAATTCGTAGTAGCTCATCACCGGCCCCGCGCCGAGAACCTTCTCGCCGCTCGGGAGCTGGTAGACGATCCACAGCAGGTTGAACCGCCCCGTCGCCACCTCAAGCACCCGCCGTTCGTTCGGCTCGGTGAAAACGTCGGCCACGACCGCCGGGTCGTGCAGGTCGCGCCGCACCGGCAGTAGCATCTCGCGGAGAGTCACCGTCGTTGAGTGATCGAGGAACGCAGCGTCATCGTCGTCGAGCGGGGTGCCGTTGAGCTCCTTTCGTGCGATCTGCTCGAGCCCCGAGACCCACCCGTCGAACATGGCCAACCGCTCGCACAGGAATCTGGCCTTCCTCTCGTCGTCGAGCAGGGCGGCGAGGCCGTTGCGGACTGCCTGGTCGGTGGCCAGAATGCGTTGATAGACGGCAAGTGCCGGCTCCACGTAGTGGAGACACCGTCTTGGAGGCTGACCTCCCAGGTACCAAAGGACCGGCTCCGTCTGCACCAGGACCAGGTCGCGTTTCAACTGCGTCCACGTGGCAAGCGCCGTGTTGAGACGACGGGCTCCCCACGCGGCGGTCCGCATCGGCGTTGGGTACCCTTCCTCGACGGGGTCGAGGAGCGCGCGCACAATGTCGAGGCGGCAGGCGGCGAGGCTGCCGTGCCACTGGCTGTCCGGCAGCGTGGCGAGTTCGTTCTTGAGCTGCCGGAGTCGGTTGTCGTAGTGCGCGTAGTCGGCATCGCCGGCGGCGCGCAGGAGCGCCTCGGCCTCGTCGGAGCCGAGAATGGCCATCACGTCAAGTGGCGTCGGGTAACCGCGCACGGGCCCCATCGGCGTGTCGATTCGCGTCAATGGGCGGGTGTCGCCGAGGTACGTGAAGCCTGTGACCCTGCTTATCGCGTAGGCGTCGAGGCTGAATCGCTGCCCGAGGAGCCGCACGGCGCGCTGTTGGTCGCCGCGGCGCGTCGTGCGCTTGGCTGCCGGGGCGTCCTGACGCCCCGGCACGTCGATGGCCGAGTGAATGCGCGGAGGCGGCAGAGCGCGTAGACGGTCGCGAATCATGCGGAGGTAGGCCGATTCGCCCAGTGAGTCCTCGCTCATGCTCGCCGCGGCGAGTTCGTCATCCAGCGCCGTCCTGACGCGGACCACGTCGGCGACCGAGACGTCGTCCGTGGCGCCGGCAATGAACTCGTAGAACGCGTGCAGCCGGTGCCAGCAGGTGTAAGCGTCGGGATCCTCGGCGATGAAGCGCGCGATGAGCAGCGCCTGCATCGTCTGGATGTCGGCCGTGCCGTGGTCCACAATGCCGGGTTGGAGTAGGAAGGCACCCTGCGCGTACCACATCATGGCGCGGAAGTAGCGCTCGAGCGCGTCGCTCGTCGTGTAGTGGCCGCGTGGCTTGAGCTGCCCGTAGTCGATGCGGTAGATGAAGATCCGGCTCGCGGCCACCGCGCCGCGCTCGATGTTGCGGATCTCGGCCTCGACGTTGCTCCGAACGTAGTCGGGCACGGCGGCCCGCGCGCCGAAGAGCCGTGCGGCCACACTGAAGTAGGCGACGTTGCGCCGCATCGCGGCCACGTGCTTTGTTGACGCGCCGGCCGTGCGGTGCGCTTCCCTGTAGGCTCGGTCGAACGACACGAGCGCTTTCTCGGTCAAGGCCTGCACATCCTCGACCATGTATGCCTGCTCGAGTTCGCTCAGGAGCATGTCATGCAGAAGGTGCTGGATGTGGAGTGCCGTGTCGACGGTGACAAACCGGTGCACGTGCTCGGGCAGGAAGTACGCCGTCCAGATTCCCCCGAGGTGGTCGCCCCAGCCCTCCTCGACGGCGAAGCCGTTTTGGATGATGATCTCGGCCGTGCGCTTGCACTTGAAGTGGCTGCTCGCGACGGTCCAGTTGATGATGCCCTCGGGCTCGAGCGGGAGCGCGTACTGGGGGACCTTTGCCTCAATCTCGAGCTGGGGCCGCGGCTCGTAGAACTGGAGGAAGAACGGCTTAGCGCGGGCCGTTTCTGGGGCTGTGCCTTCGCCGACGTCGAGGGCGGCAGCGGCGCCGGCTGGGACGTCGGCTTGCGTGGTCTTGTCGGCCGGTTTGCCACACGAGCAGCAAACGACCACCACGGCAAGCAAGGCGATCGCGACAAGCAGGCGAGCAGTCATGGTGGCTCCCCAATAGTGGCTTGGTACCCGCGCGTCGGCTCTCGTCTGTTCATACTCTCGGTCCATGGGATGAGCAAGCGTCCTTTCGGGACACTTGTCGAGAAGGCTTGGTCTGCTTAAGATGGATGAAGACGGCCGGGGCGGCTTGAAATGCTCCTCGGTTGAGGCTATCTGTACGCTGGAGGTGCACGGGGACCGGAGCTCGATACGTGAGGGAAGCGGCATGATGCGATCGAGGTGGACGCGGCAACTGCTGAGCGTATTGGCGGTGGTGTTGGTGCTCGTGCTCGTCGTTGGCGGGTGTGGCGGGCGCAAGAAGCAAGGCGATGACGAGGTCGAGGTGCGGATACCGGTCGTCACGCAGCCGGTGACGGAGCGCGACGTGGACTTCACCGTCACCGTGCTCGGCACCGTCGAGGCGTGGCGGGAGGTGACGGTGAGCGCCAAGACGAGCGGCCAGATCCTCGAGCTCAATTTCGAGAAGGGCCAGACCGTATACCCGAAGCCCGCCAGCGACGCGAACGTGGACACAATGCCGGCGCCGCTCGCCGTCCTCGAGCAGGAGGAGTACAACCTGCGCTGGCTCGAGGCCGAGGCGGCGCTCACCGACGCGAAGGCGACGTACGAGCGCACGAAGAAGCTCTACGACCAGGGCGGCGCGGTGCAGAGCGAGTTCGACACCGCCAGGTCGCTCTTCGAGGTCGCCCAGGCTCGTCGCGACCTGGCGAAAAAGAGGTACAACGATACGGTCGTCTACAGCCCGATCGAGGGGACGGTTGTGGCGAAACCCGTCGAAGCCGGTGAGCTCGTCGGCCCGGGCACGCCGCTCGCGACGGTGGCCGACGTCCGCAAGGTCAAGGTCGTCACGAGCATCTCGGAAAGCGATTTCCCGTATGTCAAGCTCGGGCAGGTCTGCCCCGTCCGCATCGACGCGTTTCCGGAGCGCGCATTCGAGGGGGCGATCATCTACAAGTCGATCAAGGCGGACCGGATGACGCGCAGTTTCCCCGTCGAGATCGAAGTCGATAACGCCGACGGCGCGCTCGCCATCGGCATGGTGGCGCGCGTCACGTTCACGCTTCGGACCGAGCCGGACGCGATCACGGTGCCGCTCGACGCGCTCGTCTACTGGGAGAACACGCTGGGCGTTTTCGTTATCGAGGATAGCGACACCGCCGCGTTCCGGCCGCTGACGCTCGGCGAGCGCAGCGGCGACAGCGTGGTCGTCGTCGAGGGCCTGGCCGCCGGCGAGGAGCTCGTCGTGGTGGGCCAGGCCGGTCTGCGGCCCGGCAGCACAGTCACGCGGCCGCAGGGGCATGGCGAGCAAGCACCCGACGAGACGATCTCCAGCGAGGAGCTCGGGCCGTGAACCTGCCCCGCTTCAGTGTCAACAACCCGGTCTTCATCCATCTCGTCTTCATTTTCATCCTCGTTTTTGGGCTGTACGCGTACAACACGCTGCCGCGCGCCAAGGAGCCGGACGTCTCGTTCCAGGCTGCTCTCGTCTTGACGGTTGACCCGGGCAAGTCGCCCGAGGAGATCGAGGAGTCAATCACAACGGTCATCGAGGACGAGCTTGACCAGCTCACAGACGTCAATGAGATCGAGTCGGTCTCGGTCGAAGGGATCTCGACGATCTTCATCGAGTGGGAGGAAGACCTCGAGGACTTCGAGTCGGCCGTGCAGGATCTGCGCAACGCGGTCAACCAGGTACAGGAGCTGCCCGACAGCGCGGAGATCCCGATCGTCTACAAGCTGACGACCGACGTCATACCGGCGATCTTCGTCGTGCTCGGCGGCGAGATGACCGAGGAGCAGCTCCTGCTGCATGCCGAGACGGTCGAGGACCGGCTCGAGCAGATCCCCGACGTGGGCAAGGTCGAGCTGTTCGGCGACCGCGAGCGGGAGCTGCACATCGAGCTCGACCCAGAGCGGCTCAACGCGCACGGGCTCACGTCGCTCGACGTGGCGCGCGCCATTGGCCGGCGTCATCGCAACGTCTCGGCGGGCCCGATTCCCGTGGGGCGCAAGGAGGAGCTCATCCGCGTCGAGGGCGAGTTCGAGAATGCGCGCGAGTTCGAGCAGCTCGTCCTGTTCACGCATCCCGACGGGAGCACGGTCCGACTCGGCGACGTCGGGCGCGTGAGCCTCGGCTACGAGGAGGCCGAGACCGCGGCCAAGCTCAACGGCGTCTCGGCCCTCGTCCTGATTGCCTATCGGCGCAAGGACGGGAACGTCGTCAAGGCGGTCGACGAGATCAAGCGGGTCGTCGAGCAGTATCGGCAGGACACCGGCAGCTCGCTCCAGGTGACGACCGTCTACGACACGGCGCGCGAGATCCGCGACCAGCTCGGCATTCTCGTCAACAACGGGCTGATCGGCATGGGCCTCGTGCTTGTGCTGCTCTACGTGTTTATCGGGCCGCGCAACGCGCTGTTCGCGTTCGTGGGGATCCCGATTACGTTCCTCCTTGCCTTCATTTTCATGAGAGTGTCGGGCAACACGATCAACACGATCTCGCTGTTCGCGCTCATCATCGTGCTCGGCATGATCGTCGACGACGCGATCATCATCCTCGAGAACGTCTACCGCTACATCGAGCGCGGCATGCCGCCGAAGCAAGCGGCCGTCATCGGCGCGACCGAGGTGGCGCTCCCGGTGACGGCGGCGGTGGCGACGACGATTTCGGCGTTCATCCCGATGATGCTGGTGTCGAGCATCATCGGCGACTACATGAGCGTCATCCCGAAGACGGTGATCGCGGCGCTGACCGCGTCGCTGTTCGAAGCGTTCTTTATCCTGCCGTGCCACATCGCCGAGTTCGGCGGGCTCTCAAAGAAACAGGCTGGCCCAAACGGTGCGCGGCAGGATTTTCGCTCGCGCCTCATCGGTGCGATCCGCCGCTTGTACCGCAAAGTGGGGACGGCGTGTCTTCGGTTGCGCTACGTGACCATGGCCGCGGCTGTCCTGCTGCTTTTCGGTGGCTTCGTTGTCGTTGCAGCTCCCTTGGTGTTTGGCTGGTTCGGTTGGGAGGTCGAGCCGATCATCAAGGTCGACATGTTCGGCGCCTCCGATGAGCGCGAGCGGATCGAGGTGAAGGTCTGGCACGCGGTGGGTACGCGGCTCGACGAGACGCAGAAGACGCTGGACCGTATCGAGGCAATCGTGCGCGACGAGCTGGGCGACGAGATCGTCGACACGCTTCAGATTGCGGGCTGGGTCCAGGTCCAGTACGAGGAGACGCAGGCCTCACACGCCGGCACGCTTGCCGTCCACCTGACGCGGCGATGGCGCGACCTGGACCAGACGGCCGCGCGTTTCCGCGACCGTATTGAGCAACTGCCGGGAATCGAGCGGCTGCTGATCGAGGTGCCGCAGGAGGGACCTCCTGTGGGTGCTGACGTCGACCTGCAGATCACGGGGCCTGAGTTCGACACGCTCGAACGCATCGCCGGGCTGATCCAGGACGACCTGCGCGCTATCGATGGGGTGACCGAGGTGCGCGACAACTTCCTGCGCGGCAAGAACGAGGTCACGGTGCGCATCGACGAGGAGAAGTCGAAATACCTCGGCATCGACGTCGAGACGCTCGCCTCGGTCGTGTACGCCGCGTTCGAGGGCGCGCCGGTGGCCGAGTACCAGTACCGGGACAAGAAGATCGATATCCGTGTCCGCGCGCGCGAGGAGTCGCGGCAGTCGCTCGACGACTTGCTCAACCTGCGGGTGCCGGGCGCGGGCGGGCAGCTCGTTGCGCTCAAGGAGGTTGTCGCCCTCGACGTGCAGCCCGGCCTGTTCGAGATCCACCACTACAACAAGAAGCGCGCGATCAACGTGACGGCCGACGTGGACAAGACGGTCGCCTCGCCCGTCGAGGTTGTGTCGAAGCTCCGGCCGCGTGCCGAGCAGATCGTAGCGAGCTTTCCGGGTTACTCGGTCAAGTTCGGCGGCGAGTCGCAGGAGACGGCCGAGGCGATGATGGACCTGTTCGCGGCGTTCGGCTTCGGCGTGCTCTTGATCTACATCATCCTGGCCACGCAGTTCCGCTCGTTCGTGCAGCCGGTGATGATCATGTCGATCATCCCGTTCGCGGGGTTCGGCGTGATGTTCGGCCTCGTCGTGAGCCTCGTGTTGACAGGGCAGGCGACGTTCAGCATTCCGGTGATGGTCGGCGTCATCGCGCTCGCCGGCGTCGTGGTGAACGACTCGCTCGTGCTCGTCGAGTTCGTCAACCGGCGGCGGCGCGCCGGGTCGGGGCGGTGGCGGTCGATCCTCGAGGCGTGCGCCATCCGAGTGCGGCCCATCATCCTGACGTCGGTCACGACGATCGGCGGGCTGCTGCCGATGGCGCTGGGCATCAGCGGGCGCTCACGCGTGTGGGGGCCGCTGGCGAGCGCGATCGCGTGGGGCCTTGCGTTCTCGACGATCGTGACGCTCGTGCTCATCCCGTGCCTCTACGCGATGCTCGACGACATCCGGCTGCGGATCACGAGCCGCTTCTTCAGCCAGGCCCGGCCGGTGCACGAACCGCTGCCGCTCGACAGCCGGGAATAGGAGGGCCACAGATTACACAGATCCTCACAGATCGGCTGCGATCGTCACGCCGCAGCGGAGAATCTGTGTTCATCCGTGTAATCTGTGGCTAATTCGGTTTCAAGAGCGCGGCGGCGCGGGCGCCCCACTTCGCGTCGTTGGCGAAGCGCTGGAGGGTGGTCTTGGCCGAGGCGTGGCCGAGGCGATAGAGCGCGCCGGCGATCTCGAGCTCGAGCGGTGTGTCGTAGGCGAGGTAGCCGTTGACGGTGATGGTGACCCACCGGCCCTCGATGAGCCAGGCGAGGCCGGCCGCTTGCGTCAGCTCGTCGAGAAACGCGCGGGCCTTCACGTGCCACATCGACACCTTGAGGCTGTCGAGGTTATCCGGATCCTGCGCCGCCAGGGCGATCGCCATGAGCGCCTCGTCGGTGACGAACGTCGGGATGCCCGTGCGCGCGCTGAAGCGCTTGAGCAGCTCGGGCAGCGTCAGGAACTCGTAGCCGAAGTTGAAGCCCTCGTCGAGCCTTGCGCGCACGCGGGACGCGCTGGCGGCGTCGAGGCCGCGCTCGGGGTCGCGCGCGAGCTGCCGCAGCGGCTCGAGCGCACGCGCATCGCGCAGCGCGCCCAGCACGACCACGGCGGCACGACGGACGCGGCGGCTCGGATCGTTGAGCTCTTCGATGAGCAGCTTGACTGCCTTGTCACCGCCGACTCGACCGGCGGCCGTCACGGCCAGCTCGCGCACGGCCGGATGGGGATCGTCGAGCGCCGCCTCGAGCAGTGGCATGGCGCTTTTCGCGTCGAGGCTGCCGAGTCCATAGACGGCCGCACGCCGCACGCCGGGATCGGCGTCACGCACGGCTCTCGCGAGCAGCGGCTTGGCCGACGCGTCGCCCTTGGTGCCGAGCGCGAAGACGGCCGCCCGGCGAACGTAGGCATCCGTGTGACGGCACAGTGCCTTGACGGTCGGATCGCCGAGCTCGCCGCGCGCGGCGAGCTGGTAGAGGGCAAACGCGATGCGCGCGGGGTCCTCGTCGTCGAGGAGCGCGCGAAGCTGCGTGGTATTCAGTGGTGCCGGGTCCTGGCCGGCGCCGGAGGCGAGCGCGACGATGGGCGTCGCGGCGAGCGGAATCGCCACGACGAGCATCGCGAGGATCACGCGGGTTGCCTGCATGGTCGAAAAGCGCCTCTTCGGGGTCGTCTCGTTGGCGCGGGGACTCTAGCACACGGGCCCGCCGTGACAACGTTTTTCGCGGTTGACGTCGCGCGGCTGGGATGGTATCAACACCCTCCGCAGTTCGGCCCTGCCGAACTGACAAGGCGTTGCGAAGCGACGCCCTGACGTTCGGTTCCCGAACGTCCAAGCCGTTGCGGCGTGGCCTGCAGTTCGGCCTTGCCGAACTGCCAAGCTGTCGCGGCGTGGCCTGCAGTTCGGCCTTGCCGAACTGCCAAGCTGTCGTGGCGTGGCCTGCAGTTCGGCCTTGCCGAACTGCCAAGCTGTCGCGGCGTGGCCTG
>CAZCQN010000050.1:0-11175 GCA_964500825.1 uncultured Verrucomicrobiota bacterium | reverse complement strand
CCAAGCTGTCGCGGCGTGGCCTGCAGTTCGGCCTTGCCGAACTGCCAAGCTGTCGCGAAGCGACAGCCGTGCGCCCGTAGCTCAACTAGGTAGAGCAGCGGACTCTTAATCCGTTGGTTGCAGGTTCGATTCCTGCCGGGCGTACTTCCCACCTCTCGGCAACTCCTTGGTGATCGTCCCGAGACGTGCGGCCACAAGCCGTGAACGCACGACGCTGCCGACAGGAGCCAAGGTGCGTGTCATGCTTTCCCGTCCGGTTCCCCAATCTCATTCGCGCGACGAGTGATTCGGGGATCTTCTAATTCGCGAGAATCGCGCCAGCGACCCGCGGCTGTTTCTCGTGATGTAGTGGGCTCGACGGGCGGGTGTTACAGACGGACCCCAACCGCGGCAACCCGCTTGGCACACCTCCTGCACCACAGCTCGCCGGGTGTTAGGTCTACCTGTGTGCTCCTGGCGTCATCAATGCAGCAGCCGAGCGAGGTGACCATGGCCGCAGTATCGCGCAAGCAAGGTGGTTTCACGCTGGCAGAAGTGGCGATCGCCGTCCTTCTGTTTGGCCTGACGGTCGGCGGGTTGTACTCGGCCTTTCTCATGGGGCGAGTCGCGACGTTTCGCGCCCGGCATCAGGCCCAGGTGACGAATCTGCTCCAGGCAAAGCTCGAGGCGCTCTGGGCGGGCTCGTACGACGACGTGCAGGACCAGGACCCGACTGAGGTCATCGTCGACCCGGGCTCGGACGGCGAGTGGGGCACATCGGACGATCTGGTCGGCAGGCTGCGCGTCGAGGTGGACGACCGGATGGACCTGGACGACGACGGCGACAGGACCGAAGAGGAGATCGATCTGGACGGCGACGGCACCAACGATCCCTGCAAGCCTGTCCACGTCAGCTTGACGTGGGAATCGTTCTCGTTCGGCGGACACAGGTCGTTGACAGTCTCCTTAGATACTCTGATCGCGAAACGATAAGGCATGGCAATGCAGCGACATCATCACACAATGAGCAACCGGCGACCGCTGCGGTCGGCGTTCGGGTTCACGCTGCCCGAGGTCGTCATCGCACTGGGCATCTTTCTTCTTTTGTCGGCCGCGGTGGTCAGTGTCTATCTCATGTCGCTTCGGAGCTGGCGCGAGGGGAGCGCGCAGGTCTCCCTGCAGCGCAAGCTGGCCGCCGCCATGCAGCGGATGGTCCAAGGCGAGCGCGGCCGGAGCGAGAGCCGGCAGCACGGCCTACGGGAAGCCAACAGCGTGACGATCATCGACCCGCAGACGATCGAATTCACGAGCGGGGTCGATGGCGTCACCCGGCGCGTCTACTTGCACGGGAACGAGCTCACCTACGATCCCGACGCGGGCAGCAACGACAACGTCGAAGAGACGATCTACGACCCGTCGAGCTCTGAGCAGTACTGGGACAGCTCGGTCTACCGGACGGATCTGGAATTCACGCAGATGTCGGATGGCACGATCAAGATCCGTCTCGTCGGCCAGGAACGCGTGCGGGATCGCTGGATGAGCGCCACGCTTCTCACCCAGGTGATGCCGAGGAATTAGATCGAAGGAGAATGGAGCTCATGACATCGCGCACACGGAGACACAACAAGGGCATCGCGCTCGCCGTGGTGCTCGTCATCGTGTTCGTGGCGGCGATCGGGGCCGCAGCCTTCCTCGGTGTTGCCGGCTCCGATCTGCACCTGACGCACCGCGAGGTGGAACTGACCCGCGCGTTCTATGTGGCCCAGGCGGGGATCGAGAAAGGTGTGGCTGAGCTCAAGGTGCTCTACTCGAAGGGCCTTGGGCACACGTTGAGCGAGCTGGCGGCGATTTCGCCCCCTGACTACGACGGCTTCACGTTCGATGAGTTCACGGTGGCCGCCTACGGCGCGCCCGAAGAGAAAACGCTGGAGTACGGCACCTACAAAGGCCTGCGCGGCCGGGTCCAGACGATCAAGATCACGGCTTGGGTCTCGTCGGAGCACTCGGGCGAGGTCGCGCAGCTCAGCGAGGTGGTCGAGGCGCAGTTCATCCCGATCTTCCAGTTCGCTATTTTCTACTACGCGGACGATCTGGAGATCCTGCCCGGTCCGGCGATGACGATCAACGGGCCCGTGCACTGCAACAGCGACGTCTACATGGGGACGGACACATCGTTGAGCTTCGAGTCGATGCTCACCTGCGCCGGCAACATGTACCACCGGCGAAAGGACGGCTCAGCGGTCTCGCCTGGCCCCGTCGAGGTCAAGGATGGTGATGAGGTCTATCGTGACATGCGGAACCTCGACGGGTCATGGCTCGACAGCGATCACGCCGACTGGTACGAGGGCTCGCAGGAGCGGTGGGACGGCAACGTCAAGTCGGCCGCACATCACGTGGCCCCGCTCCGCATGCCGCTGGCGACTCCCGACCATCCTCGGGAACTGATCGAGCGCGGCGACCCATCGGACACGCCGGAAGCCGAGGAGCTCAAGTACTACTACAAGGCCGACCTGCGAATCATCGACGGCAAGGCCTACGACTCGTCCGGGTGGGAGGTCGATCTGACGTATCCGGATCCGACCGATCCCACCGAACAGATCAACCCGATCTCGACCAAGACGTTCTACAACTACCGCGAGGGCACCGAGGTCTCCGTGACGGAGATCGACGTCGAGAAACTGCGCGCAAGCGGCAAGTGCCCCTCGAACGGCATTCTCTACGTGTCGGACAGCCGGGCCGGCCTTGGCGAGCAAGATGGCGTGCGGCTCGTCAACGGGAAGGAGTTGCCGGACACGGGCCTCACGGTCGTCACGGACAACCCGCTCTATATCCAGGGCGACTACAACACGGTGCGCAAGAAGCCCGCGAGCGTCATGTGCGACGCTATCAACATCCTGTCCAATAACTGGGATGACGAGCGAAGCGACAAACCACTCTGGGAGCGCGCCGCGTCGGACACAACGATGAACGTTGCCGTCATCGCGGGCAACACGGTGACCACCGAAGGCCGGTACAACGGCGGCGTCGAGAACATGCCGCGCTTCCTCGAAACCTGGAGCGGGAAGACGCTCACGTATCGCGGCTCGCTCGTCGCGCTCTGGCAAAGCGAAATCGCCACCGGCGACTGGATCTACGGCTCGCCCTACTACGAGGCGCCCAGCCGCAACTGGGGCTACGACACCGACCTGGCGAATCCCGCCACAGCCCCGCCCGGCGTGCCCAGCGTCTACGCCGTCGAGGTCGCCCGCTGGCAGTACGACGACTAGCCAACATCCCTCGCGTCGGGCGGCCGTTCGGCCGCCCGACAGCGCGTTGGCAGTAACCTCTCAATGCCTTCCAACGCCGCCTTGCCCGGCGCCCATCCGAAATCCGTTCGACTTGGGGTCGACGCGCAAGTCCAAGCCCCGCCAGGGGCGTTTGGCAGTAGCCTCGGGCGCAAGCCCGTGGTACGCGGACCCAAGAACGAACCGGAGCCCCGGCAGGGGCGATTGAGGGCGCGTGCGGGCCGAGCTCAATCGCCCCTGAAGGGGCTCTGACGTGTTTCGGCGCGTTTCGTTCCACGGGCTTGCGCCCGAGGCTATTGCCAGTCGCCGCGAGGCGGCTCATCGGGCGGATCGTACGTGCAAAGGCTGTGAGAAACGCAGGCTAGGCGGTCGGCAGGGTGAGCTCGAAGCAGGCGCCGTCGGGCGTGTCGGCGACGACGCGCAGCGTGGCGCCCATGCGGCGGGCGAGGCGGCGGCTCAGCGCCAGACCGAGACCGATGCCCGCAGCAGTGTCGGCCGCTTCGTGCGCCGACTTGGAGAACGGGCGGAACAGGCGGCCCGCAACGTCGTGGGCGATTCCGGGGCCGTGATCGCGGACGCGCAACAGCACGGCGCCGTCGGTGCGCGCGGCGTCGAGGTGGATGCGCCGGTCGTCGGCCGAGGCGGCGTACTTGCACGCGTTGTCGACGAGGTTGAGCAGGATCTGCTCGACGACTGAGACGTCGGCCGCCACGGTCGCCGACCGGACGGCTTCGTCGGCCTCGACGACGAGCTCCATTTCCGCGCGGGCGGCGCGGTCGGCAAGACGGCCCGTGACGCGGTCCACGAGCGCGCTCACACTGGTCTCTTCGGCGAAGCGCCGGATCCTTCTCCCCGTCAGACCGGCGAAGGCGAGGACGTTCTCGACGAGATGGGCGAGGCGGTCGGCCTCAGTGCTCAGTGTACGCACGTAGTGCCGGCGCTTCGCCTCGTCGGGGACACCGTCCTGCGCGAGCAGGTCGGTGTAGATTCGGAACGTCGTGAGCGGCGTGCGCAGCTCGTGCGTGACGGCCGAGACGAACGCGCCCCGGCGTTCGCTCAGCCGGATCGCCCCGACGAGCAACGCGGCGACGGCCGCAGCGCCGAGCAGCAAACCCGCCCACGCGATGACGAGCCACAGGCGAATGGTCGACGACACCGGCATCGTGCCGGCCGGGTTCTCGCCGAGCACGAGGCGCACCGGCAGCGCCGCGAGCATCCGGCCCGGCTCGTTGGCCGAGGGAGCGGGCTCGAGCGACGCGCCCGGCAGCAGATCGCCGATCTCGTCGAGAAGCGCCTGCCTCAAGCCGGGCCAGTCGAGCCAGCAGCCCTGGACGAACTGCCGGCCGTTGACCAAGACAACGCGCGCCAGCAGAAGCTCGTCCCCGATCCACACGGGTTTGAGCGGCGTGCCCGTCGGCGCGGCGGCAAGCGGCAGGGTGTTCGACAACCCGCGTTCGAGGCCCTGCCCCTGCCGGTTAAAGCTGTCGCGAACCTCGAACTCCTCCTCGTTCCGGCTGGACTGGAACTCCGGGTCGATGTCGCGCAGGTCCCTTTCGGTGGCGCCAAGGTGCGCGGGCGCGATCGTCAGTGCCGCGTCGAGCGTTGCCGTAAGCGGCTGCACCAGGCGCGCGGGTGGGACTCGAGGCGAATCGTCCGCGACTGTCTCGGGCCGAAGGGTGCTGGCGTCGAGCAGTGGTCCTATCCCAGGGTCGGCTTGGCCCAGCGCCTTGAGCAGGGCGTCGCATGTGGCCAAGGCGCGGAGCTCGTCGAGGCGCTGCTCGGCCGCCTCGATCTGATCGGGCGTGACGTGGACGCCCTCGGCACGCTGGCGCTCGTCGCCTGCCGGCAGTTGCGGCGACGTGAGCGTGCCGTCCGGCCCGAATTGGAAGAACAGCAGGATGTTCGGGTAGCTCTCGGTGAGCAGCGGCGAGGGGACAAGGACGTCGCCCTGCTCGACGGACACGGTGGCCAGGTTGTAGAGGCCCGTGGTGCGGTAGAAGACGTTGTAGGCGTGCCACGGCCGGGCGTTCTCGCGCGCAAGCGGCGGGCCGAGCGCCGAGTCCATCCGCCACAAGGCCAGGCGGACGTTCTCCTCGAGCAGGGCCTGGCGGCGCATCTCGGCTTCCGAGCGCTCAAGCCGGAGCGCTTCGAGGCTGATCCATGCCGTCGCCGCCACGACGACCGCGAGGCAGATGCCGAAGATCATCCATATGTGCCACGGGCGTCTCATTACGGCTCCTCGCTGCTGACGAACATGTATCCCTTGCCGCGAACGGTGCGGATTACGCGCGGGCTGTCGGCGTCGTCGCGCAGCTTTTCACGCAGGCGGGCGATGTGCATATCGACCGTGCGTGTCTCGATCCGGCTCGGGTTGACCCGCCAGACGCGGGCGAGGAGCTCGCCGCGCGGGATGGGCCGGCCGGCGTTCGTCGCGAGATACCGGAGCAGGTCGACCTCGCGCTCGCAGAGCTCGGAGCGTTCGCCGTCGTCGTACGCGATCTCGCAGCGTGTGAGGTCGGCGCTGCCGCCGGGGAAGGCGACGCGCTCAACCTCGTCGGGCCGCTCGCTCGCACGCCGAAGCACGGCCGCGATGCGCGCAAGCAGCTCGCGCACGCTGAACGGCTTCACCACGTAGTCGTCGGCGCCGAGCCGGAGGCCCTCGATGCGCTGCGCCTCATCGCCGCGGGCGGTGAGGATGATGACCGGCAGCGTCGGCTGCTTCTCCCGAACCGCTCGGAGAATGTCGAGGCCGTCGGGGCCGGGCAGGATCAGGTCGAGGAGCACGAGGTCGCATCCCGCGTCGCTGGCGAGCCGGAGGCCGGCGTCGCCGTCGCCTGCTTCGAGCGTGGCGTACCCATCGAGCTCGAGCGCATCGACGACGCCCTGGCGGATCGCCCGGTCGTCCTCGATGACGAGTATCTGCTGCTGCGACATCCGTCGGCCCTCACGCCGTGTCCCCGGAACAGCCTAGACCCGATTGAGGCGCCGTTCACGGGAAAATAGGGACAGGCACTAATTTTGCCCCGTGTTCGATCTGCGGTCTTGCTATCAAGAATAAGTGCCTGTCCCTATTTTTCCAGCTCGAACGATTTGCTCTCGGCCTGGTCGTGGATCGCCTCGATCATCGCCTCGTCGAGCGTTTTCTCTTCGCCCGATTCGGCCAGCCGTTTCATCTCCTCGGCGACGTGTTTCTTGCGCGCGTCGTTCAGCTCCTGGATCTTCTCCTGGAGCTCGGCGCGCCGCGTCGCCTGCTGCTCGACGTATGCCTTCCGTTCCTCACGCGTCATCGCGCGCATCTCTTCCGGCAGCTCCTCATCCTTGAGTTCGTCGAGCTTCACGGTCTCGTTTTTCAGCGCGTCCACGAGGTCCCACGCGGCGTTCGTGTAGTTGGCCGATCCTTTCGTCACGGCGCGCTGCACGCTGCTGCCGGGCGCAGCGGTCTCGGCGTTCGCATCCTGTTCGCTCTGCTTGTCGAGTCCTTCAGCGCCGGCTGCGCCGTACGCGATGTACGTTTCGTTGAGCTCGGCCCCGAGGCGGGCGATCTCGGCGTCCTGCGGCGTCTCGATGTGGACGACCTCGCGGTTGTGGTCGATATTCATATACGAGCCGTCGGCCAGCAGGGCGCCGTCCTGCCACTTGCCGTTGACGCCGTCGTCGTACGAGCCGCAATGGATCGTGTTGACGATGATCCCTTTCTCGATGGCCGCCTTGCACGCGTCGGCGTAGTTGACCGTGCCCTGCGTGAACGGCTCGTTGCCGGCGATGAAGATGACCTTGTAGTCGGTCTTCGCGTCACTCCATTCGAGCTCGTCGACGGCTTGCTTGATCACCTGGCCGCAGTACTCGCTTGAGCCGCTGATCTGGAGGGCGAAAAGCTCCTGCGAAACCTTGTCGAGATCCGTTGTAAGCGGGACGACCATTCGCATGTAGCCGTCCTGGGCCGGCAAACGACTGGAACCATATTGATAGAGCGCGATCTCAAGCGTTGGCCGTTGGCCGTCTTTTCGGACGTTCACGAACTCGTTGACGATCTTCCACAGTTGCGACTTGGCCTGGCCGATCAGGCCCGACATGCTGCCGCTCGTGTCGAGCAGGATGGCCATCTGGATGCGCGACGTCTCCGCCGCCTCCTCGGCTGCAAGCGATGTGGCCCCAAGCATCCAGACGATGGCGCTGAGAGCCAGGAGTGATATAGTCGCCTTCATTGGTCTTGCTCCTTGTCGTTCGAAGTGGAATACGCTCAATACGTCGGCCCGCCTTCGTAGACGATGCCATGCTCAGCCGCCTGTTCTTGGACCGACTCGAAGATCGCGGCATCCAGCGTCTGCTCCTCGTTGTCACCGGCCGCTTTGACCTGCTCGTCAATGTACGCTTGACGCTGTGCGCCGACCTCTTTGATCTGCTTCTCGACCGCCTCGCGCTTGGCCTTTATCTCTTCGATGTACTTGGCGCGCTCCTCCGGCGTCATCTTCTGCATGCTTTCGGGCAGGTGTTCGGGGTCAAGCTCGTCGAGCTTCACGCGGTCGTCGGCGAGATCTTGCACGAGCTCCTGGCGTGCCGCATAGCTGGCCTTTGCGGAGTCGGTTGCGGCGTACGTGGCACGCCCGGCGATGGCTTCGGCCGGCGCCTTGTCGTAGGCTTCGCGGGCCTTCTCCTCGCGCTTCTCGGCCTTGTCGCGTTCAGCCTCCGTGCCGTAGAAAACGCGCGTTGCGTCGAGCTCCTTGGAGAGCTCGGCGAGCTTGTCGTCAAACGGCGTTGAGGCGAGAATCGCGTTCCCGGACTGCTCGACGCGGAAGGCGCGGCCCTCGGCCTTGCGGGCGATGTCCTGCCAGATCGGCGTCGTGCTCGCGGTCGTCCCGCATTGGATGGTGTTGATCACGATCCCGGCCTCCGCCGCCAGCTTGCACGAGACTGCGTACTTCACGTCGTCCTCGTAGTTCATGTGTGGCGGGGAGTCGCCGACGAGGAAGATCACGCGGTAGACCTTCTCGCCCTCGCCCCAGCTCATCATGGTGACCGCTTCGTTGAGCGCCTGGTTGACGCTCTCGGGCGTGTCGCCGCCGCCGTTTGCCGTGAAACCCATGATCGCGGCGTGAATCGCGTCGAGGTCGTTCGTCAGGTCGGTTCGCTTCGTGATGTAGTCGTCGCCGCGATCACGGAACCCGATCACACCCATCTTGATCTCGGGCGCGGGGTCGGTCGTGGTGAGCGTGTTGGCGATGGCCCAGATCTTCCGCTTCGCGGCGTCGATCAGGCCGCTCATGCTGCCCGTCGTGTCGAGGACGAAGACGACCTCGACCTGCGGCTTCTCCGGCGCGGCGGCCTCGGCGGCCCACGCGCGGCAGGCCGACGCGAGCAGGAGCTGCACGGCGATCAGTGCGATAGTCGCGCGGTGCATCGTTATGACCTCCTCTTTCTTGGTCCGAGTCTCACGGTGACTACTTGACCAGGACGGTTTCGCCGCCGACTTCCAGCATGATCTCGCCCGAGAGAGAAGCCGCGCCCTGGCGGTTCTCCGATGCGAGCTCGCGCACCAGCTCGTGGAACTCGTCCGAGCCGACCTCGATCACCCTGTCCGGCGTCACGTCGTGCTCCTGGTCGGCGATTCGGCTGTCGATCCAGCGGTTGCCCCGCTGGAAGAACGCCAGATCGTTTACCTGTTGGACAGACGTAATCGCCACACGTTCCATGTTTTGGTCGTAGAAGCCGTTCCGCCGGTTCAGGTTGGCCTGGGTGCGCTGGAACTCATTGTTGACGCTCTGGTTGTATGAGCCGAGGCCGGTCCGTGTCTGCATCGCGCGGTGGTTGAAGTTGCAGACCGCCTCGCGGAGCACCTGGTCCGCGTCGGCCAGGTTCGTGCCCTCGCGCGCCAGGAACGCCGTGTACTCGGTCAGGATGCCGAACTTCGTCGAGAGCCGGACGATCTCGTTGACGAGCTCCTTGAGCTTCGCGTCGTTCGACGGGTCGTGGGCGCCGCCGTCGGCGCCGAGCTCGCGGATCGCGTCGATGAGCAGCGCGATCTTGCGGCTCGCCCAGAGCCTCGGGACGAACGCGTTCTTCGTCGTCGCGTTGTCGAGGCCGAACGTGAACCGGAACGTGCGGTGCCGTCCGAGGTAGTTGCCGCTGACGACGAACGTCAACGGCTCCTCGCCCAGGTACTGGCCGAGCACGACGAGCTGATCGCCGGCGAACAGGTCCGGCAGCGTGCCGGGCGTCAGATCGCGCACGCGGCTCGGCGTCGGCTTCCCGTCGGGCCCGAGCACCTCGAGCACGGGGTTGGCCAGGACCGGCCCGGAGAGGCGCTTGAACACCTGCGCCACCTTCAGCTCGACGTCCTCTTTGGGCAGGACGAAAGTGGCCGTCGCGCGCGTCTCGTACGCGATCTTCTCCAGCAGCGGCGTGTTCACGTCGAGGCCGACGCCGAACGTGAAGACGCGGCGCGTGTGCGGGTTGGCCTTCATCGCCACGTTGCCGATGGCGACCTCCGAGGTCTGGCCGATCGTCGGGAGGCCGTCGGTCAGAAACAGCACGATCGGCAGCATCTTTTCGGTTGGCTTCTGGCGCAACGCCTCGAGCAGCGCGTCGTGGATGTTCGTGCCGCCGCGCGCGTTGATGCTGCCGAGGTACGTGCGCGCCGCGTCGATGGTCTGCTTGCTTTTGATGACGGGCTGCTTGGAGAACAGGTCAACCACTTCGTTGTAGACGATGATGTTGAACGCTTCGCCCTCGTCGAGCCCGGCGAGGATCTGGAGCGCGGCCTCGCGCACCTGGTCGAGCTTGTCGCCCTGCATGCTGCCCGAGCGGTCGAGCACGAGCGTCACCTCGCGCTTGATGGCGAACGCGTCGGTGCCGCGATGCGGGCTTGCCGGCAGGCCGGCGAGCAGTAGGAAGTAGCCGCCGCCCGTCGTCGGATCGGGGTAGGCGAGGAGCGAGGCGGTGAGGCCGTCGCGCTCGATCAAATACGAAAGCCGGAACGCGCCCGGCTCGGTCACCGCGTCGGCAGCGATCTTCGCCGAGACGATCGTGTCGCTTGTGCGCGTCGTTTCCAGCTTGTGGCTCGGCGAGTAGACGGTCGAGATCGGTGCCTTCGACTTGACCCTGACCGACACGGTCCAGGGGACGTTGTACTCGACCGACTCGCTGCGCGGCAGCAGGTAGTCGACCCGGTCGCCGTCGGCCTCGAGCAGGTGCTCGTACGTCAGACGCAGCGTTTGCGTCCCGCCGGGCTCGACGGGAAAGACGCTCGAGCGGACGAGGTCGTTGCCGACGAACTCGAGGATGGCCGGGTCGCGCATCTTGCGCACGATCTCGTCGTAGATCCGGCGCGCCTCTTCCTTTGTGAGCAGCTCGGCCGTCGGTTCGCTTGCGGCGCCCGCGAATGTGAAGCCGCGAATCGCCGCGCCGACCGGCACGGGCATGATGAGCTCGGCCTCGAGCCGGCGCCTGGACGGGTTCGCCAGGACGATGTCCATCGTCGTGGTCGCCACCTGCTCGACGATGACGACGCCGACGGTCACCTCCTCGACCTGGACCGTGTTCGGGCGCGAGACGACGGCCGAGCGCGCCTGCGGGACGATCACGTGCGCCGCCAGCGGCCGGCCCGAGGGCTGAACAACTTGTCCGGCGGCGTGCGGGGCGCCCAGGATCAACACGGCGCCGAGGATCGGGGCCACGACGAGCCAGAGCGTCCATGTTCGATTCTTCAAGTTCATTGCTCCGCACCTCCTGTTGAAGTGGACTTCACGCGTTTCACCCGTATATACGGCGCGAGGGGGTGTTTCGTGTGTAACGGCAGTGTAAAACGGATGTCCTACACTAGCAGGCTGCTGAAAAAGGCGTTTGACCCGACTTGTGCACGTCAAGGGCCGGAGGCCCGGCAGAGGGTAGCCTGGGGCGCCTGCCCGCCGAAGCC